>PGYH01000131.1 GCA_002839575.1 Methanomicrobiales archaeon HGW-Methanomicrobiales-6
TCGTCTCGCTTGCCCGGCAGTCCGATCCCTGGACGCTTGCCGGCCTCGATGCCGCCATCACCCGGTCCGCCGACGAAGGAGGGTGGTACAACGCCCCGAAACAGCTCTGCCGTGGCGGCGATATCCGGGCGCTCACCTTCTGCTGTATGCCGGTGAAGGCCTGCCCGCTCATCCCGACCCTGGAGAAGATCGGACTCTCCCGGGACGAGTACCTGAAACTCAAACAGGAGGCGGTGAAGGGGACGCCGCTCGAAGACGGGAAGAACACCTGTTTCGGCAGCCTTGCCTGGTGCTGCAAGATCAGTTCTCCCTGCATGTTCCGGAACATGACGCTTGAGAAGATGGGGCTCTCTGCGCGGGATTACATGCGGTGCAAGCACCGCCTCTCAGAGAAGATCATGCACAGGGTTTTTGATGGAGAAGAAGCCGCTGATGAATCGGGCTGAACGTGCGCAGATGGCAATGATGCTCGAGGTCTCTGCCTACCCAAAACCCGGGAACGTGGACCGGTGCCATGACTGTCCGGACACCCGTCTCGAGCACTTCCTCGCTTCGACGATCCTCGCGAGACCCGCCTTCGATGCGGCCGAGAGGACCGGCGGCCGGGTCGGGAGCCTGATCCGGAAGGCGGTTCAGCTCACAAACGGTCATTCCGGTGGGAACACCCACTTCGGGGCGTTTATCCTGCTCATCCCGCTCGTCCTCGGGGGAGACACCGAGGGGGCGCGGAAGGTCGTTGCCGCGACCGATGTCGAGGACGCGGTCGAGTTCTATGCAGCGTTCGGCCTTACGAGTGTTCGGATGGGGGAGAGCGAGGACCTGGACGTGAACGATCCGGCCTCGGTCGCCGCCATCCGGGAGCGGGGCATGACCCTTGCCGACATCATGGCCTACTCGGCTCCCCGTGATATGGTTGCCCGCGAGTGGACGAACGGATTTGCCCTGACCCGCCGATGCGCGGACCTGCTGCATGCGCATGGGTGCGGGCGTGAAGCGATCGTCGCGGCGTTCCTCGACCTCCTTGCATCGGAGCCGGACACCTTCATCGCGAAGAAGCACGGGATGGAGACGGCAGAGAGGACGATGCGGTGTGCGGCCGAAGTGCTCAACGGGGCGCGCGATCTCCGCGACTTCGACGCCGAGTGTGTCTCCGCTGGCATCAACCCGGGCTCGATCGCCGACATCACTATCGCCGGGATATACGTGGCGCTCGGGGAGGGATGGCAGTGGGACTGCTGACCGAGGGAATCAACGAGGTTATCGCGACCACAGACTACAACGCCGCCCCCATGGGGATCATCAACCGGAGCGGCTCCCTGCACATGGTCCTCTTCCGGGGGAGCCATACCGCGAGGAACATCGCCCGGGACCGCTGGGTGGTCGCGAACTTCGTCTTCGATCCCGTTATCTACGTCCGGACCGCGTTTGACGACCTACCGAAAGAAACCTTTGTCCGGGAAGAGATCAACGGGATGGTCGTCTGCCGTCTTCGCGACGCGGAGGCCTGGGCCGCGTTTGCCGCCGACGTGGAGCGGTCGAGCGACGAGGCGCTCGTCGTCCGGCTCGTCCCCTTCCACGAGGAGGTGCTTGATCTCAGGCTGCACCCGGTGAACCGGGGCTTTGCGAGCATCGTAGAGGCTACGGTCCATGCCACCCGCTACGTCAGGAACCGCGATCCATGGCTCCGTCGGCTTATCGAGCACCACACCGGCCTTGCCCGGAAGTGCGGCGGCTCCCGGGAGTGGGAGGCGCTCGAACTCCTTGAGGAGTATATCGCCGACATGATTCGCGAATGACGGTTTTGCCGTTCCCAGGTCCGATCCCTGAAATGATCTGATCCGCCCGGCCCGCAGACAGAGGCGCGTATTCCCACTCCTGTTTTAATTGTATTGGAAATATAATAATCCATATATATGATGGCATACCACGAACCGCCCCGCAGGGAGGTACCTGGTATGGCGAAGATCTTTGAGACGTTACAGAACGATGGAAGGTTCAGCAGACTCGTCGAGATCATCCGGACCCTCGGCGAGGAGAAGATGCTGCAGGATGAAGGGCCGATGACGTTCTTTGCTCCGGTCGATTCAGCATGGGATGCGATCCCCGAGCCGAACCGGGCGATGATCTTAAACGACAAACAGATGCTCTCGCACCTGATTGACTTCTTCACGATCGGAAATCATAAGTGCACGCTCGATGCGTTGCTAGAAAAGAACGTCGTGCAGACCGTTGAAGGGAACCCCATTATGGTCCGGAAGACCGAGCAGGGCACGCAGGTGGACGAGGCCGTCGTGCTCGAGGGGAACATGGAGGCGGACAACGGTATCATCCACGTCCTTGATGGCATCCCCTTTGTGACGCTCTCGCAGGCCTTTGAGGCCTACGCAGCGAAGTGAGCAGGACCACGGGCGGACAGGACTTCACGGTCCGACCAGAAATCGCTTTTTTCTCCCACTGTATCAACATATCCGCAATTATATATATGTGGCTGAATGACTCCGATGGCCATGAAGAGTATCTTTGAGACTGCCCGGGAAGACAGCCGGTTGAGCACTTCTGTTGCGATGCTGCAGGCCGGCGGGCTGGCAGAGGCCCTCAGCGGGGGGGGCGAGTACACGGCGTTGTTTCCGACAAATGAGGCATATTCCACGTTTCCAGAGGAAGTGCTGGATGCTGTCATGGACGACCGGGAGCGGATCGAGGGCATGGTCCTGTATCACGTGATCCAGGGCAAACTTACTACGCGGGAACTGGCACGGATGGAGGCGATCAGGACCTTGCAGGGCGACCACCTGGATATTTCGGGCTCTCCGGAAACGATGCGGCTGAACGATGCTGCAGTCATTCAGCCCGATGTCGAGTGCACGAACGGCATCTATCATGTCATCGACAGGGTGCTCCTGCCGCGGGCTGTCGAGGCACGAGTCAGGAGATAGGCCTGAGTCCGCATAGGTGCGTATGCACCGGACATATTCGCCGGCGGGATTGTGAGATGCCGGATACCAGCCTCCAATCGGCTCCGGAGCCATGCAGAACCACCCGCAATTATATATACTTCCGTCCCTCCATCACCCGCCGGGAGTTGGTTCGCATGAAGAGTATCATCGCGACTCTGCGGGAATCGGAATCGTTTACCACGTTTCTTGACCTTGTACGGGCAGCCGATATGGAAGAGCGGCTGAGCAGTGAAGGCCCCTATACGATCTTCGTCCCGGATGACGATGCGTTCCGAGAGATACCCGGCCCGGAACTTGACGGGATTCGCCGGGACACCGACCGGCTCACCGTAGTCCTGAACTATCATATCGTCCCGGGGGTACACTCCATGATAGACCTCCTGGGCATCCGGACCCTGCGGTCGCTCCAGGGAGAAGACCTGACCATAGAGGTTGCATCGAAAGGGGTGCTGGTCAACAACGTCCCGGTCGTCGAGGCCGACGCGTGGTGTACCAACGGGATCTGCCACGCGGTCTCTACGCTGCTCCTGCCTCCAATTGCGAGGGCCGTTGAGGGGTAGCCGAACGTATAAATAATTCGGCACATAGTGGTGCGATTGGAGAGAGCAGCATGAAAAACATCATCGAAACCCTGGAAGACTCCAACACCCTCACCGTATTTCTCGAACTGATCAGAATCGCGGGCATGGAGCCGATGCTCCGTGAGAGGGGGCCGTACACGGTCTTCGTCCCAACGGATGAGGCGTTTTCGAGGGTTCCAGAGGAGCGGATGAACGAGCTCCGGCAGGACGCGGACAAACTCCTTCTCATCACGAGTTACCACGTCGTGCCGGGGCAGTTGACCTCAGAGGACCTCCGGAGTATCGCTGCCGTCAGGTCGAGCCTCGGGACCGACCTTGTCATACGGTCGTCTGATCGGGGCATCACCGTCAACAGTGTCCCCATCGTCGAGGCCGATGCGTTCTGCACGAACGGCATCTGCCACGCCATCAGCGCGGCGCTCGTCCCGCCGACGATAGAGATTGTTACGCCCTGATTGGGCTACCGCTCTGCCGGCAGGAGGAACCGCCCGTCCCGGCGGGCGATCCCGATGGCGGCAAGAGCGCTTTTCTCTTTATCCTTGATCTCGAGCATGATGTCCATATCTGTCGGCGCGGTCTCGGCGAGGAACCGCTCGAAGTCGGCAGCATCAAGGCTCTCTGCATGCCGGCCCCTCCGTCCGCCGGGCATCGGGGTGCTGTAGTCGATCATCAGGATGCCGTCGTCGGGACGCCAGGTCGCGCCGGACTGTTCGACCGCTTCGGCAACCCCGGCGCCGGAGGGGTTGACAGTGTGGTGGAAGACGTCGAAGAGCACCGGGATGCCGGTCTCCTCGTGGATGCGGAGGCAGTCGGCCAGGGTGTAGCGTGTATCATCGTTCTCGACGACCAGCCGGCGGAGGATGCTCTCATCGAGCCGGGAATATACGCTCACGAACCGTTCCATGGCAGCATCCCGGTCGCCGTAGACCCCGCCGACGTGGATCTGGACTTTCGCGGTTTCATCGAGGTGCATGGCGTCGAGAAGAGCGGTGTGGTAGCGGAGTTCCGCGACGCTCCGTGCGACAATATCGGGATCTTTCGCGTTGATGACGACGAACTGGTCGGGGTGCATGGAGATTCGCATCCCGTGCTCGTGGACGAACCGGCCGACCTCCCCAAACTCCCTCGCGAAGGTCTCCTCCCATGCGGCGGTGCAGACCGGGTGCGATGCAAACGGCACGAGGCCGGAGCCGATCCGGAAGAAGAGGATGCACTCTTTGAGATTGAAACGGAGGGTCTCACCAAGACAGCGGAGGTTCTCCCGGACGGTCTCCTCCAGCCGTTCGTCGGAGTAGGAGGAGAGCCGGAACGTGCGGCCCGAGGAGCAGCCGATGCTCCGGTTGATGCACGGGTAGCCGATCTTCATCCTCTCTGGGATGGCGCCCGTCCGGCATCAACCTTACTTACAGGTGTACGCACCCTCGCTCTCGGCGACGAACCCCTCCCGTGCGAGGTCCCCGAGGATCCGCTTCACCCGCCCGGGCTCTTCGCAGAGCCGGAGGATCACCTCCTTCTCCATGACCGTTCCCTCCTCGAGGACGAGCGCGAGGATCCGCCCCCTGATCTGCCGGTCGGACCCCTCGAACCGGCTCTGCCGGGAGTAGGACGCGCTCCTCCGGTTCGGGTTCGCCGTCCGCTTCTTCAGGACCGTACCGTAGTCCATCAGCGCGCTATACCACTCCCGCGGGTTCTCGCGGTCGAGCGTCCTCTCCACGAGCGGGAGAATCTCGTCGTCCCGGACGCCCTCCCGGTCCTGGAAGAAGAAGTGGATGAAGATCCGCCGGATGTTCGTCTCGACATAAACGACCGGCATGTTGAACGCGTACGCAACAATCGCCGCCGCGGTCGCCTTCCCGATGCCGGGGAAGGTTGCAAGCATCTCGACGTCGGCAGGAAGGTCACCGCCGTATTCCTCCACGACGCGCCGTGCGGTCTCCTGGAGCGCGATTGCCCGGCGGTTGTATCCCATGCCCTGCCAGGCGAGGAGAACCTCGCTTCTGGGCGCACGGGCAAGGCTCTCGAAGTCGGGGAACCGTTCGAGAAACTCGCGGTACTTCACGGCGACCCGTTCGACCTGCGTCTGCTGGAGCATGATCTCGGAGACCAGGATTCGGTAGGGGTCGGCGGTATGCCGCCAGGGGAGGTCGCGGCCGTGGGCACGATAGTACGAGAGGATGAGATCGCGGAAAAGGCGGATGGTCTCCGGTGTCGCCCCCTGCTCCCGGATGGCGTCGAGGAGCCGGCGTTCGCGCTCGTTCTGGTCGGGGTCGAGGCTGCCGATCACGGTATGTTATCTGTCTGGTAGGGGGAAAATAGGTTGGGCACCCGGGGGCAGGTGTCCTCAAACTCGATGAGAATCAAGATCTGGCAAGATACAGGCGTGCTCCCGGACGTTGTGAGTCTGTGGCAAACCCATACACGGCTTTCCATCCGGTATCGCCACGCACTGCCCCCGCCCCTCGGGGCGGGGGAGGAGCGCGAAGCGCGGGCGGGGTGGGGGTGAAGGGAAGAGTAATTTAACCCGATCCAAAGCACCTGAGATGGGCGTTGGAGACAGGGGAGGGGAGATGCTCCCCCCTCCCCGTCAGCCCCACCCCCAGTCGCGATATCCAGTGGAAAGCCGTGCACGAGTTCTAGCTATCTCGAAGATCTACTGGCTATTGAGCAGGAGTGGGGTACTGTCGGGTGCGGTCAACGACGTTCTAAAAATAGAGCGCAATCGCTTCCGTCTCCGCTCCCCCCTTCACTCCACCCGCGCCCGCATCACCGTGAGCCGGACGCCCGCTTCGCCGTCGAGGTCGAACGTCCGTTTCTCCCCGTGGGCCCGGCAGAACTCCTGGAGGTCGAGCATGTGCCGGAGCCCCTCCGCCGCCTTCTCGTTCTGCACCAGTTCAAGCGGCGGCTCCAGGAG
>PGYH01000132.1 GCA_002839575.1 Methanomicrobiales archaeon HGW-Methanomicrobiales-6
CGCCGAGGCCGGCGCCATGGTCAACATGAGCGGGAACATGCAGATGACCACCAACATGAAGGGCGGGCTCTTCAAGGGACTCAAACGGATGATGACCGGCGAGGGGCTCTTCATGACCGAGTTCACCCCGGAGGGTGGGGATGGGTTCGTCTCGTTCGCCGGGAACGTCCCGGGGAAGATCTTCACCCTCGACCTCTCTGGAAACGAGTTCATCGCCCAGAAGGATGCATTCCTCTGCTCCGAGCAGGGCATCGACCTCGATATCGCGTTCACGAAGAAGCTCCGCTCAGGCGCTTTCGGCGGCGAAGGGTTCATCCTGCAGCGGCTCTCCGGGAGCGGGAAGGCGTTTCTCCACTGTTGCGGCGACATCATGGAGATGACGCTTGCACCGGGCGAGGTGGTCAGGGTCGAGACCGGCCTCGTCGTCGGGTTCGAGAGCACCGTCGACTACAGCATAGCGCTCGCCGGCGGCGTGAAGACCGTCTTCTTCGGCGGGGAGGGGCTCTTCCTGACCACGCTGACCGGGCCGGGCCGGGTCGTCCTGCAGTCCATGGATATCGCGAAACTCGCGAATTCCCTGATGCCCTACCTCCCCGTCCAGAACTCCTCGGGACGGTAACCTGATAGTCGGCGAGGGCAGAGAAGTACTGATGAACCTCGTCATGGTGGTGCACGGCCCCGAAGTCTTCGATGCCGGGGACGTCGAACGGCTGATCGGGCTCCTCTCTCCCCGGCGGGTGCTTGTCGCGGGTGTGATGGCCCGGACGGCCGCCGAGGAATCCGGGCTCTCGGTCATCTGCACGGACGAGCGGCCGAGCGTGGTCCTCGCCGCCCTCTCCGGGAGAGCGTGCCTGGTCAACCGGGGAAAGACCCCGAAGTCCGGCCGGATCTTCGGCGAGATCGTCGCCGGCCGGCTCCCGGGGCTCGTCCACGTGGAGACCTCAAGCGGAACCGTCTATCGCTGGAACCGTGGTGACCGGGATCTCGCGGAGGAGATCGTCCGGCGGACGGGGGACGATCTCGTTCACGCAAAGAGCACCGGCGACCGGGGAGACGGCGTCCGGGAGATCCGCGGCTGCATACCGGGGGAGGCGGTCTTCGTGAACGGGATCGTCATCGGGACGGCGACGGCGGAGACGGTCATCCTCTCCGGGGAGAACGGAGCCCTCAGGGTGGTCTCCGGCCTCGACCCAAAACCCCACGGGCTTGAGAAACTCCTCCGGGCGGGCCTCCCCGAGATCCGGAAAGCCTGGTGCAAGAGCGGACCGGTGCGTTCGGCCCCGCCCCGGCAGGGCGAGCGCGCCTCCCGCACGGGCAGGGTCGCGGTCATCGACCACTGCGGTCACGCCCTTTACCGCGAGATCGGGGAAGATGTCTGCGGCGTCCTCGCCGTCGGCGATGATACCACCGCCGTCTGCGGACATATCTGCTCGCATTCCGGCATCCCCGTCTTCGGGGTGGTCGACGGGGACGCCGACACCATCGTGAAGCCCGGGTACGCCCCGGGGTCGGTAGTGGTCGAGGTCCAGGACGGCCGTGACGACGACATCGGGTGGGAGCTTGCAGCCTCCCGGGACCTCGACCCTTCCAGCTGGGAGGAATGGGTGGAGGAGACGCTCCGCATCCTCGCGGGGAGGGTGCGGATCGTCGTCGACCGCCGCGGGGAGTGAGGCATGCGATGCGCCGAGTGTAAGGGAAAGGGACTCTGTGGGCTCGAGCGATGCCCGATCATGAGCAGGTTCTACGCCCAGGTCCCGGTCCGGCAGAGCGACCAATACCAGGGCTCCGCACCGTCGGTCTTTGTCGGGAGCTACGGCTACCCGAAGGTTGCGGGAGGCCCGCTGATGATCGACGACGCCGACCATCCGCCGGACTGGATTGCGAGAGGCCTTCAAATCGACGATATCGTGGGACTCCGGGCCCGGACGATACGCGGCGCCGGCGAGGCGAAAGGGCTCTCGGGGAACATCCAGGAGATCGCGCTCTCGAGCAAGCCGCTCGACGTGGAAGTCCGGTTTACAAAACCCGTCTCTTTCGACCTCCGGTTCGACGGGACGATCGCCCCGGTCGGGCTCACCGGCGCCATCCGGAAAATGGACGTCCTCGAGAACGCCCGGGTTGACCGGGCGGTCGACCGGGCGACCTCAGACACCGATCTCTCCGCGACCGACGCCTGCGAGATCCTCAACGCCTCGGGAACCGACGTCTACCGGATCACCCAGCTCCTCACCGCCGGCCTCCTCGGGAGCGAGAAGAAGCGGCGCGTCGTCCCCACCCGGTGGGCGATCACGGCGGTCGACGACACGGTCTCAAAGCAGCTCAAGAAGAAGATCGCCCGCTACCCACCGCTCTCCGGAATAGAGGTCTTTTCCGCCTCGCTCTACGGGAACCACATCGTCTGTCTCCTCGTTCCGGGGGACTGGAAGTTCGAGATGATCGAGGTCTGGGGAAAACAGTCGCTCTGGGGCGGCGGAAGCGAGACGATCGCCGTGGACGGCGAAGGCCTCACCAAGTCCGGCTACTCCCCGCTCGCGGGAGCCTACTACTCGGCGCGCCTCGCGATCGCGGAGTACCTGGAGAGCGTGCGGCGGTCGGCACGGGTGCTTGTGCTGCGAAACGTCACCGGCGAGTACTGGGCGCCGCTCGGCACCTGGGTGGTGCGGGAGGCGACGCGGAACGCCATGCGGGGAGGAAAGACCCCGTGCGCCGATCTTCGGCAGGCAACCGACCTCGCGTCCCGGCTCATCGGGTTTGGCCACTGGCGTCCCTACAGCCGGCTCATCCCGGAACTCGTGACACAGAAGACGCTGTTTGACTTTTAAGAGGGGAAGGACCCCTGCCCGTTCTTCTGCCGGGCGTAGCGCTCGACGAGCGAGTCAAGGGTCTCGGCCTCGTCGACGCTCTTGTCCTCGCGCACCCGGACGAACCGCGGGAACCGGAGCGCGTAGCCGCTCTCGTAGTTCGGGCTCGTCTGAATCTCGGAATAGCCCACCTCGAAGACCACCTCCGGCTCAAGCGTAACCTCCTTTCCAGAGCGGGCAATCACCTTATCCTTGAAGAGGGCGTAGAGGTCGGCCAGCACCTCGTCCGTGATCCCGGTCGCAACCTTCCCGACCGGGAGGAGCCGGCCCTGGTCCTGGACCGCGAGCAGGAACGAGCCGAACGTCCCGGCTCGCCGGCCTTCGCCCCACTCGGCCCCGACGACCACGAGGTCGAGCGTCTCGACCCCGGGTTTCACCTTCACCCAGAGCCGGCCCCGGACGCCCGGGGTGTAGGGCGAGTCGAAGACCTTCACCATGATACCTTCGTGCCCGAGGTCGAGTGCTTCGGCGTAGATCGCCTCCGCCGCGGCCGCGTCGGCGGCCGGGAACTGCGGAGCGACGTGTGTACGGAGCACCTCATCGAGGGCTTTGCGTCGCTCCGCGAGGGGGCGATCCATCAGCGTCTCGCCGTCCAGGTAGAGGATATCGAAGACCTGCGGCACGAGCTCGATCTGCTCCATCATCGAGTCGATCTCGTGCTTGCGCCGGAATCGCCGGATCACATACTGGAACGGCATGGGCCTCCCGTCGCGGACGGCGACCGCCTCCCCGTCCAGGATGACGTCGTGATCGGTGGCCTCCAAGAGGAGGTTCGCGATGTCGGGGAGGCTCCCCGTGACGTCCTCCAGTTTCCGCGAGTAGATCCGGCAGACGTCGCCCACCTTGTGGAACTGGAACCGGCTCCCGTCGTACTTGTACTCGACCGCCACCTCGCCGTGATCCTCAATCTGGGCGGCGATGGTGCCCGCCTGCGCGAGCATCATCTTCACCGGCCGGAACGGCTCGATCGTCACGCGGGAGAGCACGTCGGGGTCGCGCCGGGCAAGGAGGGCGACCTCCCCGAGATCGTTCAGCGCCTGGTGGGCATGCTCGACCAGGCGGACGTCGACCTCGAACGCCTTCGCGACGGCGTCGCGGACGTTCCCTTCCCCCATGCCGATCCGGAGTTCCTCGAGCATCAGCCGCGCGAGGTACCGCCCCTCGAGCGGGCGGGCGTTGCCGAAGAGGCCCTCCACCACGCGGAGTTTCTCCCGCTGCGACCGCTGCCCCTCGGCGGCCGCCATCCGCTCGAACTCCCGGTAGACGTCGGTGAGGTCGAGTTCCTCGATGAAGAACGACGTCTGCTCCTTCTTTGCAAGGAGCGCCTCGACGGCGAGGCCCACGTCACCGGTCGTGTTGATCGCCTCGCGGACGGTCTCCCGCTTCGTCCCGACGACATAGGCCACGGCGTCGTAGAGGAGATTCGGACCCACGCCGAGTTTTTTGGTGCTCCAGTCGGGGAAGACCCTGCCCATGACGAACCGGACGAAGACGGGGAGCTCCTCGTCGTCGAGCCGGGGGAGGACGGCGGCGACCTGCTCGATCATATCGAGGCGGCCGGGGATCCCTTCAAGGTGCTCACAGACGCGGGCGAACTCCAGAAACTGCATACCCATATTCTTTCTACTATTTCCCGGCGGGGTCAATCAACCCTTCTGTTCTACTGGCCGGTTCGGCACGATTGATGTGGGAGCACGGCCTAATTGTACCCATGCACCAGGACGAAGAAACGAAAGAGATGCTCCGCGACCTTATCTGGCTCAACGCGCTGATAGCAACCGAGCTTATCCAGATCACCGAGAACACCTCCCAGATCCTCCGGAAGGCGGCTCCGCCGGAGTCCTGCATCGCCGAGCACGCGGCTCTCCGGGAGACAGCGCTCGAGATCGCTGACCGTTACAGGCCCGGCACGATGCTCCGGAAACACGTTGCAGAGCACCAATAAAAAATAGTGTGATCGCCGTCAGGCGGCGGCCGGCACCAGACCGGCATCCCTGACAATGAGGTCGCTGGTCGCGATCATCTCTTCTGTCAGGTCGATGCCGGTGGTCGTGCCGTTCGCCGCATCAACGGTGCTCGCCGTCTCGCCGGGTGCTCCCATGCCGGGAACGGTGAAGGCGTACCCCTCCAGCGGGATGACCTCGACGGTGTAGTTCCCGGGGAGGACACCGCTGAAGATGTAGAGCCCTTCACAGGCGTGGGCGAACGTCTCCGCCGTCGCGATCCTCTCCCCCGCGGCGTTGAGTAGGTGGACGGCAACGCCTCTCATACCCCATTCGCCGGCGTCCTGGACGCCGTTTGCGTCGGCGTCCAGAAAGATAGTTCCTCCTATCGTGCCGACGGTCTTCTCATATCCTGTACCCGGCTCCGCCGGGACTGCGGCGCTTGCGATCGAACCGAAGACGAACGCTGATACGATGATTGCTACAAGAACGCTGATATATCTCAATCGGCTCACCTCATCTCCCGGATGCCGTGAAGGCCTCCGGGCGTGTAACCCCCCGAAAGAACGCATTGTTCACATCTGCCGTCTTTCGGTGGCCGGACAGGCCGGAATTTTTTCCGATCCGATACCGGCCAGGGGTTCCGACACCCAATAGGCATTATAATATATTAATATTTTTATGATACCGGATAACAGGGCCCGGGAGTACAGGACGTCATTTGAGCAGCCAATACGGAGCCAGGCATGAAAGCAGGGAATAACCCGGCCCCTACAACCCCCAACGATCGGGAGCAGTAAACCACGATGTGCAGGAAACCATAGGAGGAGCGCGCACGTTTGTTGTCGACCGGCGTCTTATCCGCTCCGATTAATCATCTTCGTCTCGGTCATCGTCATCTCGGTCATCGTCATCCCGTCTTACGTTCTTCTCCCGGTCAGGTCTGCTTTCGTCATCCTTCTCAGCCCATTTCCGGTCATCGTCATCTTCTGCCTTCGTTCGGCCTCTATCGTCGTCTTTTACTTTCCGCTCATTATTGTCATCATCATCTTCTCTCTCTTTTCGGTCATCATCATCTTCCTTTACCTTCGTTCGGTCGTCTCCATCCTCTGTCTTCTCTTTTCGGTCATCGTTGTCGTCCTCTCCGGTCATTTTCCGATCGTCACCGGCATCATTCTTTGGGGCCTGCGGATCATCGGTCACGACCGGGCCGCCCTGATCATCGTCCGCCGCATCAGCGGCGGTCTCATCCCCCCACTCTTCGCGGGCAGCCGTATCAGCCTGTTCCTCCTGCTCATTGCCTGCTATGCCTGCGTCAACCTCATTCACCGGTCCTCCGGGCGCATCGCCCGGAGGCGGGATAGGGGTCAGGGAGAGGATCAACCCCGCATCCCTGACAACCATATCACCCCCGCCGACCGAAAACGGGGCCGTCGTCCCGGTCGAAGGATCGGCGTGGCTGTCGCCGCCGGTGCTCGTGAAAGCATAGCCATCCGGCGCAGTGAACGCGAGGGAGTACTCCCCGGGCGGGAGGGGGCCGAAGAGGTACATGGAGAAGTAACTGTCATGATAGCCGGTGC
>PGYH01000133.1 GCA_002839575.1 Methanomicrobiales archaeon HGW-Methanomicrobiales-6
GGAGGAGTGGACATAGTGGAGGACCTTCCCGGGGGATTCGGTGTCGTACCGTCCGGTGCTCTCCACCCAGTATGCGGCGGCGCCGATCTCGAAATAGCCGCGAAGAACGTCGCCGCTGATGGTCAGGTGCGCCCTGCCGTCCCCGGAAAGGGTGCCGGTGAAGGAGCCGGTGTCGTGCAACGACTCCTCGAGATCCGCCGTGCAGGGCCGTCCGGCGATATGCACCGCCAGCGGTTCGCCGGAAAGCAGGCGATCATGGATACCCTCTGTATCGTAGACCGCGAGTTCGTAGCGCAGGATCGAGGAGAGGATATCCACGTCCTCGACCGGGGCATCCCGCTTCTCCGTGAAGAAGTCGATATGGACCAGGGCCTGATCCTGTGGGGCAATCTGCTCATGCGGGGTTACGGTGACCTCGGTGACGGGCGCAAAAGCCGCAAACCCCGCCGCCAGCGCCGTGACCGCGGCGGTGAGGAGGAGCGCCAGGATTACTGAGCCGCTCTCTGTCATCTCACCACCCCTTCCGGCCGATGAGGAGGAGCCCCACCGTGAGCGAGAGAACCGCGATCGGGGGACCGAACCCCGGGACCGCCCGGGGCAGGGGCTCCAGTTCCAGGTCGAGGGTGTTTGTTGAGTTCTCAAAGATGAACTCCTCCCGGAGAGTGGAATAACCCTCCTTCTCGACCGTGACCGTCTGCCGGTAGCCGGGGGTATCTACCAGGTAGCCGCCGTCCTCCCCGGTCACGTTCGTCCCCGCAAGGGGTTCGTCGTCGAGCGTAAACACCGACTCGAACCGCACCAATGCACCGGGAACCGGGTTGCCGCCGGCGTCCGTCACCCTGCCCGAGACGGCGATCGCCGGGGGCGGCGGGAGACCGATACGGACGGTCACGTTCACGGTCTTCTCGGCCCGGCGTCCATGGGTGTCCGCCACGACGGTGATCGTGTTCTCCCCGGCGGAGACCGGGACCGAGCAGGCGAACTCGGGCCGGTTCCCGCACGAGACCTCCCCGGTTCCGCTCCGCACAACCACGTTGTGCAGACCTGTGGGGGCATGCACCTCCCCGACGACGGCGACGCGGGGCGGCACGACGTCGATCCAGACCGTCTCGCCCTCGGCCGGGGAGGTGATGTTGATGGCGATCGGGTCTTCGACGGGCGGCGGGTGCTCGTTGATGACGGTCAGGATGAGGTTCCCGGCCTTGCCGAAGATGAAGGTCGCGTTGTCGTGATGATAGACCCGGGAGTCGTTCGGGAGCTGGTGCACCCAGGTGCAGGGCTTCTCGACACCCGCAGGGGTGGGGACTTTTGCAGAGAGTTCGTCGCTGATGGAGAGCAGCTGGTTGCCGTCGCTATCGAAGATCAGTGTTCTTGCGTCGGCAGTATGAACGACGATCGAGCCGAACGGTATCCCGGTGGTCACACTCCCGTCCCATTCCGGCTGAAGGCTCAACACCCCGGAGATGGCGATCGTCTCGATCGACTCGTTCACCTTCAGTTCCGGGATCAGGTGTTGATTGGGACCGAGATCTGCGCCCGCCGCCGGGACGACCGCGAGCAGCAGCGCGAGGAGGAGGGGGAGTGTCCGCGTTCTGGTTGTTCTGCTCATCCGTTCACCTCAAAGTATCTCCAGATCATGTCCTTCACGGCCACGTCGTCACCACCAGGTAGTACTCCCCCTCATACTCCAGGTGCGGGTAGACCCACGTCTCCCGGTCGGGGCCGTAAGTGTCCTGGAGCGCCCTGCTCTCCGCGTACGAGACGTTGGCTCCCCCGATGAAGCGCCGGTCGCTCATACCCCACTCCCATCCTGACGGATTTCGTTCCTCGCCCCGGATGACCGCGTCGAGCGCCGGATGGTCGGCAAAGTCCTTCTCGGTCAGGGGAACGACCATGCCCCACTCGGGCTGCACATCCGTCCTCTCCATGACGTAGAGCATCGGCTGCCCGCCCGAGCCCTCCATCGCGTAGATGAGGAGGGCGTCGGCGAGCATGAGGCCGAGCGCGACCGCGACGATGCCGGCAAGACCGCAGACGACGACGAGCCCCGCCGTTCCGAGCCGGTTGCCGGGTTTCTTACCTTCTTCCATTCTGCACCTCTTCATGCATCCTAATGGATCAGAACGCGGGTGGCGTAGTATACTCCGTCGTACTCGAGGATCGGCGCATTCGCCGTATACACACCACAGGACTCGGTGAGTACGAGGCATTCGGCCCCCGTCATCGGGACCAATGCGGATTTCACCACGTTGGGGTTGCTGCCGGCCTCGCGGATCGCAGAGGCAAGCACCGGGTGCTGCTTCAGGTCCCGGTCGGTCAGGTGAATGATGGATGCATTCTGCAGATCCTCTTCCCCGACCACCCGCACATCCAGCTCCTGTGGAAGACCGTCGACTCCCGTGATCAGGGTGACGAGGGCGGTGCACGTGAGCACGACCGCCGCGACGAGAAGGACGACGCCGATGAACGCAAAGATCCCTACGGCAATCAGGCGCTTCCTGTCAGGTTCCATGCAATCTCCTCCGGTCTCGGCGCAGGCCGGACAGATCCCGCACATCGGGGCACCGATTCCGGCAGCTATCGGTGAGAGCTCGACGTACCTCTATAAACGATTTCTGTCACGATCCTCTACACGTCGAACCGCCTCAAGCCTATTTGCTCCCGGAGCGGGGCTCGAAGGAGAGAAAGGGGGGTATGGCGAGACGATAAAAAGAGGGTGTTCAGAGGTCGTGCATGGGCACGCACCGGTTCTTCCCCACATACGGCAGGACCGGCCCGTGGAGTTCTATCCCGAGCGCCTCGCGGAGGACATCCTCGATGGTCTCCACGGTCACGAACGCAAGGTCGCGCCGCACGTCCTCAGGAACGTCCTCGAGATCGCGCTCGTTCTCCCGCGGGAGGATGACCGTCCTGATCCCGGCCCGGTGCGCCGCAAGAACCTTCTCCTTGATCCCGCCTACGGGGAGGACGGCGCCGGAGAGGGTCACCTCGCCGGTCATCGCGACCGTCGGGTCGACCGTTCTCCCGGTGACGAGGGAGGCGAGGGCCGCAAAGAGGGTCACGCCCGCCGACGGCCCGTCCTTCGGGGTCGCCCCCGCAGGCACGTGGATGTGGACGTCGCTTGCGAAAAAGTCGAACCCGGTCGTGGTGGTCGCGAGCCTCGAGCGGATCAGGCTGAGCGAGATCTGGGCCGACTCCTTCATCACGTCGCCGAGCTGGCCGGTCAGCGTCAGTTTCCCTTTGCCGGGCATGAACGTCCCCTCGATGAAGAGGATATCGCCGCCGACCGGCGTCCAGGCGAGCCCCGTCACGACGCCGGGCGGGTTCTCTTTTCGGGCCACGTCCGGCCGGACGGTCTCCCGGCCCAGGATCTCGGGGAGCATCTCCGCCGTCACGACGACCGGCAGGTCGACCGTCCCCGAGACGACTTTTGCGGAGACATACCGGGCGATCCGGGCAAGCTGCTTCTTGAGCGTCCGGACGCCCGCTTCCCGGGTGTAGCGGTCGATGATCGCCGAGACGGCCTCGTCCTCGACCTGGAGGTGATCCGTGGTCAGGCCGTGCTCCTCGAGCGTCTCCGGCAGGAGGTGGTCTTTCGCGATCGCGAACTTCTCGTTCTTCGTGTAGCCCGAGATCTCGATGAGCTCCATCCGGTCGAGGAGCGGCGCCGGGATCGTCGCGAGACTGTTCGCCGTCGCGATGAAGAGCACGTCCGAAAGGTCGTAGGGAACCTCCAGGTAGTGGTCCGAGAACGTGCTGTTCTGCTCGGGATCGAGGACCTCGAGGAGGGCGCTTGCCGGGTCGCCGGAGTAGGAGACGGCGAGCTTGTCGACCTCGTCGAGGATGAAGACCGGGTTCTTCGCCCCGGCCCGCTTCATCCCCTGGATGATCCGGCCGGGGAGCGACCCGACGTAGGTCCGCCGGTGTCCCCGGATCTCCGCCTCGTCCTTGACGCCGCCGAGACTGATCCGGACGTACTCTCTCCCCAGCGCGTCCGCGACGCTCCGTCCGAGGCTCGTCTTCCCGGTCCCGGGCGGGCCGGTGAGGAGGAGGATCGAGCCCTGCTTCTCTTCCTTGAGCTTCATGACGGCGAGGTGCTGGACAATCCGCTCCTTGACCTTCTCGAGGCCGTTGTGGTTGCTCTCCAGCACCCGGCGGGCCTCCTCGATATCGATGCTCTTCTTCTCGACCGTCCAGGGCAGATCGAGCAGGAGGTCGAGGTAGTTCCGTATCCCCTGGCTCTCGTGGTGCTGGCTCCCGCCCGACTCGAGTTTCTTCAGCTCGGCGAAGGCCTTCTTCCGCACCTCCTCGGGCATCGTCGAGCACTCGATCCGCTCCCGGTAATTCTCCTCGCCGGACGAGCCGTCGCACCCGTTGAGCTCCTCCTGGATCACCCGGAGCTGCTCGCGGAGCATCGCTTCGCGGTTCGCCTTCCCGACCTTCTCGGAAGCCTTCCTGGCCACCTCGATCCGGAGGTTGATGCTCTCGTTCATGTTCACGAGGAGGTCGAGGAACGCGGCATGGCGCTCCCGGACGGAGACGGTCTCGAGGAGGGCCTGCTTCTGTTCGACGTCCACCGGCATGAAGGGCATGACGAACCCCATGATCTGGTCGACGGACTCCATCCTGTCGACGGGGCGGGTGAACTGCTCGGAGCCCTGGAAGTTGCCGCTGAGCTCGTGGACGGCCGCCTTGACGCGCCTGAGCATCTCCGCCCGGGTCTCCTCGTCGAGGTCCGGCACGTCCGGGAGGGGTTCGCAGGCGGCGTAGAGCAGCCCGTCCCTCTCGGAGAGCGTTACGGCCTTCACCCGGGAGGTTGCGTGCGCAAAGACCAGGTAGCCGTCGTCTGCAGGCTGTACGTGCGCGATCATAAGGAGGTTTCCGGTCGAGTAGAGCGCTTCGGCCGGATCCTCAGGGGTTTCCGCCTCGCTCTTCGCGGTCAGCCCGACCGCATATGCCGATCCGTCGCTCTTGGCGGCGATCAGCGCTTCTCCGACGGCCGTCTCGACCTGAAGCTTCGTCCGGGTCTCGGGGTAGACCACGGTCTCGAAGAGCGGTATGACAATGTGCTCTTTGCTGGTGTCTGGTTGTGGTGAGTGCATGGTGACTCCGGGTTGTTTAGTTCGCATTTACCTAACTGTTTTGCCGGGCAAAAAAATCATCCGACCTTCTTCAAGATCTCCACCAGGAGATCCACTTCGTTCTCATCGAGCGTCCGCACCACCCTCTCGATCATCCGGTTCAGCGCGTTCCGCTCGGCGTTTGCCAGCATCCGGCCCTTCTCGGTCAGCCGGATGTAGGTGACCCGCCCGTCGTCGGGGCACTTCTGGCGGTAGGCGCACTCCATCCGGACGAACCGATCGACCATCTCCGTCACGGTGGGCTTCGAGTTCCTGGTGATCTCGGCAAGACTGCTGAATGTCACGTCGCCGTGCTCGTCGATCGTCTTCAGGTAGGCGACCTGCTTCACCGTCAAACGGCTGAGCCCGCATTCGGAGAAGATCTCAGAGGAGCATTCGTTCTTGATGGCGATCAGGCGATCAAACACTTCGAACAGGTGCTCGTGTCTCGCCGCCATGGTTGATACTGATTAGTTTGGTTTGACCTAACTATAAAGGTTGTGATGAGCGATCTCCAGGAGGCACTCCAAAAGTATACGTCTCATTCGACGGAGTTGTTCTCCTCCGGCGGACGGAGGACTTCGAAAAAACTATCGCGATGATAGATCCGCGGCTCTACGGGAATGATCCCGGTTCCTCCGGCAAATCCGCTCGACGGTCTGGGTTGGAGTGGTCGGGCCTCTGCTCGCCGGAGGTTCTGCCGCCGATAGGGTGAAGTCAACACTGACCGGGATGGGTTTCGCCTATCAAAGATAGATCCCTCCGGCAGCGACATGGTACCCGGCCGAGACCGGGACAAAACCGGACTTTGTGCTCGGAACAGCCGTATTCACCGTCGCCGTCCAGACATTCTCTTTGATCAGATGCTTCACACCTCCGCCGCCCTGGTACCTGAGGTCGAACGAGATCGATGTGGCGTTCTCCGGCGGGACAAAGCCGTCGAGGAAGACGACGGTGGTGTAGGTGCCGCTCGAAATCCGGGCAAACTCGGCGACGCTCGCGTTGTCCGGGGTCGCGAGGACCGGCACGAGCAGCCGGGGTTCTTCTTTTGTCTCGAATTCACTGGACGATACGAAGATATCCGGCGCGTAGTCTTCCGTCGTCGTAAACGCGAGCATCTTCCCGTACTGCGTCTCCCGGATCGCCGTCCGCCACCCGGCGGGCTGGCGAACGCTGGACGACTCGAAGATCACCAGCTCGCCCTCCGCGTTCGCCGGAACCGGGATCATGACCGTGGCGGTGCCGTT
>PGYH01000134.1 GCA_002839575.1 Methanomicrobiales archaeon HGW-Methanomicrobiales-6
GAACGGGACCAGGACCGGCGGGAACAACGCAGGGGTCTCGGCACCCTACGGGAGCGGGACGGGAAGCGTCCCGGCGGCTTTCGAGACGGACTCCTACGGCGGCGCGGTGCGAGGACCGGGCGTCGTCGAGCCGAACGACTGCCTCTTGATCGCGAACAACTACTACCTCTACCGGGGCGCCCATCCCCCCGCCGTCGAGCGGGTGGACGGCTACCACGCCGAAGTCAGGCCCGAGGACTACCGCTACCAGAACATGCTCGCCCTCCTCGACGGCTACCGGAAGGAGGAGAGAACCATCGGCACGCCCGAGATGATCGCGCTCATGCAGTCGGCGTCCGTCTCGGAGGAGTACCAGGGCACCACCGAGTACACCTTCATCGCGTACCCGGACGCGGGTGCGTTCGCCGTTGCAAAAGAGGATCTCGCGGCAGGGATTTTAGATGCACCGTTCGCGGAGTTCGCGCACTTTGAGTTTGAGGAGGTGTTCGAGCGGCCCTCGACGGTGTGACCGAAAGAACTCGCCACTCTTTTTTCATCAAAACACGCAAGAAAACCGCAGATGCCGTTTTGCGAATTATTTTCCGGCCGAGGATCCAGGCGGCAGGCGGCGCCGTGCGACACTCGAACCCGCTACCCGGAAAATCACGCCCCCATCCGGCAGAGGTCCCGCGCCGCCCGGAGCACGTAGAGCCGCTCCCCCTCGAGTGCCTCCTCATCGACGACGAACGAGACGAACCCCGCACGGGCGAAGAGGTCCCGGACTTCGTCGAGATCCGTCAGCGACGAGACCAGGAGCAGAATCCTTCCGAAGGGCGCGAGCACTCTCCCGGCATCCGCGACGAACCGTTCTATCACTACCCTTCCTGTCGGCCCGCCGTCGAGGGCGTACTCCAGCCAGTCATCCATCCGCTCATCGGGAGCCGTCGGGAGGTAGGGGGGGTTGAAGAGGATGAGGTCGAACGGGCCGGAGACACCCGAAAAGAGGTCCGTCCTGATCGCCGCTACCCCGCGGCCGCGGGCGCACGCCACCGCGTGAGGGTTGATGTCGGTCGCGACCACCGCCGCCGCCCGGCCGAGAAGCCCGGCCGCGACGTAGCCGCTCCCGGTCCCGACCTCCAGCACCCGGTCGGTCGGCCGGACCTCGGCAAGTGCCGCCCGGAGAAGGAGGTATGAGTCCTCAGCGGGCGGGTAGACCTGGTCGGGAAGCATCCCTAACTCCCGCTCATCGTGTTCGCGATCAGCGCGAACTCCTCGAGCGTCAGGTCTTCGGGCCGGCGCTGCAGGAGGTCGTCGGGCAGCCCCGCGATCGTCCGCTCGATCGCCTGGGCGGGAAATGTGTCCTTACCGCTCCGAAGGCCCTTCCGGACGGTCTTTCTCCGATGGGAGAAGAGCACCCGGACGACGTCCGCGTAGACCTCACGATCCGCGATCGGGTACGGCGGCTCGTGCGGCGTGATCCGGACCACCCAGGACCGGACCTGTGGTCTCGGCCGGAATGAGGAGGGCGAGAGATCAAGCAGCGGCTTTACGGAGGCGTAGGTCTGCACCATCACCGAGAGCCGCCCGACGTTCGGCGTTCCCGGCGGCGCGACCATCCGCCGGGCAAACTCCTTCTGGTACATCAGGACCGCAACCTCAAACCCGATCGCAAGCAGCCGGAACGTTAACTTCGAAGAGACAGAATAGGGGAGGTTCGCGACGACGATATCGAACGGCGGGATATCCACCCTCTTCGCGTCGCCCCTGATGATCTCGAGACGGCCCTCCTCGATCTCGTCGGCAAAGGCGATCTCGAGCTCCTCCACGAGAGCCGGATCGATCTCTACCGCAATGACGTTCGCACCCCTGTCAAGGAGGGCGCGGGTGAGGATCCCTTCGCCGGGACCGATCTCGAGCACCTTCCGGCCGGAAACATCGACAAAACCGGCAATCTTCTCGACGGCCCTTCGGTCGACGAGAAAGTGCTGATCCTTCGGAGCACTCATCTCGATGTGAAGACGTGATACTTCTCGTCCGGATCTTCAATCTCGCGCAGGATCCGGCTGACGACCATCCTGTCCGGGTGCGGGAGCGACTTGATCCGCCCGGAGATGTCGGCGAAACTCTCGAACGGCTTCTTACCGCGCTGCTCGATGATCTCCCACAGCAGTTTCTTCCCGATGCCGGGAAGCAGGTGCAGCATGTGGAACTTCGGCGTAATGGGTACGGACTTGTTGAAGAAGTCGACGAACCGCAGCTCGTTCTCGCGGACGATCTGCTCGACCACGAACGGCAGTTCGAGCTTCGCGGTCGCCGTCAGGTCTTCGTAGCCGATCCGCCGCTTGACACGTTCGACCTTCTCCCGCTCCGCATCGCCGATATAGACGCGGTCGTAGATCTGGATGTCCGCACCCGGTTTCGGGACGAGCTCGAGCAGTTTGAACTGGTCCACCCCGACTGCCTGGACAACCGGTTCGCGCTTGTAAGTAGGACGCTGGTCGCTAACGTATCCCATAGGGAGGATATCAATAACTACAGCGTTCTCCTCTTTCCTTTCGGTCTTCATTGGCACCACCCCTTCAATCAGAAGTGGGTCATTACCAGGTCAAGTATCTCGTCCAGCTCTTCCGTCGTGAGATTGAACCGTTCTTTGGCGTAGATGGCCCGAAGTTCGTCCCGGGTTCGCGGCATAAGGTTCGCAATGCGATAGGCAATCTCTTCCTTCATCTTCTCGAGTTTTATGAGCTCGTCGACAAGGGCGCGAGCCCTCTCGGAAGATGCCTTTGAGAGATGATTGGCATGCTCGATACTCTTACGAAGTTCGTATGACATCTCCTCTTCTGACTCAAGCCGGGCTGCCTCCACGGAAAGGAGGGTGTCGCGCAGCTCGGGAAGCAGCATCCGCTCTTCGCTAACGATCCGTTTTACTTTCATGCCAATCACTACTGCTGAGGGTTATACTTTCTGCGCTTTTAGATGTTGCGGTCTCGCAATCACCTGTTTTATTGTCTCTCCATCCCTGACTTCGAGCACCCATGCGCGTCCGCGCTGCCCGATGACCGTGCCGGTCTTCCCATGGAACCTCCGGTGGGGCATGCCCTTCTGGACACTCGGCTCGACCACGACGTGTACCCTCTGCCCGATCTCGAAGTTCTGAATCACTGAGGTGACCGGGGGGATACCGCGTTTTCTGAGGTCCTTCTTGAACTTATACCGCGTCTTCTTGCGTGGTCCATTGTGATGTGCCATGATTACTCACCATACTCGTTTGCTGTTTTGACCAGCACCACATCGAGGCTGACAACACTTGCGGTGCGCCCCAGGATCTGGGCAAGGCTGGGCTGGGTTCTGCCGCTGTCACCCGATATCAGTTCTTTGATGTAGAGGCCAGCTTCGCCGACGACTTCGACCCAGTATCTGTCGTCTTCTTCGCCCGTACACCCGATATCGAGGACCTGCCGTTCCCGAACTTTATCTGCCCGTCGGTGTGACACCCTATTCGGGGTGCGCTGTCGTATCGTTACACCTTTTAACTGATCGAGGGCCGCTCTGAACTCATCTGGGGTTACAGAACCGTCGATCTCGACCAGGATCCTGTATTTTTTATGCGCTTTGTCGGATTTAAGGCTTTGCACCATCTTCCGGTCCGCCCATCCGGCGAGATGAATCTCCACCCGGCCGGCGGCAGTCCGGTTGATCTCCTCCTCGAGCTGAGCCAGGTCCACCGACCGTTTCCGTGGCGCCTCGATCTCCATCACGAAGGGGCGGCCCGTCCCGAGCATCCGGGCGTCGATATCCTCCCGGCCGGCTCCATGCAGGACGGCGTTCTCCGCGCTAAAAGCCTCGATCGCCGGCCGGCCGATCAGTTCCTCGACGGAATCGGCGTACTGCTTGCCGGTGAAGTTGCACTTCTCGCACCCGGCCCCCCGACACGCCCGGCAGTCCCAGTGGGTCTGGGGGATGCCGCGCTCGTACTTCAGGTACCGGCCGGCGAAGAAGACGGGGTTCACCTGCACCTCGACCGCGTCCTCGGCGAGGTCGAGGATCGCTACAACGTCGGGCTTCTTCAGGTCGGCCGTCTTCCCGGTGAGGAGCGAGACGGCCTTGCCCACCTCCCGGTTCATCTCCGCCTTCAGTGGTTCGGGGTCATGGAGGGCAAGATCGCTCCAGACCATCTCCTCGCTCTCCGTGACAAGCGGCGGCACTTTCGTTCCGATGAGGAACGTGCCGAACTCTATGCCGGCGAGCGCTTCGGCGACCCTCGCCGCCCAGACATCGATGCGGGAGAATTCGCCGCTGCAGATCCAGCAGGACTCCGGGTCCGGTTCGTGGTGCGGTTCGTTTGCCGTAAGCTCGTGCGCGATCCGGAGCGCACGGCCGCGCTCCTCGTTCGTCAGCCCAAACGACCGCTTGCCGAAGAAACGCCCGAGGCAGTGGTTGCAGATTTCGCCGTATCCAAGAATTGCTTCTACCTCTTCGATGATATCCATCAGGATTCCCTCCGGTCCATCTCGTTTAACAGAACAGTGATCGTGTGATCGGCATGCAGCGACCGCGGCCCCACCGAGTAGCGGGCATAATCTGCCATCAGCGCCTGCTCCTCGGGGGTGAAGTTGTGGTGGTCGGAGAGGATGCAGGACTCCGGGAGCGCCGGAGCGGTTCTGATATCCTCCCCCGCCTCGTCGAGGACCGCAAACGAGATCTCCCCGAGGAGCCTTGCGAGCCCGCCGCGGCGGACGTAGACGCCCGGAGTCGACTCCCGGAACTCGTCCCCGCAGGGGATCGAGAGCGCCTTCTTGATCAGGGCGGCGCTGCTCCGCTCGTCCGGCGAGAGGTAGCGGACCTCGGCACCGCGGAAGAGGACGGTCTTTTCAGGACCGGGCTCTCCGCAGAGGATGAGGAAACACTCGACGTCGCGCCGGAGGTCATGGGAGAGGAAGAACGAAGAGTTGATGCAGCGGCAGAGGACGTCCATCCTCCCGCCGCTTCCGGGCAGATCGTTGAGGCTGAAGGTGCCGCTCGTTACGGCAAGGTGGCCCACGACGGCAAACCGCTTCATCTACTGGGTCCACCGAACTTCTTCATCATGCGCTGCATGTTGAACTTGCCGCCGCCCATACCGCGCATGCCTTTTAAGGCACGCTGCATGATCTTGTAGTATTTGATGAGGTCGCGGACGTCTTCGGGCGTCACCCCGGCGCCCCGGGCGATCCGCTGGATCCGGGAGCTCCCGATCACCGACGGGTCGTCGAGTTCCGGGGGCGTCATCGAGTCCATGATCACCCTGTAGCGCTGCATCTTGGTGCTGGTGATGTCGTAGGCGTCGTCCGGGATCTGCATGCCGCCCAGGGGGAGCATGCTCATGATCTGTTTTAAGGGCCCCATCTTGTTCAACGCCTCGAGCTGCTTGTACATGTCCCGGAGCGTGAACTTCCCCTTGAGCATGGCGTTGACGTCGAGCTCCTCGGCCGAGACCGCTTCCTCCGCCCGCTCGACGAGGGCTCTTAAATCGCCCATCCCGAGCAGCCGGGAGATGAACCCGTCCGGGTCGAACCGCTCAAGGTCCTCGATCGTCTCGCCGCTCCCGATGAAGACGATACCGCTCTGCGTCTCGGCAACCGCCGAGAGCGCGCCGCCGCCTTTCGCGGTGCCGTCCATCTTCGTGACCAGGACGCCGTCGATCCCGATCGCCTCGTGGAACCGGCGGGCCTGCTCGCTCGCCTGCTGGCCGAGCGCCGCGTCGATCACGAGCCACCTGTGCTCGGCGTGCGAGATCTCGTTGATGTTGACGATCTCCTCGATCAGGTTCTCCTCAAGGGCGTGCCGCCCCTGGGTATCGATGATGATCACTTCGTAGAGCTTGCGGTATTTCGGGAGGCCTTCGCGGACGATCTTGAGCGCGTCGGGTTCGTTCGGGTCGCCAAAGCAGGGGACGCTGATCCGGTCGCAGAGGGTCTTTAGCTGGTCATAGGCACCCGGCCGGAAGGTATCGGCGCAGATCACCCCGACCCGCAGCCCTTTGCGCTGGAAGTAGCGGGCGAGCTTCGCCGTCGTCGTGGTCTTCCCGCTCCCCTGCAGCCCCGCCATCAGGATCGTCTGGGGCCCGAGCGCCACCTCGCCCGGTGTTCCCATCAGCCGGACAAGTTCCTGGTAGACGATCCGGAGAACGTGCTCCCGGACACCCATCCCTTTCGGGGGCTCCTCTTCGAGGGCGCGCTGCTTGATCGCCTGGGAGAGCTGCATCACGAGTTTGACGTTGACGTCGGCGGAGAGGAGCGCCCGCTGCAGGTCGC
>PGYH01000135.1 GCA_002839575.1 Methanomicrobiales archaeon HGW-Methanomicrobiales-6
GCGCCTGGATGTCCCCGGGCACGAGCCCGCGCTCCTGAAAGACCCGGCGGTAGTAAGGGACGTTCTCGTAGGCGTGCTCAAGCAGGCGCGAGAGCGCCTGTGCCTGGTAGGCCGCGAGTTCCTCGGGGCTCCACTGCCGGGACCGCTTGAGGAGGGTGTAAATCTTTTTGTACGCAGAGTACGCGGGGAGGATGCGAAGTGCCCTCGCCGTCACAGAATCTTCAAGCCGGAGAGCCTTCAATCCCCGATGATTCATCCGCACACCCATCGACACTGCTGATATCGATACTCGGCATTAAACGTTGTGCTCCCGGCGAGGAGGAATGACCCCGGCAGCACGGTGGCGGCGGCAGGAGTCCCCGGACATGTGTGGGTTTAAAAGAAGTTCTCGGAGTACGGAATGGAAACCAGATCCCTGCCGGACGCACGGTAAAAATGTTTCAGGAACTCGGGGAAGAGTTTTTTCTCCGAGATGATCACCCAGATGTCGCCGTATGCACCCGATCCGTTGCCCTCCCACGAGCGGAACGAGACGTCGTCCATGGCGAGGAGTCGGAGTGCGACCATGCCCCTACCTCACGTGTTGCCGTATATAATGATTCCTGTCAGGTCAGGCACCCGCGACCCCGGGTTCCCCGGGTCAGCCGGCGATCCATTGCGGGATCCGGTGGGCCCGGAGAAAGGTATATATGGACCCGGGCGGTGATTAGAGGTCAGCGAGCAGCAGACGGCGTAGCAGGGCCGAGGTGACGGAAGGAATGACCGCGATCAGAGTTGACGACAGAGCTACCTGGGACACTTTTATCGACGAGAGCCCTTCGGGACTCCTCTTTCACAAATGGGACTACCTGCACCTGACAGCAAAGCATACGAAGAGCACGCTCCTTTTGTATGCGGTCTATAACGGGGATGAGCCGATCTGTGTATTCCCGCTCTTTTGCAGGCGGATACACGGCATTAACGCTGTCTTCTCCCCTCCCCCTCTCACGGTGATACCCCACCTCGGGTGCGTGATGAGCAGGAAATTCGGGGAGTTTAAACAGAGCAAAAAGGAATCCCTCCTCGGAATGGCTGCGAAGAGTATCCGGGAGGAGATCCTGGACCTCTCGCCGAACTACCTCTCGATTGCCTTCGTCCCGGAGTTCAACGATATACGCCACTACCTCTGGGACCGCTGCGACGCACGGGTCCGGTACACCTACACCATCAACCTCGAGCGGTCGCTGGAGGAGATCTGGAGCAACCTCCACTACAAGCTCCGTAACAAACTGAAGAAAGCGGCGAAAGCAGGTCTTCGGCTGGAGAAGAGCGGGGATGTCTCCACGCTCTATCGGCTCATCTCCGATCGTTACCGGGATCCGTCGCTCGACATCCCGCCGATCAAGCGCGACTACCTCGAAGACCTCGTGCACGCCTACCCGGACAGGATCGGGATCTACAGCCTCTACGATGCACAGGACGAGACCGTGGCCGTGGTGGCGGCTCATGAGTACAAGCGGTTCCTGCTCTGGATGGGGACGCCGCGGATCGAGACCGTCCACGCCGGAAACGAGTATCTCCAGTGGCTCCTGATAGAGCGTGCGCAGGCCGAAGGCTACCGGACCTTTGAGAACATGGGTGCGAACAACCCGGACCTGGTATTCTTCAAGTCGAGGTTCAACCCGGACCTCACGATGTATTTCGAGATCGAGAAGAAAGATGCCCTCGGGACGGTCTCCGAGTGGGCATACCTCACCTTTTTCAAGAAACTGATGACGGCAGCCGACAGGGTCTAGGCCCCGCTTCCACCCGTATCAGGCACCGGTCAATGCATGCAATCCCGGGATTCACGGCTCCAGACTCCCGACGATGGGCAGGGTCGGTAGGGGCACCGGGTTTCTCCGGCGGCCGGGGCTCTCCGTGCCCCGCCATGGTTAAGGCAATCGTTAAGTATATATCTGAGACTGCAGGAGGTAGAGCCCGGCCGGAGCGTTCCGGCAGGGCGGAGGAACAACAGCTTGGCAGTCGAGATCGTCGCTGACAGAGAGATCTGGGACTCGTTCATCGATGCCGGTCCGTCGGGTCTCCTCTTTCATAAGTGGGACTTCTTAACGATCACGCAGCGGCATACGGGGTATGCCTTTCTTCCCTACGGCATCTATAAGGGCGAAGAACTCGTCGCTGTCTGCCCTCTCTTCTGCAGGCAGGCAAACGGAATCTCGGTCGTGCTTTCGCCGCCGCCCATGCAGGCGGTCATACCGTACCTCGGGGTGGTTATGGGCAGGGAGTACGCAACGGCAAAGCAGAGCAAAAAAGAGTCGATGCTCCAGTTAATGGCCGACGGAATTGGGGAGGCGGTCCGGGATCTCGCGCCGAACTACCTCTCGATGACCTTCGCCCCGGGCTTTCACGATATTCGCCCGTTCATCTGGGACGGTTACCTGACCCGGATCAACTACTCGTATGCGATCGACCTCGCGCCCCCTCTCGAGACCCTCTGGGGGAACCTGAATGCGAAGCTGCGGACAAGCCTCCGGCGGTTTGAGAAGGATGGTTACTACCTGGAAGAAGGAGACAGCCTCACCCGGTTCTACGAGACGGTACGCCAGCGGTTCAGCCACCCGGAGATGGACATCCCGATGATCACTCGGGACTACTTCGAGGATATCTTCAATGCGTATCCGGATCACGCCCACGTCTACCACCTCTACGACCGGGACGGGGACCTCAAAGGGGTCGGCACGACCCTGGAGTACAGGCGCTACATCCTCTGGGTCGGCGGGCCGAAGATCAACGGCACGTCGGCGAACGAGTACCTCCAGTGGTGCCTGCTCCGGGACGCTAAAGCGAAGGGCTTTTCGGAGTTCGAGAATACCGGGGCGAACAACCCGAACCTGAATATGCATAAGGCAAAGTACAACCCGGATCTTGCGATCTTTTTTGAGGTGAGCCGGAAAGACGGCGTGGGCAGGGTTGCGGAGTGGGCGTACAGCAACATCGTCAACAGGCCTCTGATCAAGAGGAGGGTGGTTCCCTACATCCGGTAAGCGGGAGGGGCCTGCCGGGGTCCGGCATCTCCCGGATCCGCTTAAATCGGTGCAGCCCCGCGCTCCCCGGCGTTGCCGGGAAAGGTATAAATATATCCTTTGAGGTATCCTGTAGCGGGTGCGGTCTGGCATGACCGATCCCCGGAAGTCAGGCTCTATGGTGCTCGAAATCGTTAAAGACAGGGAATTATGGGATTCGTTTGTGGAATCAAGTCCGTATGGGCTGCTGTTCCACAAGTGGGACTACATGACGATCACCGGAGAGCACGCGGGATACCAGCTTCTCCCCTACGGGGTCTACAAGGGAGAGGAACTGGTCTGCCTTGCTCCGCTCTACTTCAAGAACGCGCATGGGGTTAAGATGCTCTTCTCGCCGCCGCCCATGCAGGCGGTCATCCCCTACCAGGGCTTCGTTCCGGGGAAGGAGTTTGACGGGCTGAAGCTGGGCAAGAAGGAGGCGATCATGGATCTCATTGCGAACGACCTCTCCGCGGAGGTCGACGCAATCTCACCGCACTACTTCTCCCTGACCCTTGTTCCCGGCCTCACCGATATCAGGCAGTTCCTCTGGAGGGGGTATGCTCCGAAGGTCCACTACACCTACGTGATCGATCTTACGCGCCCGGTCGAGGCGATCTGGGGCGACTTCCACTACAAACTCCGCAGCAAGATCCGGAAGGCCGAGAAGGCCGGTATGGATCTCGTGCGGAGCGCCGAGATCTCGACGCTGTACGCGTCGATTGCCGAGCGGTTCAGCCAGCCGGAGATGAACATCCCGATGGTCAGCAGGCGCTACTTCGAGGACCTCTTCCGGGCATACCCGAACCATCTCGCGGCTTACTACCTCTACGACCGGGAAGGTGCGCTCACGGGGGCCGTCGCCACCCAGGAGTACAAACGCTTCCTGCTCTGGATGGGAACGCCGCGGATCGAGAGCGCTCACGCCGGGAACGAGTACCTCCAGTGGCTCCTGGTCCAGCGTGCAAGGGCCGAAGGGTACTCGTACCTGGAGAATATCGGAGCGAACACACCGGACCTGAACTTCTTCAAATCCAAGTTCTGTTCGAGTCTTGGTATGTATATGGAAGTCTTTCGGAAGGATATGGTCGGGACACTGGCGGAATGGGCCTACAGCACCATCGTCAACAAACCCTGGCTGAAGCGCAGGGTCGTCTCTCACATTGAATAGAGATCCCCGATAGAGATCGGGAGTTTCTGGATGAGGTACCGGAACTTGCCGCCTTCGGTGCGGGGGATCTCATCGACGAACTGGACGTGGACGTTCACCTCGTCGCCGAGCTGCCACCGGAGTTCCCTCATCAACTGCCGGGTGTCCTCCTCCGTGTAGGTTGGCTTTCTGACGACCTTTATGATGAGTTCACCCCGTTCCTCCTGATACATCTGAAACTGTCTGATGTTCTCGAACGCTTCTGATTCGTAGTTTATGGGAGTGACGGAGATCGGGTGCCCGCTCCGGGTTATGATGAACTCCTGGAGCCTCCCTTCCACTTTCTCGAGCAGCGGATACCTCCTTCCGCACGAGCACTGCTTCTTGGTAGCGATCGCCACGTCCATGGTCCGGTAGCGGATGAGGGGGCAGACGTAGTTCGTGAGGTTGGTTGTGACCACCTCCCCCATTGCGTCCGGTCCCTCGACGGGCCGGCAGTCTCTTCCGATCAGTTCGACGATGCTGTACTCGGGGAAGATATGGTAGTAGATGCTCTCCTCGCACTCGCCGGCGAGCACCGTCTGCTCGGAGTTCCCGTACCAGGAGAAGACCCGGCACCCGAACGCCTCCTCGAGCAGACCCCTCTGCCAGGGGTAGAGGTTCTCGGACCCGCAGAGGATTGCCCTGACGGTGGGGAACGGCTCGATCCTGTGCTCTCGCATATACCGTGCCAGGATCACGGCCGTGGAGGGGTAGGCGTGGATGAACCGGGGCCGGAACTTACGGATGCGGTCGATGTAGGCCGGCAGGGTCTCCTCGGTCATCTGGTGGGAGGACATGATCAGCCATCGGCCGAAGAGCGCCCGCCTCCAGTAAACACCGCTTGATGCCGCATCCACGACATGTCCCCGGAGGATGACGCAACGGTCGGTGAACCGGTAGCCGACACGGTCCCACTGGGCCTTCATGAACGCCCACTCCCGGGCCCGGGACGCCCCTCTCTCGTAGTAGAAGCCCATGGGGGTGCCGGTGGAGCCGGATGTGCACACATACTCAAAGGCCGCTTCCGGGTAGTTCCGGGCTTTCAGGTCGGGGAGGTTGTTCTGGACGATCTGCTTGGTCAGGAAGGGGAGGAGGGTAAGGTCCGCAGGCACCTGGATGTCCCCGGGCACGAGCCCGCGCTCCCGAAAGACCCGCCGGTAGTAGGGGACGTTCTCGTAGGCGTGGTCAAGCAGGCGCGAGAGCGCCTGCGCCTGGTAGGCCGCGAGCTCCTCGGGGCTCCACCACTGGGACTGCTGGAGAAACGCGTACATCTGCCGGTACGTACGGTACGACGGCACCAAGCTGAGCGCTTTTACGGTGAGCGGGTTCGCACGGGATGCCCATCTCAGTAGAATGGTCTTCGTATGAACATCTCCCGGGTCAGATGGGTATGTCGGGTGATACATGCTCAACCTTCACCCCCTCTCGTTCGCCGAAGCGTATTGGCAGATCCTGGACAAAGTAGCGGTACTTGCCGCGGGCGGTGAGCGGTATATTGTCGACGTACCTGATGGTGATGGTAACGTCGTCACCACAACTCCGGCTCACTTCCCGGTAGAGGTACTCCGCGTCGTGCTGGCTGAATGCCGATTTCCTTACGATATTCAGGACGACTTCTCCGACTTTCTCCTGGTAGAACTGAAACTGTTTAACGTTATCGAACGCATCGGTATCGATGTTCATGGCAATCCCCGGGAGAAATTCTCCTTTACCCGTCACGATGAAATCCTGAACCCGGCCTTCCACGCGTTCGAGTAGCGGGTAGTTCCGCCCGCAGGTGCAGACCCCCTCGGCTGCCGTGGCCAGGTCCATGGTCCGGTAGCGGATGAGGGGGCAGATGAAGTTGGTGAGGCTCGTTGCGACCACCTCCCCCATGGCGCCGGGCCCCTCGACGGGCCGGCCGTCCCGCCCGATAAGTTCGACAACTCCGTATTCCGGGAAGATGTGGTACCGGGTGCTCTCCTCGCACTCGCCGGCAAGCACCGTCTGCTCGGAGTTCCCGTACCAGGAGAAGA
>PGYH01000136.1 GCA_002839575.1 Methanomicrobiales archaeon HGW-Methanomicrobiales-6
GACATGTTCATCTTCTTGTTGACCTCCCGCATCACCTCGGTCGGGCAGGGCGACCCGGCCATGATCCCGGTGCGGAGCGTATCCAGCCGGTACTTCGGGAAGTCCGGGTGGGAGAGTTCCGCGATGAACATCGTCGGCACGCCGTGGACCGCCGTGCACCGCTCGTCCTGGATGGCCTTGAGGACCGCCTCGGGGTTGAAGACGGGCGCCGGCAGCACCATCGCAGCGCCGTGGGTGACGCTCGCCATGTTCGAGAGGACCATCCCGAAACAGTGGTAGAACGGCACCGGGATGCAGAGCCGGTCCTCGTGGGTGAACTTCATCCCTTCGCCGATGATGAAGCCGTTGTTCAGGATGTTGTGGTGCGTCAGGACGACGCCTTTCGGGAACCCGGTCGTCCCGCTGGTATACTGGATGTTGACCGCGTCGTCGAAGTCGAGCGACGCCTCCCGCTCCCGGAGTTCCTCGGGGTTGATGAGGTCGGCCTTCTCCATCAGGTCGTCCCAGGTGTACATCCCGTTGTAGGGGATATCGCCAAGGAAGACGACGTTCTTTAAGAACGGGAACTTATCGCTGTTGATCCGGCCCGGTTTCGCCTCGAACGCCTCCGGGCAGGTCTCGTAGAACATCCCGACGTAGTCGGAGGTCTTGAACCGCCCCTGGATGAGGAGCGTCTGGACCTCCGACTGCTTCATGGCGTATTCGAACTCGTAGGTCCGGTATGCCGGGTTGATGTTCACCATGATGGCGCCGATCTTTGCGGTGGCGAACTGGGTGAGCACCCACTCCGCGTAGTTCAGCGCCCATATGGCGACCCGGTCTCCGCGCTCGACGTCGAGCGCCATGAGGGCGCGTGCCAGGGTATCGACGCGCTCAAGAAATTCCGCGTACGTCCACCGGATATCCTGGTGGACGGAGACGAGCGCATCGCTATCCGGGTGCGCCGCCGCTATACGGTTCAGCATTTCACCGATGGTGATGCCGAGCAGGGGTATCTGCGAGTTCCCACACGCGTAACTGCCCTCAACCATTCTATATAAATGGGTGCCGGTACGGTTATATGATTACTGGTTTTTTCCAGCGCAACCCTTATACTGCATGGCCGTCAAAGATATAGAGGACAGGGGTCGTGGCCTAGTCCGGAATGGCGACGGGCTCCAGCGGTCTTTGCACGTGATGAACAATGGGTCTCCTGACTAACGAATGATGACCCGTTGGAGCACTGATGCATGTTCGGAGAGACCCGTCGATCGTGAGTTCAAATCTCACCGACCCCACATTCTTATGACTTTTACCGGATACCAGAGGGTATCGACGTTCATTCCGACTTCTTCTCCTCCTCTGCGGCCGCGGCCGCCCGGTGCTGACGGCTCTCGGTGTAGGTGAGCGCCGATATGTCGCCGTCGCTCTCGATGTAGGCCACCCGCACGTTCTCAATCCCATCGATACCCCTTGCCCGGAGTGCGATGGACGGGACGCCCGGAGCTCGAGCACTCGAAGAGTGCGAGCCGCTCGATGAGGTCCTCGCGGGTCATCAGTTCTCTCTTGAGGCTCTTTCCGATGACCCTGCCGTTCTCGATCACCTTGAGCGCCTCCGGCGAGACGATGCTGCGAATCCGCCGGCTTTTGTACTGCCCGAAGGAGACGAGCACCGAGAGGCCGAGGAGCGTCGATGCGCTGACCAACCCGGCAAGGAGCGAGTCATCGCCCGCGGTGAGCGCTTCCGAGATGCTCTCGGATATGATCAGCAGGAGGATCAGGTCAAAGGGCGTCAGCTGCCCGAACTCGTGCCTGCCGATGACCCGCATGACGAGCAGGAGGAAGAAATAGATCACCGCCGCCCGGAGGACGAGTTCAACAAGCGGCGTCTGGAGGACGAAGAGTTCCGACATCGGGCGTGAGTGAACCGGGACCGGATTATACCTTCCCCCGTTTTAGAGGGGGGCCAGGGAACTGCTGCACGCACAACCCGGCAACCCGCCCCGGAGACGCGCGCATCCGACCACAGGCAGAACACGCCGTTATTCCCTGCCCCTCTCGAACCGGATGTTTCGCGCTTATTTTTATCGATCTGACCGGGAGGTCTTTAATACCTGTTTCACCAATATTTCAGCACTATCTGAGGGCACCCATATGTATCTCATCGGTGAAGCATTAGTTGGAGATGGCGCAGAACTTGCGCACATCGATCTGTTAATAGGAAACAAAGAGGGCGCGGTAGGACAGGCGTTTGCGAACTCCATCTCGCAGCTCTCGAAGGGGCACACGCCGCTCCTCGCGGTCGTCAGGCCGAACCTGCCGACGAAGCCCTCGACGCTGATCATCCCGAAGGTCACCTTAAAGAAAGAGTACCAGGTGAACCAGATGTTCGGGCCCGTCCAGGCCGCGGTGGCGAAGGCCGTCGCCGACTCGGTCGAGGAGGGCGTCTTTGAGGGGATCGACATCGAGGATACCGTCATCATGGCGAGCGTCTTCGTCCACCCCACGGCACAGGACTACAACAAGATCTACCGGTTCAACTACGGCGCGATGAAACTCGCGCTCCGCCGGGCGCTCGACCGGTTCCCCGACGTCGAGACGCTCCTGCACGAGAAGGACCGGGCGGCCCACGCGGTCATGGGATTCAAGGTCCAGCGCCTCTGGGACCCGCCGTACCTCCAGGTCGCTATGGACCTTGTCGACAGGAACCACATGCAGAAGGTCCTCGAACAACTGCCCCAGAACGACCACCTGATCATCGAGGCGGGCACACCCCTGATCAAGAAGTTCGGCCTCTCGATCATCTCCGAGATCCGCGAACGCCGCCCGAACGCGTTCATCGTCGCCGACCTCAAAACGCTCGACACGGGCAACCTCGAGGCCCGGATGACCGCCGACGCCGGCGCCGATGCCGTCGTGATCTCCGGCCTTGCGCCCATCTCGACGATCGAGAAGGCGATCGAAGACACCCGGAAGACCGGCATCTACACCGTCATCGACATGCTCAACGTCGAGAACCCCGTCGCCGTCATCGAGCAGCTGAAGGTGAAGCCTGACGTCGTGGAGCTCCACCGGGGCATCGACGTCGAGGAGACCGCCTACGCCTGGGGAGACATCCCGGCGATCAAGAAGGCCGGCGGCGAGCGGCTGCTGGTCGCGACGGCAGGCGGCATCCGGCAGAACGTCGTGAAGGACGCGAGGAAGGCGGGCGCCGACATCCTGGTCGTCGGCCGGGCCATCACCGCGAGCAAGAACATCCAGCACGCGGCCGAAGAGTTCCTCGAGGAACTGAGCACCGAAGAGATCGACCAGTTCAGGATCATGACCGACTTCTGAAGTCGGCCGATATCCTTTTTCTCCGGATCCTGAAGCGGTCCGCAAGAACAATCACTCATAATGTCTTCTCCCTGCCCGGCGAACGGGTCATCTACGGCGGATGTGGGGTACCGGCGGCTGAACAAAAAGTGCGTCCTCTCGATGTACATCGGCCACGCGATATCCTACGCGGTCCTCCTCGCGGGCTATCTTCTCGTCGGGCTCTATGCGCAGGGGTTCCTCGGCCCCTACTACGACCCCGTCCGGTATGCCTTCCTGGCAGTCCTCGCGATCGTCCTGGTCTACATAGCAGCCGCCCCGCCGGTCTACTATGCCAGATACCGGTACCGGATCGCGGAGGACCGGATCGACGTGCGCTACGGGGTTCTCGTGATCCGGCATATCCTGGTCCCGATCGAGCGGGTGCACCAGGTGGAGGTCTCCCGGGGGCCGGCGAACAGCGTGCTCGGCCTCGCGGACGTCACTATAACCACCGCCGGAGGAGTGGCGGCCCTCAACTACCTGGAGATCGCAGAGGCGGAGAAGGTGGCCGACCTGCTCAACGACCTGATCGGGAGGCTGCTCCGGGACCGGAGGCCGGCGGACTCCCCCTCTTCCCGGGTGAGTTGAGCGTGTCCGGCGAAACGGTCCGGTGCCACCCATCGGTCATCGTGGAGAAGTCGCTCCCCATTCTGGCGGTTCTGGCCGCCCTCGTCGTGCAGTTCGAGAAGAGCGGAGTTCTGCCCGCGCTCGCGGTCCTTGCCATCGGGCTGCTCCTCTTTAACTACCGGCAGTGGAGCCGGACAACCATCCGGTTTAACGAGACGGACGTGGTGGTAGAGCGGGACACTCTCTTCAAATTGAAGAAGACCCTCCCCTACGCGAAGATCGCGTCGGTCAACGTGAACCGCGGGATCGCCAACAGGCTCTTTGGGACCTCGCGGCTGCAGATCAACATCAACTCGGGCAGCAGCGCCATGGTCCCGGAAGCGGTCCTGACGTTTAAGCAGGATATGGCGGAGGAGATCCGGGCCGCGATTGCGGAGCGCCTCTCTGAGAGCGAGGCAGCTCAGGAAGAGGACGCCGCAGCGGAGCCGCTTGCGACGTTCTCCCCGGCGGACGTGGTCGTGCACGGCCTCTTCAGCGTCTCGACCTACCAGACTCTCTTCGGCTCGGTCTTCCTGGTCTACTCCCTGCTGCAGCTCTACAGTTCGGCGGGGTTGGCAGCGGACGGCAGGGCGCTTGCCTCGCTGGTGTTCTTCTTTATCGTCCAGCTCGGACCGTCGGTCTCGCTGATCTTCCGGTACTACAACTACAAAGTCTACCGCCGCGGCAAGACGATCTTCCTCCAGCACGGCCTGATCCGGACCTACAAAACGTCCTTTGACGTCTCCCGGGTCAACGCCGTCCGCGTCAAAAGCACGCTTGCGGCCCGGCTCCTGCACCGGTCCTGGATCGAGGTGGAGGTGGTGGGGCTGTCGTCCGGGGGCGGGGAGAGCCTTCGCCCCGTCCTCTGCCTCTTAAAAGACGATGCGACACAGCAGCGGCTCCTCCGGGAACTGGTGCCGGAGTTCGTCTACGACCGGAGCCCGGAACGGCAGCCCGCGGGCGCGAGGAGGATGCTCCTGATCCGGGCCGCGACGTTCTCTCTCGCGCTCGCTCTGGCGATGGCCTACCCGTCGCTCCGGGTTTACCACGAGGCCGCGGATCTCGCCGGGACCGCCGGAGCGGTCCTCCCCTGGGTGCTGCCGCTCGCCACGCTCCTCGGGGCCCTCGCGATATTCTACGCGACGCACGTCTCCTGCCGGATCACGGAGTTCGACACCGGCAAGGACCTCTTCGCCTTCGTGAACGGCGCTGTGGACCGCGAGACCGTGGTGATGAACTACGACAAGGTGCAGATGGTCCGGATAACGAGAGGCCCGGTCGCCGGGCTCTTCGGGGTTGCCCGGGCGGAGGTAGACCTCCTCTCCTCGACCGGCGGTGCGAGCATCTCGTCGGGGTATTTTTCGGAGAGCCGGCTCGGCGCCATCGGGGAGACCGTGATGGAGCGGATCGCGAGCGGGGAGTATGATTGGCGGAAGAATAGTGTCTGAGCGGGGCGGGCGGGGGACGGCCGCGGCTGTGAGAGATGTCGAATCCGGGAACGGGAATTAGCTCGATCGGTATGAGAAAAAGGGTGGCAGGGATGGCTCACCGGTAGACCGGGCCGGGTAGAAGTATGATCGCCTGCCTATAGATCTCTTCCTGTCTTCTGAAGTATTTCCTGCATCTCCGGGGTCAATTGGAGAACAAGTTCTGCATTATATGCACCGCCTGGCTTCATCTCTACGGGAGATTGGAATATCTGTTGGGCTGCGATAGCATACGACCGCGATTGGGCAGCGGGTGATCCGTCTCTGACCGCCGGATCAACATTGGCTGTAAAGATTGAGACAGTATTGTCGCTGTTATAGGCGAACTCGAATATCCGGAATTGCTGAGGGAACTCCCGCAGTGATGCGGTTTCAACCTGCCAGAAACCGAGTTCAGGACGGTCAACATCCGGAGATTTGATAGGTATCACGGTATTTTGATGGCGATGCCCCGAGATCCATACCATCAGATTTGGATAGGTCTGAAGTTTGGCTATCAGATCAACATCAGATACCGCAGCGTACTGACTCCATTTCATGAGCGAGCTGAGACCAGCTTCATCCTCTTTGATGACTATCGGGATGTGTGCTGCGATGATCATGAGCTTTCCTTCAGCCTGACCATTCTCGAGTTCTTGTACCAGCCAGTCGTACCGCTCCTGATCGATAGAGCCAAATCCGGAGCTGCCTTCACCGGGATCATCGTCCCTCTGGGTGTTATCAAGCACAATGACTTTTATCGGGATATCTGATCTCGGTTCGAATGAATAGCAGGCGAATCCCGTTGTTCTATCGGACTGGCTGAATCCATGCCCTTT
>PGYH01000137.1 GCA_002839575.1 Methanomicrobiales archaeon HGW-Methanomicrobiales-6
CCTCGAGGCGGAGGTTTTCGTAGTTCTCGAGGTTGATGGTGATCCCGATGGTGACTTCCTTCTTGCTGGACATATATTCAGGTAAATATTGTATTCCATTATATACAATTCCACCGGCGACCCGCAACACTCCGCTATTCGGTCAGTCCGGCCACCGTTCCCCGCTCCCTGCATCGGAAACAGTCCGGGCCGTCGACTGCCGGTACAGTAGAATCGGGGGTTTGTCCCGGGTATCCTGGCCGGTCCCGGTGCCGTTTTCCCCCCCGTTTTTTTGAAATACGGTGTCTCGCGGATATATGGCTGTTTCCTCTCCAATTGATTTTTATATTCCCCTAACTATACTGGGGGTGAGGATCCCGACAGATATGCCCGAGGAGCATGATGATTACCCGCCTGCATGAAAAACCGGTAAACCCGCCCCGGATACGCTCAACCGGCACGGAACTTGCGATAGGCGTGATTCTCGCCCTCCTGCTGGTCCAGAGCGTTGCTGCAGCACCGGTGGCGCCGCTCGTTGTGGCGGCAGGCGACAGCAGCCCTGCGACGAAGGCACGAGCAAACTACACCTGCGATGGTTTTGATGACCAGGTGGAGATCCAGGCGGCGCTCGCCGCACTGCCGAATGACGGTACGGTTGTTCTCTCCGAGGGCACGTTCAACTGTTCGGGGAACATCATCGCGCCGGCGGCAGGCGTGACGCTTATGGGTCAGGGGCCGGAAAAAACTTCGCTCGAGTTCAGCCGGAACGGGATACTCAACGTCTCGGAGGAGTATGTTACCCTGGAGGGGTTCCGTATCGCGGGGTCCGGCTACGTGAATGCGAGCACGAACACGACCCTCGATCTCGGCCAGTGGCTTGGCGTGCTCACCGTCTATGCGAGCCACGCGAAGATTCACAACGTCACGGGAACTGCGGATGCGAGCATCCAGGCAGTCTTCCTCCTGCTCCACAACCCGAACGTCTACGCCCCCACTCTCGAAGACGTCGAGTTCGTCAACTGCCGGGCCGTGGACACCGGGACCTACGGGTTCCTCCACAACGCCTGGGGGTCGGAGAATACGACGATCAAAAACGTCCGTTACGAGAACTGCGCTGCGATCAACTGCGGTAGGAACGGAGCGTTCAACCCCTGGGTGACCGGGTTCGACTTTGCCGAACTCAACAACATGGACGGCCTCCGGGTGACGGACTGCCTCGCCGAAGGCTCTCTCGAGTCCGGGTTCCACTTCGAATGGAACCCGGCGAAGCGGGACTGCGTCTTTATCAACTGCACGAGCAGGAACAACGGGCAGAAACCCAGTCCCGACGACTACCTGCTGGGCGACCCGGACTTCTTCGGGGCGGGTTTCCATCTTCCGGGAGGGCAGGTGTCCCTGGTAAACTGCCGGGCCGAGGAGAACGGTGCGTTCGGGTTCTTTGTCATCAACCCGGACGGCATGCTTCTCTACAACTGTACCGAGAGCGGCACCGGGCGTGATTCGGCCATAGCAGAACCCATCTCATACTGCATTCTCCAATCTCTGCCCGTCTCGAGGAACCCGTCCATCGTGATGGATCACTGCCGGAGCCTCGATTCGAACGGCTGGGCCCTCTTCGTCTGCGGCACGAACAACGCGCTCGTCAGGGAATTCATCATGACCAATCCGGCAGGCATCGGGGGTATCGGTGCGATACTGGGATGCCCCTCCAGCAAACTCCCGGTAAATTCGACGATCGATGCGGGCATCTCCAACTCGACCATCGACCTTATCGCATCGGGAGACCGCCCGCAGATTCTGGTATACATTGTGAACAACAGGAACGTCACATATTCCGGAAAGGTCGTCTCCGATGCCGCCCGGCCGGTGGCGGTCGAGTGGACCCTCGCGGGGGGTGCGAACCTGACCGGTCTGGAGGTGCTGCCGGCCAGCAGCACGGCATAAGGGTCCGGGGAACCCGGTTCCTTAAGACCGCACGTGCAAAAGTTCAACCTTTCCGGGGTCGGAAACCCTGCCGTTTTCTCTCCAGACTTCCGAGCCGGACCCTCCGGCGGGAGCGGGTCGGGTAAATCATTAAATGGTACTTCTGTGCCATAGGGGTATGAGCCGGGTAGAAGGGGTTATGGGCTCTCTCGATCCCGTCTTCGGGCGCCCCCATACAACACCCTGGCGGCATCGAAAAAATACCGGGCAGGTCATAGTCCCATGTCGGAAAGACCACATCTGGGGGCCAGAGGCAGACGCATTCTCATCGCCGTTGCGATCATACTCTCGGTGATCGCCGCTGTCGTGCTGATCCTGCACTTTTACCCGCCGGTACCGGTGCCCCCGCCCCCTCCTCCCCCGCCGATCACCCCGATTCCCACGACGCCGGCAGTGCCCCCGGAGGTTCCCGGACCAACGGTCGTCGTCGCGGCAAGTGACAGCAGTTCCGCGTCGAAAGCCCGGGCGGACGTCGTGTGCGACGGTACCGACGACCAGCTCGACATCCAGAAGGCGTTCGATTCGCTGCCGTCTTCGGGCGGCACGGTGGCCCTCTGTGAAGGCACGTTCAACTGCGCCGGGAATGTTTACCCCCGCACGAACTCCATGCTTCGCGGGGAGGGGCCGGATGCAACGTTCCTCGAGTTCAGCCGGAACGGGCGGCTCCTTGTCTCGCAGGAATCCGTCACGCTCTACAACTTCCACCTCCGGGGCACCGGCTATCCGCAGACCGAGCCCGACCGCTGGCTCGGTGTGGCCACCATCTATGCGAGCCACGCGAAGGTCCTCGCCGTCGAGGGAACCGCGGATGCAACCACCCAGGCGGTCTTCCTCCTGCTGCACGACCCGGACGTCTATGCGCCGACCCTGCAGGACATCGAGTTCATCAACTGCAAGGCAGTGGACCCCGGGACCTACGGGTTCCTCCACAATGCCTGGGGGACGACAAACGCGGTGATCCGGGACGTCCGCTACGAGAACTGCGCCGCGATCAACTGCGGCAGGAACGGGGCGTTCAACCCCTGGGTGACCGGGTTCGACTTTGCGGAGCAAAACGACATCGAGTGCCTCCGGGTGACAAACTGTCTTGCCGAAGGCTCTCTCGAGTCCGGGTTCCATTTCGAATGGGACCCCGAGAAGCGGGATTGCATCCTCACAAACTGTATCAGCAGGAACAACGGGCAGAAAGACTTCCCGATGAAGCCCTACGTCCAGAGTGACATGTCGACCCACTACTTCGGATGCGGTTACTATGCCCCCCGGGGTGACATCACCTTCATCAGCTGCTACTCCGAGGGGAACAGCCGGCACGGATTCTACGCGACGAACGGCGGCAAGCTCTACAGTTGCGTCGACAAAAGCGTCGGCACCGGGAAGACCGATTACCGGCTCATCCAGCCGGCATCGTTCTACGCTGCCCCGACCCGGTCGATATCCCCGTCGCTGGTGCTCGAGAACTGCTCGAGCATCGACTCGCACGGCTACGGACTCCATATCGATCTTGCAAGCGACGTCTGGATCAAGAACTTCCGCCTGGAGAACCCGGCCGGCATCGACGGGAAGGCGACAAACCTTGGCGGATCACAGGGAGGGCCGCTCTCCAACTCCGTGGTAAACATCTATGCGTCGGGCGACCGGGCAGAGACACTGATCTGGGCCAGGAATAACGAAAATGTCGAGTACTCCGGCCGGATTGTCTCGGACTCGGCAAAGCCGTTCGTGATCGAGGGCGACCGCACTAGGGACGTCCGGATCAAGGATATGGAGATCGTCTCCGCAAGCCTCACGCCGTTCACCAACGGTGTGATCCTCACAAACACGGTGCCTGCGGGAGCCGTGACGTTTGAGAACGTGGCGGTCACCTCCGGGGTGCCGTGACGGCCCGTGCGTGGGCCCGTTATTCTGGCGGATGCCCTGGCGTGCGGTGTGCCGCCGAATCCTGTTCGAAACCAGATAACCGGTGTTTGTCCCTGGTTGATCCCATTGCTGCCGGGGTGCGGCAGGGGGGGTGGCTGCCGCCCCGGGTGGCTGGTGGCGGCGGCCTTTATATTTCAAGGAGTTTTATAGAATTAATCGGATTATATTTCGTATCCGGGGCCTGTTAACCCATCAGGAATACCCCCCGGAACCTCCGGCCGTGATGGGCATTCACCGTGCCATACGCGCTAAAGTTTGATACAGTATTTATTTATTTCTATTTTCGCTCGAGTTTCGGAAATAACTGAAACGAGCGATTACCTCTGAAATCGGTTGTCCGTTTGTGATTTAAAATAATGTGGATCGTCCGTTCGATTTAAAAAACATTTTAAATTACGGTTATCAGATAATGCAGTATCTCCCAAGAGGTGAGATAATGCGAGATAGACGGACAACGAAGCTTCTCATTGCAGCGTTCCTGATCATCGGGTTGATCCCGATTGTCGGGGCGCTCGAAGCGACCCCCAACACGATTGTCGCGGCAAGCGACAGCAGTGCGGCCGATAAAGCAGCGGCCGACTACGTCTGTGATGGGGTCAACGATCACGTGGAGATTCAGGCAGCACTGAACGCCCTGCCTTCCTCAGGCGGTGTTGTCCTCCTGAAAAGCGGCACATACAACTGCGCCGGGATCATTGCTCCCAAAGCAGGCTCAACTCTCATGGGGGAAGGTGAATCGGAGACATTCCTCGTGTTCACCCGTGACGGGCGGATCAACGTCGACCGCGAGTACGTCACGCTGGACGGGTTCCACATCAAGGGGACCGGCTACAGCAGCGGCGTCAAGTGGCTCGGCGTGATGAACGTCCGTGCAAGCCACGCGAAGATCCACAACATCACGGGAACTGCGGATGCGAGCATCCAGGCGGTTTACCTCCTGATCCACGATCCGACCGTGTATGCCCCGACCCTCGAGGACGTCGAGTTCGTCAACTGCCGGGCCGTGGACACCGGGACCTACGGGTTCCTCCACAACGCCTGGGGCTCGACGAACATGGTGATCAAGAACGTTCGCTACGACAACTGCGCCGCGATCAACTGCGGCAAGTACGGGCAGTTCAACCCCTGGATCACCGGGTTCGACTTTGCGGAGTTGAACGACATGGACGGCCTTCGCGTGACGAACTGTCTTGCGGAAGGCAACCTTGAGTCCGGGTTCCACTTCGAGTTCGATCCCAAAGTGACGAACGCGGTTCTCGAGAACTGCGTGAGCAGGAACAACGGCCAGAAAGCCTTCCCGACGAAGGCTTACAACCCGAACGACATGTCGACCCACTACTTCGGGTGCGGCTACTACGCCCCGAACTGCGACGCGACGTTCATTAACTGCACGGCGGAAGGCAACTCCATGAACGGGTTCTACACGACGAACGGCGGCAAGCTCTACAACTGTGTCGAGAAAGACACCGGTATCGGGAGGACCGACTTCTCCTACCGGGTGCCTGCCGGCTACTACAGCATCCCGAGTCGCTCGGTCAACCCCGCCACGGTGATGGAGAACTGCACGAGCATCAACTCGAACGGCTTCGGCCTCCAGGTCGACCTCGCGAACAACGTGAAGATCCGGAACTTCCACCTGATCGATCCGATCGGGTACAACGGTAAGGGTTCGAGTCTCGGCGGCACGAACGGCCAGTTCGACAACGCCGAAGTGAGCATCTATGCATCCGGCAACCGCGTGGAGACGCTGGTCTGGGCGAAGGAGAACATTAACACTGTCTTCTCCGGTCAGATTGTTTCCGATGCTGCAAAGCCGTTCGTGATCGAGGGCTACAGAACCAAAAACGTCCTCGTGAAGGACATGGAGATTGTCTCTAAGACTCTCCCCGCCGGCTCCCCCGGTGTGACCATCGTGAGCACGGTTCCGGCCGGTCAGGCAACCCTCCAGAACGTGGAGGTGACGTCCACCGGCTCGCCGGTACCGACACCGACCCCGACCGTCCCGGGTTCCACCCCGACGCCGACCCCCACCACCCCGCCGGCTGCCTCCGGGAAGCCGGACCTCGTGGTGACCGACATCTCCTGGACGCCGGCAAACCCGGCAGCAGGGGATGCGGTGACGATGAAGGCCACCATCAAGAACCAGGGCGACGCCCCCACGCCTGCGGGCACAAAGCACGGCGTCCTCTTCACGTTCGATGACGGGGCCGCCGGTCCTGGCGTCTGGTCCGATGCCCACACCGCACCGATCGCTCCGGGTGAATGGGTCACCCTGACCGCGAACGGCGGCACGGCCGGTGCAACCTGGAAGGCCACCCTCGGCACTCACACCGTGAAGGCCAACGTGGA
>PGYH01000138.1 GCA_002839575.1 Methanomicrobiales archaeon HGW-Methanomicrobiales-6
AACCAGGTGGTCGGGGGTTCAAATCCCCTTGGGCCCGTTGCCATGGGCGATGTCTATGGATTTTAACAAGGTGATGCATCTGATACGCAACTTTTTCGTCGGTGAGGTGTAAGCGATGGGCACAACACTTGACGTACTTAACCATGAGATGGTGCCAGACCATCAGATTATGGGCGAAGAAGAGGTCGCCGACCTCCTCGCAACGTACCATATCTCTCTAGAACAACTGCCAAAAATGTATCATGACGATCCTGCGGCGAAGGCTATCGGGGGCGATGTCGGGAACGTCATTCGGATTACTCGTGACAGTCGCACCGCGGGCAGAGCCGAAGCTTACAGGCTCGTCGTGAAGAGACCGAAGAAATAATTCAGAGGCCGGGAGCTGATCCATCTGTTAGACAGAAGTGTTTTGTCGAGAGCATATTTTTCGCGGGAGCATGTAGCGCGCCACCAGTTAGACTCTTATAATAATTTCCTCCTGCATAATCTTCAGAAAGTCGTTGACGAACAACGTATCATCGAGACTGATATCGAGACCCGTGGTAAAGGAAAAGAGGCTGTATGGGTTGAACTGGGCAAGATCGAGGTGAAGAAACCTCTCGTCCGCGAGGCGGACGGGTCGCAGTCCGAGCTCTTTCCGAGCGAGGCACGCCTCCGGAATCTCACATACGCGGCACCCATTCAACTCGAGATGACGCTTGTCCGGGGTGAAGAGTCGCAGGACCCGATCGTCACCATCATCGGGCAGCTGCCGGTGATGGTGGGTTCGGCCGCCTGCAACCTCTACAACATGAGCGACGCCGACCGGACCGAGCACGGAGAAGATCCTCTCGATCCCGGCGGCTACTTCATCGTCAACGGCACAGAAAGGGTGCTGATGACGCTCGAGGACCTTGCCTCGAACAAGATCATGACCGAGTTCACCGAGCGTTACAACGAGCGGATATACGTAGCAAAGGTCTTCTCGCAGTACCGGGGTTATCGGGCGCTCGTGATCGTCGAACGGAACCGCAAAAATCTGCTCGAGGTCTCGTTCCCCTCGGTCGCCGGGCACCTCCGTTTCGTCGACCTGATGCGGGCGCTGGGGCTGCAGGGTGACCACGACATCGTGGAGGCGGTCTCCACCGATGAAGAGATCCTCACCTTCATGATGCAGAACCTGGAAGAGAGTGAGTGTGACACCGTCGACGACGGCGTCATGTACGTCGGCAAAAAGCTCGCGCCCAACCAGACCCGGGACTACCAGCGCAAGAGAGCCGAGTTCGTCCTCGACAACTACCTCCTTCCGCACTTAAACTACCTGATGCCGGTGGGTTTGAAAGAGGAAGATCCCGCATACCGGCACACAGTCGAGGGTGTCCGTCTCGCGAAAGCGCACTTCCTCGGCCGCATGGCCGAGGCCTGTTTCGACCTGGTGCTTGACCGGCGCCGGATCGATGACAAAGACCACTACGCAAACAAGCGGCTGAAACTTGCCGGCGACCTGATGGAAGACCTCTTCCGGATCTCGCTCAACCGCTTAACGAGGGACGTGAAGTACCAACTCGAGCGGGCCAGCATGCGCCACCGCGACCTCTCGATCGGCACCGCCGTGCGCGCGGATGTCCTGACCGAACGGTTGCTGCATCCGCTTGCCACCGGCAACTGGGTGGGCGGGCGCACCGGTGTTTCGCAGCTCCTGGACCGGGTTGACCACATGGCGGTGCTCTCGCACCTCCGGCGTGTGATCTCCCCGCTCTCCCGCTCGCAGCCTCACTTCGAGGCCCGTGACCTGCACCCCACCCAGTGGGGCCGGATATGTCCGAGCGAGACGCCTGAGGGTCCGAATTGTGGACTGGTGAAGAATTTCGCCCAGATGGTCGAGATCAGCAAGGGCGTAATCAACGAAGAGGAAGTGAAGAACATTCTATACGATATGGGCGTCATCGCCCTCCGGAGAGAAACGGCATGAGACAGTCGCGTGTCTTCGTAGACGGAGCCCTTATCGGGCTCGTGGATGACCCCCGGGAACTTGTCGGGCGGATGCGCGACATGCGCCGGCGCGGCGAGATCCCTTCCGAGGTAAACGTCTCCTACAAGGAGTTCAACAATGACGTCATCGTCCACACCGATCGCGGCAGAGCGCGCCGGCCGCTGATCGTGGTCCGGGACGGCATGCCACAGGTGGCCGACGACGACATCGAACGCCTCCGAAACGGCGAGATGACCTTCGAGGACGTGGTTCGGCAGGGCGCGATCGAGTTTGTCGACGCCGAAGAGGAGGAAGATCTCTTCATCGCCATCAATGAGGCGGACCTTACCCCCGAGCACACGCATCTCGAGATCGATCCCTCGCTCATCCTGGGTATCGGGGCGGCGCATGTTCCGTTCCCCGAGCACAACGCCAGTCCGCGTGTCACCATGGGTGCCGGGATGGTCAAGCAGGCGCTCGGGTTCGGATCTGCAAACATGAAACTTCGCCCCGACACTCGGGGGCACATGCTCCACTACGTTCAGAAGCCACTCACCTACACCCAGACCTCCGACGTGATCGGTTCCGACGATCGGGCCGCAGGCCAGAACTTCGTCGTCGCTATCATCTCCTACGAGGGGTTCAACATTGAGGATGCACTGGTCATCAACAAGGCCTCCATCGACCGGGGCCTCGGGCGCTCGCACTTCTTCCGCACCTACGACGGTGAAGAGCGGCGTTATCCCGGCGGCCAGGTCGACCGGATCGAGATCCCGGATGAAGAGGTCTCCGGTGCGCACGGTGCCGAGTTCTACGCGAACCTCGATATCGACGGCGTCATCAATCCCGAGACGGTCGTCCGCGAAAAAGATGTGCTGATCGGAAAGACCTCGCCGCCGAGATTCCTCGAAGAGCCGACGAGCGAGCTGATCGCCGTCGAAAAGCGGCGCGACACCTCGGTCACGATGCGGAGCAACGAGCACGGTATCGTGGACACCGTCATCATCACCGAGGGCGAGAACTCCTCGCGCCTCGTCAAAGTCCGGACCCGCGACCTCCGTATCCCCGAGGTGGGTGACAAGTTCGCGTCCCGGCACGGGCAGAAGGGTGTTATCGGGCTGATCCAGCCTTCGGCGGATATGCCGTTCACCGAGTCGGGCATGACGCCGGACCTGATCATCAACCCCCACGCCGTCCCGAGCCGTATGACCATCGGACATATGCTTGAGATGCTGGGCGGCAAGGTCGGTTCCCTCGAGGGGCACCGGATCAACGCGACCGCGTTCCGCGGAGAGCGCGAGACCGCTCTGCGGAATTCCCTCAAGGAACTCGGGTTCGCCCACAATGGCCGCGAAGTGATGTACGACGGTATCACCGGCAGGCAGTTTGCAGCTGACATCTACATCGGAGTTATCTACTACCAGAAACTCTACCACATGGTATCGAGCAAGATGCACGCTCGGTCACGCGGCCCCGTGCAGGTGCTCACCCGCCAGCCGACCGAAGGGCGTGCCCGCGAGGGCGGTCTCCGGTTCGGTGAGATGGAGCGGGACGTGATGATCGGCCACGGCGCGGCCATGGCCTTGAAAGAGCGTCTCCTCGACGAGTCGGACAAGGTGACCCAGTGGGTCTGCGCGAAGTGCGGTATGGTGGCGATGCTGGATCGGAAGCGGAAGGTGACGCGGTGCCTTGCCTGCGGCAGCGAGACCGATATCTACCCCGTCGAGATGAGCTACGCCTTCAAGCTCCTTCTCGACGAGATGAAGAGCATGGGCATTGCTCCCCGCCTGAGGCTCGACGATATGGTGTAAGAGGGGGCACAATCAAACTATGACCAGTCCAAAACGTGTTGGAAGGATCGAGTTCGGGCTCTTCTCCCCGAAGGAGATCCGCAAGATGAGTGTTCGAAAGATCATCTGGGCGGACACCTACGATGATGACGGGTTTCCCTACCCGCAGGGCCTGATGGACCTGAGCCTGGGCGTCATCGACCCCGGTCTCCGGTGCAAGACCTGCGACCAGAAAGCGGCCGATTGTCCGGGTCACTTCGGGCACATCGAGCTCGCGAAGCCCGTCATCCACGTCGGTTACACCCGGCTGATCCGGAAACTCCTGCGGGTAACCTGCCGGTCCTGCTCCCGGTTGCTGATGACGTCCGAAGAGGTCGAGAAGATCATCGGCCACGAGGACAGCGAGCTCGCGGGCGAGATCGTTTCTGAGAAGGATATCAAGAAAGAACGGGTATGTCCCCACTGCGGGGAGCAGCAGCTCAAGATCAACTTCGAGAAGCCTACCACCTTCTCCGAAGTCTTTGTGGAAGAGGGGCGGAAGGTCGAGCACAAGCTGACCCCGGCCGACATCCGGGCGCGCCTCGAGCGGATCCCGGACGACGATCTCCGGGCTCTCGGGGTCAACCCGGACGTCGCACGCCCTGAGTGGACGATCCTCACCGTCCTCCCGGTCCCGCCGGTCACGATGCGCCCCTCGATCATCCTCGAGAACGGGCAGCGGTCCGAGGACGACCTGACCCACAAGCTCGTGGACATCATCAGGATCAACCAGCGGTTCAAAGAGAACCAGGACGCCGGCGCGCCCCAGCTGATCATCGAGGATCTCTGGGAACTCCTGCAGTACCACGTCACCACCTACCTCGACAACGAGGTGGCGGGGTGCCCGCCCGCCCGTCACCGGAGCGGTCGGCCCTTAAAGACCCTATCGCAGCGTCTTAAAGGGAAGGAGGGACGGTTCCGCGGTTCGCTCTCGGGTAAGCGCGTGAACTTCTCGGCCCGTACGGTGATCTCCCCCGACCCGAACCTCTCCATCGGCGAGGTCGGGATACCGCTCGCCATCGCGAACGAGATGACGCTTCCGATCCGGGTGACCCCGTTCAACCTCGAGGAGATGCGGCAGTATGTCCTGAACGGTCCCGAGCGTCCCACCATCCGGTCGCCCTGCGGTGCAAACTACGCTATCCGGCCGGACAACCGGAGGATGCGCCTGTCTGAAGCGAACCTCGAGACGGTCGCGGAGATGCTTGAGCCGGGGTGGACCGTGGAGCGGCAGTTAAAAGATAACGACATCGTCCTCTTCAACCGGCAGCCCTCGCTGCACCGGATGAGCATCATGGCTCACCGGGTCGTCGTGATGGACGGGAAGACCTTCCGGCTGAACCCGGCCGTCTGTCCGCCCTACAACGCCGACTTCGACGGCGACGAGATGAACCTGCATATCCCGCAGACCGAGGAGGCGCGGGCCGAGGCTGAGATCCTGGTCTCGGTGCAGGCGAACATCCTCTCGCCGAGGACCGGCGGCCCGATCATCGGGGGCATCCACGACCACATATCGGGCATCTTCCTCCTGACGCACACCGTCCGCCACTTCAGCAAGGAGGAAGTGCTCTACCTCACCCAGCACCTGCCCGTCGAGCACCTGCCCGAGCCTGCTGCGACTGACGCCGACGGGAAACCCCTCTGGACCAACAAGCAGGTCTTCTCGCTTGTCCTCCCCGACAACCTGAACATGGTGTTCCAGGCTTCGTCGTGCCAGAACTGCGAGACCTGCCGGCGGGAGATGTGCGAGAACGACGCGTTCGTCCGGATCATCAACGGGAACCTGGTCTCCGGCACCATCGACAAGAAGGGGATCGGCGCGTTCGATGGCCAGGTCCTGCACCGGATCATCCGGCAGCACGGCATGAAGCGGGCCGCCCGGTTCATCGACGACGTGACGAAGCTCTCGATCCGCGGCATCATGCTCGAAGGGTTCTCGTTCGGTATCGACGACGAAGACCTTACCCGGACCGAGTACGGCCAGATCGACGAGGTGCTCAACGGCGCTCTCAGCGACGTCGAGCGCCGGATCAAGATCTATAACGAGGGGCAGCTCGAACCGATGCCGGGCCGGACGCTCGAGGAGACGCTCGAGATGCAGATCATGCAGGTGCTCGGCAAGGCCCGTGACCGCACCGGTGAGATCGCCGGGCGGCATCTCGGGATGGACAACAGCGCTGTGGTGATGGCGGTCTCCGGCGCCCGTGGGTCGATGCTGAACCTGACGCAGATGGCCGGGTGTCTCGGACAGCAGTCTGTTCGTGGCGAGCGGATCATGCGTGGCTACGAGGACCGGACCCTGCCGCG
>PGYH01000139.1 GCA_002839575.1 Methanomicrobiales archaeon HGW-Methanomicrobiales-6
TGGCGGAGCGGCCACGCGGTTGACTGCAGATCAACTACACCCCGGTTCAAGTCCGGGCCTTGGCTTCCATTCGGGCGCGAAACAGCCGATTGGGGAGAAAACCCTGCAGGGGTTTTCGACTCGACCGGCACTTCATTCCTGGATGTAACTGGTAATAGCGGCCATAGCAGAGGGGAAACACCTGGACCCATTCCGAACCCAGCAGTTAAGCCCTCTCACGTGCTGTGTTGTACTGAGGTGCGCGAGCCCTCGGGAAGCCCAGCTCGCTGCTATTACCTCCCTTTACTACGAACACTGTTCTTGTGTATTACTGTGCGAACGCCAGTAGTTTGTTCTCGACCGTTCCTTTTTGCGTAACGCACGTCTTTTACATCACTCACGTTCCGTTATCGCTTTGCTCCGCTGGAGTTATTCCTACCTTTTTCTATGGATTGTTCTTCAGCATGAGCGATAGCGAGCCGGAAGATATCCTCAAAAGTGAAACCTGATCGGAGAAAGGGGGGAACAGCCTCCCCATCCCCGCTGAAACTCTCCTGCAACACCCTCTGGGGTATCCGGCACGATGCCCGGTGCGACTCCTCTCCGTCCTCGGAGTCGCGGGTGCTTCGGGGTTTTACATGGATGAGAGTTTCAAGTGATAATAGATCTCAAGTATGTGCCGCCGCTGCGGTGGCACCATCATATCTGTGGATGTTAATGCTTATTTAACTTTTGGCGAGTGTTGAATAAATTACCTTTACCTGTCCCGGGAGACCTGGTGCACCGGCTATAATACTGGTGGTGCCAGCATCCCCTCCAGCCATTTGTAGTCCGGGGTCGCGTGCAGGATAGCATTTGCATGCGGGCCGCAAGGGACAAATACGGTTCCGGAAACGATGTCTTCGGATGGAGTGGCGATGAAGATTTCCTCTCCCGTCCTGTTCGAGAGGAGGAGGGGATCTCCTGTTGCGGCAGTCAACTACCCCCGACTGAAGTCGGGGGCATGGTACCGTAGGTGGCACCACGCTCTTTATCATCGGAATATGCGGGCATGTCTTTGTAGTAGAGTTTTCTGCCCTGCGCAATCGTCCTTCCGCTCGTGATGAGGACGTTCATTGGAGTGCACTCTAACCCCGTAGCGATAACTTTCACGGAATGATGTTTACTTTCAACTAAAATTAGTAATTATATGTTTGCTCTGTGGCCGGCATGTTATGAGTACAAAGGGGGGCGCCGGCCTGCCGGGCATTCCGGTGCACTGTTACGCTCACGTAGCCATTACACCGTCGCGTACTGCGCCGCTGCCACCTTCTCCCGCTCAAACATCTCGCTGAGCGCAAACAGGTCGGCCCTGCTGAGATGGCGCTCCGCCAGGGCGAAGATATCCTCCTCTTCCGAGGCGAAATGCGCTTCGACCCTTCCTCTCAGGTCGACGAGCGCCGGCATCCATGCGTCGTCCCTGAGGGGGATCCTCTCGAACCGGGCAAGCGTCCCGCGGACTTCGGTGTGTTCGTCAAGCGATTGCCGGATCTCTTCCGGTACCACGTCCCGGAGCCATGCATACAGTGTGGCCTCTTCTGCATCCATGTGCCCCGGCAATTCGCGGCGGAGCGTGATGCACCGGATATCCCTCGTCTCGGGATTGCTCTCGAGTTCGTCAAAGAGACCCCTGATGAGGTCGTGATCCTGCCTGATCAGTTCAAGAATCTGTGGCATATGTGTCCTCCGTCCGGTTGAACAATAGGAGGTGCTGTACTTAACCATTTCGCCGGATTCTTCCTGTTCCGGCCAAAAAACTGGGGACGTCGATGCGTGCGCATCCGCCCGCATCAATAGCGCCCGATCGTTCAGCGTGCCGCAACCGGCATCGCGCTCTTCTTTGCCTCTTCGTATCGGCTGCCAAGGTTCGTGAGCTCGTCGCTGCCCATCTTCTGCTGCATCTCGGGGAAGATATGTTCCTCCTCCTCGCTGATATGGTGCTTCACGTTCTCCTTGATCACCGTTATCTTCGCCACCCAGACATCCTCCTCGGATGTGGATGCGCTGTCGAGCTGGGACAGCAGCGTCTTGACTGCGTTGTGCTCCTCGATCGACTCAAGGGCCATCTCCTGCATCCCTGACTCCATGAGTTTCGGGTATACGGCCTGCTCCTCCCCGACCATGTGCGGCATGAGGTTCTCCTTTAAGGTATTGTACTTTTGCTCCCGGTTGCTCGTGCCCTTGCTCGAGAGTTCCGAGAGTTGCGAGAGCACCATTTCGTGCTCCTGTTTCAGGATATCAACAACATTCTGGGCCATTTGATCACTTCTCCCTACCCTGCAGGGAGGCCTGCATGGGTGTGTCCAATATATATGGGTTGTGTCCGGATCTGGAATCTGGACTATAATTCCCCAATTTCTTCACCCGCCCGGAGGATCACAAGGATCAACCGGATGGTCACAGGTGGGCTTTCCACGTTACCCCTCGAACTGATCGCCGGTGCAGGGGAAGGACATCGTCCACTTACTGTCCGCCCTTCCGGGAAGACGGGCTTCCCGACCTCGGCGAGTCTCGTTTCCGGTACAGATCCGGCGACCGTTGTCGGAGTACGGTGGAATGCCGGATATCCATAAATGGTGCAGAAACATAGGACTGTGTATGCAAAAAGAGGAGCCGGACGCATCGAACCCCGATACAAAACTCCGGCGCGAGCTCGGGCTGCCTGCGGTCACCCTCTCGGGTGTGGGGATCATCCTCGGGGCAGGCATCTATGCCCTGCTCGGGGAAGCGGCCGGCATGGCCGGCAACGCTGTCTGGCTGACGTTCGCCATCGCCGCCGCCATCGCCGCGTTCAGTGCCCTGAGCTATGCCGAACTCTCGTCGATGTTCCCTCGTGCGAGTGCCGAGTTCGAGTATGTCTCGAACGCCTTCGGGAGGAAACTTGCGTTCGTCATCGGGTGGTTGATCATCTTCTCCGGCATCCTTGGGGCCGCAACCGTCTCGCTCGGGTTTGCCGGCTACTTCTCAGATCTCGTCGGCTTTCCGGTCATCCCCTCCGCGATCCTGATTATTCTCGTCCTTGCGGGAATCCTGTTCTATGGCATCAAGGAGACGGCCCGGGTCGCCATCGTCCTGACCCTCATCGAGGTCGGGGGAATTGTCATGGTCATCCTGATCGGCCTCCCGCACCTCGGGCGGGTGGACTACCTTGAGATGCCCCTTGGGGTCCCCGGCCTCCTGCAGGCGTCCGCGCTCGTCTTCTTTGCCTATATGGGATTCGAAGAGATGGTGAAACTCTCCGAAGAGACCAAAAACCCGGAGCGGACCATTCCCATCGCCCTGATCATCGCGCTTGCCATCTCTGTCCTCCTCTACATCCTGGTCTCCCTCGCCGCTGTATCGGTCGTCAGTTCCGAGCAGCTCGCCGCGTCCCGGGCGCCCTTTGCCGACGTCGCGTCCGTCGCTCTCGGCCCCGTGGCGTTCACTCTCATCTCCGTCATCGCTCTCTTCGCCACCGCAAACACCGCCCTCCTGATGATGATGGCATCGTCCAGGATCATCTACGGCATGGCCTCATCCTTCTCGCTTCCGGCGTTCCTCGGCCGGGTGCACCACCGGACGCGGACCCCCTGGACGGCCATCGTCGCCGTTGCACTCGCCTCCATGGCATTCCTCTTTGCCGGCGAGATCGGCTTCGTCGCGAACGTCACGAACTTCACGCTCTTTGTGACATTTGTTGTCATCAACGCGTCCGTGATCCTGCTCCGCTACCGTGCGCCGGATACGGTGCGGCCCTTCCGGATACCGGGGAGTATTGGGTTCCTGCCGCTCATCCCGGTCATCGGCATCATCTCCAGCCTCTTCCTCCTTGTCCAGCTGGACCCCCTGGTGCTGCTGGTCGGCGGGTTCCTGGTTGTCCTCGGTGCAGGGATCGCATTGGTGGGGGAGCAGGGGTCACGCGGGAAAGAAGTTTGAGCATCGCAATTGCTCTCGCTCCGGCCCCGAAAACGCTTTGCGTTTTCTCATGCTCCTGCCGTTTCGGCAGTCGCGCCCTTCGGTCCGTCGCACTTCTGGGTGGGCGGCCACCCGCTGCCTACCTCTCTGGCCCTTTTGCCCGGTAACGCTCGACCGGCCCGAAGGCTTCCAGCCTTCCGTCTTCGAGAATCGAGATGGCGCCATGGCCGCATGCGACAAGGCACCGGCGGCCGGTCGGGGCAAGTTCTTCGTCAAGGTCCTGGATCAGTTTGAGTAGCGCCTTCCTCTCCTGGCGTGCGCAGTCGCTGTCGACGTTGACCGACGTCACCAGGAAGTCGGCGAGCGAATTGTAGCGTTTCCGGTCCTCATTGAGGCTCCCGAAGTTGATCAGGGTGTCAGCGGTAAAGATGATCCCGTGCCCCGGACAGAAGAAATAGACCTGGCCGTGCATGTGTCCCCCAAGAGACTCAAGGACCTCGAACTCGAGGTCGTGGACCCGGAACCGCGCAAGGATAGGAAAGATCGACCGTGTGCCGATCCTCTCCGCCGGGAAGACCTCGGGGTTCTTCGGCGGATTGAAGTACGAAAAGAGGTTGATGACGGTCGTGTAGACCTCCTCGAGGATCGAGGACTCGCTGCGTGAGCCGTATGCCCGGTTCGCCCGTCGGATGATCTCGAGCGACCCGGTGTGTGTGTACGCTTTCGCGTCAAAAAGGCCGCCCGCCCCGCAATGGTCCGCGTCGGCGTGGGTGATGTAGATCCTGTGGATCTTTCCAGGGTCCCCGAGACCGTAATGCCGGAACATCCGCATGGCGTCCTCATGGTAGATGCCGTATCCGGTATCGATCATGACGGTCTCGTCCGGGGCGCGGAGCAGGAAGATGTTCCCGCCACCCGGCATCTGGAAGCAGAAGACCTCGACGGCGTCGCTCAAGCGGATATGCTGGACGTCCGCGTAAAATTGGTCTCCCGTGGTGTTCTTGAGTGTCCGTCCCGTGAGCAGGATGCTCTCAAAAACTTCTTTTGGATCCTGGCCGAGGCTGTTGAGTTCCTGAACGATGTGGTTGACGTCCTGCAGAAGGGAGAGCAGGAACTCGTCCTCGGCCGTCCCGATCAGCCCCCGGACCGCCTGGGCGAACCTGACGTAGAAGACGGTGTCGTCGAGCTGCTCGCCGGTCGTGTCGTACTCGAGGATCTCAAGGCGGTAGCGTGACTTTAACCGGTCGAGCAGGCTCTCCACGATAGCGGTCTCTTCGACGTTTAAGCTGATGGTGACCCTGCCGGAGGAACCCCTTCGGTCGTCGAAGTCGATGTAGGCGATGTTCGCCCCCGCTCCGGTGATGTAGGTGAGGAGTTCGAAGAGGGAGCCGGGTTCATGGGGGACGTATACGGAAAATCTGAGGAATCCGAGCGTGGGCAGCGATTCCTGGAGATAGCCGATCGCGTGGAGGTCTTGCTTCATCCGGGAGTAACTCTCCGGCGTGGTGGTCACCTCAAAAAAGACCGTGGCGGGATCGATCCTGCGATCGTACTGGATGCGGATGATGTTGCCCGAGTAAGACTTGACGATTTCGGCCGCGCGATGCAGCGCGCCCGGTTTGTCGGGCATTCTGGCGACAAAAGAATACTTATTCACCCGGTTCACCTTGTGATTTTTATAGGTGAGTGGCCGTCCTATAAGCACTTTTTTGTGTGTAACGGCGAACGAGAACGGGAAAAGAGCATTCCGGTGCCCGTACGCCGCTTCCCCGTGACAGGTCACGCCGGCGCGATCTTTGAGCGCACCGCCTCCACCCAGGAGCGGATGGCTTCCCAGTCACGGAAGTCTCCCGTTTTTGCCCGGATCATCGTAACGATGGCACGGTCGGTGAAGGACAGGCGACTGCTCTCCAGTTTTCCCGGAAAGATACCGATCTCCACCGGGTTTACGAGCATCCTGACCTGGTCCATCGACGCCTCCGCCTTTCGGAGGATATCGGGCCCGCCGTCTGCGACCGTGAGCCCCACGGCAAAGTAGGCGACCGGGATGGTGCGCAGATACTGCTGGTTTTTCTCGATGAAGACCTGCGATTCCGGGAGCCATTTCCCCATGTAGATCGGACTC
>PGYH01000140.1 GCA_002839575.1 Methanomicrobiales archaeon HGW-Methanomicrobiales-6
TCTCGTAGAGCGGGTTCATGGGGGCCTTCTGCCACCAGAGGTAGAGGAAGACCTCGAGCGCCCGCCAGTTCCGGATCGGTGAGATGTTCAGCTGCAGGGGGTTTGCCGGGTTCTGACTCGTTTCGTCGAGGTCGGCACGGTTCCAGGACTCGTACCAGCGGTTCCCCTGGATGGTGACACAGGGGCCAAGCCCGGCAAGGTAGATCTTCAGGGGGTGAAGTTTCAGGAGTTTACAGCACCAGCGGTGGTCCTTCCCCGGCGGCCCCGCCTTCTCGACCGCCTGGAAGAAGTCGCCGCCCTTCCGGATGATCTCAACGCCTTCCGACTCCACGAACTCCACCGTCTCGGGGAGCTCGATCCCGGTATCGATGAAGAACGCCTTCTCCACCCCCGCCTTCCGGGCGAGATGGAGGACAGCGGTGCTGTCCTTGCCGCCGGAGAACGAGACGTTCACGCACGGCCGGTCGTTCATATGCTTTTTGATGGTGCGGACGGCGTTGCGTTCGAGGTTCTTTAAGTGGTAGCGGTTCTTCTCGATCACCTCGTCCCAGCCCGGATCGGGCCGGGTGCGGGGCTCGACGGAGATGAGTTCTTTCACCCGGACCTGCCCGTCCTTGACGACGCCGGTGCCGTATCGGTTTTTGTAGGATACGATGACCGTCCCGTCGGGCACGGGGTTTTTCAGGGGGAACCGTTTCCCGCCGATACGGCCCTTATGCGCGCTCACGGCAGGCTCGGCCTCGAGGTCGACGATCCCCCGCGTTGCATGCGGCAGGATATACGGGAGCGCCTCGGGCGCGATATCGAGGCTGAACTTCCGGGTGATGGGGTCAAACGAGAGCCAGCCGAACCGGTCGCCGTGCGCGATCACAAGGTCGGCACGGTCGACGCCGCCGGTCTTGTTCAGGAGCACGACCCGGGGCAGGGGGACGTCGCCGAACCGTCCGGTAAGAAGACGACGGATGAGGGCCATGTCGGCGGCGAGTGCCGGCCGGACGTCGTGCGGCTGCAGGAGCGGTATCTCCCTGACTCTCGTCTTGCAGGCGCAGGTCCGCCCGATGAGAGGGACGTTGCACAGGTCGCACCAGTAGAGGAATTTTTTAACTGCCGGTTCGCGTATCACTTGAAGAAGGGTTGACGGCTGCAGACATTAAGTGAACCGACGGAGGGGCTCATCAACTCACGATCGCCTCACCAGCAGGCCGAGACCGGCGCCGAGGACGACCAGCAGGACTGCCGCAACCGCGAGGAAGACGGTATTGGCATACCGCTGCACCTGAACGCCGGGGTAATCCGGGCCCGGTTCCGTGACGTTGATCGGGACGCGGGCGTCGGCGCCGGAGACCGGGTCGATGATGACGAGCAGGAGCCTCCCCGCCGGCAGCTCCGAGGATGCTATCACCCCGCGGAAATGCCGGGTGCTGTCGCCGGAGGCCGCACGTTCATCCTCCGAGATCGTATACCCTGCGACGAGCGAGCCGGAAGCGGTGCTGTAGATGCGCGCATCAACGCTCTCCGGGGGACGGTAGAAACTCGCGTCCCGGGTCCAGACGGCGGAGACGGCAAGGTCTTCGCCTCCGGAGAGGGTCTCGTTCGAGACCGAGACAGAAAGATCGGGGAGCAACGGGGGTGTCGCGCCCGGGACGGCGCAGGGCATGACGAAGAGGGCGGCTAAAGCCGCGAGGGCGAAGAGATGAAACCCGGGCGGACGGCCCGGCATCCCATACGGCTTCATACCCGGGTATCCGCACGGCATACGATAATTGTTCCCCTCTCCGGCACAGGGGCGGCCGGTATCGGCTGTTCACCAGTGCTCGTAGCGCACCAGTTCCGATACTTCCTTGCGCCGCTTTTCCTGCGGCCGGTCGGCGGGATACCCGAGCGGGGTGAACGCAACCGGCTCGGCGTTATCGGGGATGCCCAGCGCCTCGCGTGCTGCGCCGATATCGAAGGCGGCGACCCAGTGGGTCCCGAGACCCAGGCTCGCGGCCGCGAGCGTCAGGTGGTCGATGGCGATTGCCACGTCCACGTCGCTGTAGTTCTTCCCATCGGAGCGGGTCCATGCCTCAGACGGGACGGTGCAGGCGCAGATGAGGACCGGCGCCTCCCGGAAGAACGATTTAGAGTAGATGCGCCTGAGTTCGTCCTCCTTCCCGGCGGTATGGATGACGATGAGCCGGAAGGGCTGCCGGTTCGCCGCCGTCGGGGCCAGGCGGGCGGCATCGAGCACCGCACCGAGCTTCTCGTCCTCGACGGGGTCTTTTTTAAACGACTGGGCGCTGTAGCGGTTCCGCGCGAGGTCGAGGAAACCTTCGAAGGTCTTCATGGTGGTTTCTGCGATAGCCATGGTGACCGCATCGTTTCGTCCCCTATATATGGTTGACCTCCGGAGCGGCGACCGGCGCAAGGTATTTATTCGTATAGCTGCGAACAACATCTGATGCCATCCTGTTGCGTAAACAACCTCAGTGGAAAAGTGCTTCTCCTGAACGTAATGCCGGAAGAGGTAAACGACTACGTCCGAAAGCACTGCAAAGAGTACTACGAGATGCCGCCCAACTTTGTGTTCAAAGATATTCGGATGCTCCTGAAATCTCCCATGCTCGTCGGGCTCCAGGTCAGGAGAAGCAAGATCCTGCTGCCGTTCACGAAGCGCTGCGCTGGCCCCGGAACCATGCTCTACGAGATCGCGGCGAAGGAGGCCGACCTCGACTTCATCCGCAACAATCTCCCGAAGGTATCGGAGGATTGAAAGGGCGGCACGAGGACGGCCATAATCGGGTCCGCGAACAGATCTCCAGTGGGCAGGGCGGTTCGCCCGCTACAGGGACTTGTGCTCCCGTCCACACCGTTTCACCGTATCCCACTGCCCGACAGCGTGGCATGACCGATCGCTATATAGTGCCTGACTGAAAAACGCTATATGATCATTGTGGGCATTAAGGAGTGGGTGGTCCCTCAGGATAAGGTTTTTTTTGATCTCTTCGACAGGATGGCCCAGACGGTCGTTTCTGCAGCCGATCTGCTCGTCGATTTCGTCGAGAACTTCGAGGACGTGAAAGGAAAGTGTCACCGGATGAAGCAGATCGAACACAGGGGAGACGAGATCACACATGAGATCTACGAGCAGCTGAACAGGACGTTCATCACGCCGCTCGAGCCGGAAGAGATCTCCCGCCTTGCATCGGCGCTCGACGACATCCTCGACTACATCGACGGCACTGCACAGCAGATGTACAGCTACGGCATCACCGAGACCGACGATCAGATGATTGAACTTGCAAAACTGATTCAGCTGAGCGTCATCGAGATCGAGAAGGCCGTGACCGGTATCCGGACGATCAAAAACCCGGTTCTGATCGAGGAACGGTGCATCGAGGTGAACCGCCTGGAGAACGTCGCGGACAACGTCCTCAATCATGCCATCATGGACCTCTTCAAGACAAAGGATGCGATCACCATCATCAAGCTCAAGGACATCTACGAAAACCTTGAGATGGCGACTGATAAGTGCGAGGACGTCGCAAACGTCTTGAGCGACATAGCCATCAGACACTCCTGACCGCTATGGATCCGATCATCATCCTCGGCATCCTTCTCGCGCTACTTTTTAATTTTGCAAACGGCCTGAACGATGCAGCAAACTCAATCGCCACCATCATCGCGACAAAGGCCTTAACGCCCCTGCAGGCGGTGCTTCTTGCCGGGGTCTTCAACCTCCTCGGCCCTCTTCTCTTCACCACGGCGATTGCGGCAACCATCGGCAGGGGGATCGTCGATCCCGGATCCCTCACGCCGATACTGATCCTCATGGGCATGGCCGGCGCAGTGCTCTGGGTTCTTGCAACCTCGTTCTTCGGGATCCCGGTCTCGAGCAGCCACGCCCTGATCGGGGGGCTGCTCGGTGCCGGGATTGCGGCCGCGGGAACGGGGGCGATCCTCTGGCCGTCGCTTGTGGTCATTGAGCAGACCGTCATCTACGGGTTCATAGGCGCGATCCTCGGTGCGGTCATCACGGGCGCAGTTGCATACCGGAGAGGTGACTTCAAGCCGTGGAACCTCCTCCTCGGGGGGCTCATCGGGGTGACGGTGGCAATTCCGCTCGCCATCGCAACCGGGTTTCTGAAGATCAGCGGCATCCTCGCGGTCGTGATCTTCATCGTCATCTCCCCCACGCTTGGATTCCTCTCCGCGTTCGCCCTCGGCACCGTCGTCACCTGGATCTTCCGCAACCATCCTCCCCGGCGCTTATCCCGTATGTTCAAGAACCTCCAGATCTTCTCGGGCTCGCTGCAGGCCATCGGCCACGGCAGCAACGACGCCCAGAACGCGATGGGCATCATCACCGCGATGCTCCTTGCCGGCGGCCTGATCACCGAGTTCTCCGTCCCGCTCTGGGTCATCCTCACCTCTTCGTTTGCCATATCCCTCGGAACGCTCCTCGGCGGGTGGCGCGTCATCGACAAGATGGCCAACCGGATTACGCGGATCCGGCCCTACCAGGGGTTTGCCGCATCGACCGCCGCCGGGAGCGTCCTCTCGCTGATGACCGCGTTCGGCGTCCCGGTCTCGACGACCCACGCGGCAACCGGCGCGATCATGGGCGTCGGCACAACCCGCGGCTACTCGGCGGTCAAGTGGGGAGTGGTCCGCGAGATTCTCGTCGCGTGGATACTGACGATCCCGGCGGCGGCGGTCGTGGCCGGCGGGTGTTATCTCGCCGCGCGGGCGTTGATCGGGGGGGGGGGTTGAATAAAGCGGTTCTCTACCCGGTCACCTGCACTCCCTTTATCGCGTGACGAAGTCTGGCAGGTTCACATAACCCTGTAAATCCAACAATGCATAATCCCATCCACGGATTTCAGGTGGGGTTGCGAAACCCGAACCTGGTATGCCTCCTGCTCTAGTTCTAATATAACACCGCAATTCGAAGCCAGATGCTAACTCAATTTTCGAACACCCATCATAGCTGCGAGGAGCCCGTCCCCATGCACGGCTTTCCAGGGGATATCGCCACGCACTGCCCCCGCCCCTAGGGGCGGGGGAGGAGCGCGAAGCGCGGGTGGGGTGGGGGGTTACAGACATTCATTCCGACTTGGAGACAGGGGAGGGGGACAGGCCCCCCTCCCCGTCAGCCCCTCCCCCAATGGCGATACCCCCACGGTCCAGTATACCAGGCGGTGTTCCAGTGAGAACAGGGGCCTGAAAAATCCGTGGAGATGGGATTTGCGGGGTTCCGGAGAACAGCAGTTCGCACAACGCCCCGCGCAACCGCGAGCCGGCCCCCTCATTTCTCCTCCCCACCCCGCAGTTCCCTATAATACCGGCAGAGGTCCGCGACGATGCACTCCTCGTGCTTCGGGTTCTGCGCCGTGCAGACGGCGCGCCCGTGGCGGATCAGGAGGTAGTTGATGTCCCGCCAGGCCTCCTCGGGGAAGAGGGCCACGAGGTCGCGCTCGATGATGTTGGGGTTCGTGCTGTCGGTGAACCCCAGCCTCTTCGAGACCCGGCGGACGTGGGTGTCAACCGCGATGCCGACGTTGATCTCGAACGCGTGGGAGAGGACGATGTTCGCGGTCTTCCTCCCCACCCCGGGAAACGACTGCAGTTCCTCCATCGTCCGCGGGACCTCGCCGCCGAAGTCGGCAACGAGCTTTCGTGCCGTCTCGACGATGTAGCGGGCCTTCGTGTGGTGAAACCCGATGGTCCTGATGAGCGGCTCGACCTCCTCGGGCTCCGCGCGGGCGAGCGCCTCCGGCGTCGGGTAGCGGGAGAAGAGGGTGTCGCGGACGGCGTTGACGGCGCGGTCGGTCGTCTGCGCGGAGAGGATGGTGAGGATGAGCGCCTCGAAGGGGTTAGAAAAGTCGAGAAAATGACGCCTGTCATCGACGACGGGATACTCCGCAAGAAGACGGCGGTACGCCTCGCAGGCGGCCTCGCGGTTCATAACTGATGGGGCAGGGCAGATTCGAACTGCCGTCAAAGCGTCCCAAACGCTCTAGGATGGACCAGGCTACCCTACTGCCC
>PGYH01000141.1 GCA_002839575.1 Methanomicrobiales archaeon HGW-Methanomicrobiales-6
AGAGGCAGCGGTGCGTCTCGCCCGGAGGGGGGCAGGGGCCGCGCCAGCCGAGGGTTCCGTAATCGTTCGTCCCCTGGACCGCAGGAACCTGGTGGGAGACCCGGGGTTCCAGGGGGATCCCGCCCGGGATCTCGCCGGTTGCCGGAATGTTCCAGGCAAGCCAGTGGGTGAACGTGCCCATCGATGCGTTGAGGTCTTCCATGACGACTGCAAGATACGGTGCTCTGACGCCGAGGACCGTAATCTCCGGCGAACGGTCGGCGCCATCGCAGGTATGCTCCGGCGGGAAGACGCCGAAGCCCAGTATCACCGTTAAGGGCTCCATCGCCATTCCGCATCCATCATAAGAGCCCCATGTCCCGGGCCTGGATCAGCAGTTCCTGCACCTCCTGGTCGGTGACGTCGTGCCACTGCTCGTATGCCTGCGCCACCGCAAACGTACGGCTGGTTCTGACGTTTAAGCAGATGACGAGGTCCGCCTGCCGGGCGATGAAGTTGACGGCGTGGAGGGAACCGGTGGGAACCGCCACGACGACCTGACGGGGCGACCCGGCCCGGGCAGCCTCGATTGCGGCGAACATCGTATACCCGGTTGCGAGGCCGTCGTCGATCAGGATCGCGTCCTGACCCTCGATCTCCGGCTCCTCCCGGCCGCTGGCGAACTTCTCTATCCGCTCCGCCACGTTCTTTCTGGCTTTTGCAATGGCGGCGTTCACTTCGGCCTCAGAGAGGTCGAGACCGGTCATGAGGGAACGGTTCAGGAAGACTCGCCCGTTCCAGGTCACGGCACCGAACCCGGCCTCCGGGTCCCAGGGAACCTGCACCTTCCGCACCACCGCCATCCGGAGTGGGGCCTTCAAGGCCCGGGCCACCTCAAGCCCGGGCGGCACCCCCCCGGCAGGGATGGCACAGATCACCGGTTCGGCGATCGTCTCGAGCGTTGAGAGGGGCGCGGCAAGTTGCCGCCCGGCGTCGGTCCGGTTCTCAAAAACGCTCAGCCGGTCCCGAAGCGATCTATCCTCAATGATTCGGCCCGTATCCAGCATAGGTCCGCCTTTACTGCACCGGAATATTAACGTCTTCCGGTGGGCGGCCTCCTGCCCCCGAGAACGATACCAATAACTCTCAAAAGATCGATTATCAACCGGCATATGATGGTTACAGAGAGAGGCCGGAGGGGGCACCGGTGACGGAAACCAGTGCGGTGACGCTGTATACCGACGGCGCATCGCGGGGAAATCCCGGGGACGCCGCCTGGGCATACGTGATCGTGCGGGGTGGGTCCGTCGTGGCCGGCAGTTCGGATTTTATCGGGACGGCGACCAATAACGTGGCAGAATACCATGCCGTCATCAACGGCCTTGACGCCGCACGGGAGTTCACCAGCGGCGGGCTTATAGTCAGGTCGGACTCGGAACTCGTCGTCCGCCAGCTCACCGGCCGGTACCGCATCACCAAAGAGCACCTTGCAGACCTCGCCGAGGAGGTGCGGCGGCGGATGCGCAGCTTCGCAGAGGTCAGGTTCGAGAGCGTCCCGAGAGAGCACCCCTGCATCCAGGTCGCGGACCGCCTCTGCAACGAGACGCTCGATGCGGAGAAGCAGAGGAGGTAGAGTATGGCTGCGATCGAGTGCATCCCCATCGGCGTTGTCCGGTCGCCCTACCGGGCCCGGGGCGACGCCCCCCGCCAGGGACGCCTCGCGGATACCGTCGCGGAGATCCATGTCCATGACGCCTACGCCGCCGGGCTTGAGGACGTGGAGCGGAGCAGCCACCTCATCGTGCTCTACTGGCTTGATCGGGCGGAGCGGGGACAACTCCACGCAAAGCCGCCGGGAGAGAGCCGGGAACGAGGAGTTTTTTCGACCCGATCGCCCGCCCGACCGAATCCGATCGGTCTCGGGATCGTCGACCTGGTCCGGCGGGAGGGAGGCGTCCTGGTAGTCCGGGGGCTCGACGCCCTGGACGGGACGCCGGTGCTGGACATCAAACCCTACTCTCCCGAGATCGATTGTATCCCGGAAGCGACGGGCGGCTGGCACATTAAAAAATGAGCGCTCGGGGTCAGGGTGCAGGCACTGCCTCATGCCCCAGACCGAGGTCGCGGAGTTTCTCCGGCGTGGGACGGCCCTCCCGGTCCCATCCCCGGACCCGGTAGTACTCATCGAGAAGAGGCTCCCGCTCCCAGACCCGGCCTTTCGGGGCGCCTTCGGTGAGCGGCTCCCGGAGGAGACGCGGCGGCAGGGTGTCGTCCTCCCGGGTGCACCCGGCTCTTATGTTGAAGACCTTCTGCAGGTTCCAGATCCGCTCGCCGATCCGGAGCACTTCGCCGGCATCGATGTCGTAGCCGGTGACCGCCGAGATCATGGCCCCGTAATCCGCCGCCCCGAGCGGGAACGAGGTGAAGAGACAGCTTCCCGACGAGTCGATGAAGGCGGTGAGATCCTGGAACGTCTTCGTCCAGACAGCTTTCCCCTCGCTCGAGTAGGGGTCGAGTTTCTCCGGCGACCCGAGCACTTCGGGGGCGATCAGGTAGGCGTAGACATGGTCGCCGCCCCGGACCGAGGTGGCGTAGGCAAGACCGTGCCCCTGCAGTCCCCGGGGGTCGTAGGCAGGGAGTTCCTGCCGCTTGACGCTCATAGAGAGTTCGGGGTGCCCGTGTTTCCTTGCGAAGCGGAAGGATCCTTCGGCGAGTTCGTCACCGATGCCGTCGCGGTAGCCGATCCGGTGGACGAGGTCGAGCATCCGCTCTGCATCGCCGAACCGGAGCTCCTCGTCGATGTAGCCCTTCTCCGAGAGTTCCATGGCGCAGGCGATCGTCGATCCGGTGGAGATCGTATCGAGGCCGAGGTCGTTGCAGAGATTGTTCGCCTCCACAACAGCCGCAAGGTCATCGATCCCGCAATCGGGGCCGAACGCCCAGATCGTCTCGTACTCGGGACCTGCCGTCCGCTTCCCCCCGACCTCAACCTCGCGGCCGCACCGGATGATGCAGCCCTGGCATCCCATCTTTCCGGCGAGGATGGTATCGGCCATCCGCTCCCCCGAGACGTTCTCCGCTGCGGGGAAGTGTGCGGTCTGGAAGTTCCGGACCGGGAGGATGTAGTTCTCGTTGATGATGTTCACGAGGACCGCCGTCCCGAACTGGGGCAGCCCGCCGCCCGAGATGGCATTCTCCCGGATCTTTTCGGCGATCTCTGATTTAAGGGCAAGGAACTGGTCGCGATCGGCGACGGTGCACCGGCCGCTCCCCCGGGCGGCGACCGCTTTCAGGTTCTTGGACCCCATCACGGCGCCGACACCCCCGCGCCCTGCGGCCCGCGAGGTCTCGTTGATGACGCCGGCGATCCGGACGAGGTGCTCGCCCGCGGGGCCGATGCAGGCCACGCTCACACCGGGATCGCCAAGATCCTCCCCTATGGCCGCGGCCGTCTCGCTCGTCGTCATGCCCCACAGCTCCGAAGCGTCCCGGACCTCCGCATGCCCGTCGTCGAGGAGGAGGTAGACGGGCCTCTGTGCCCGACCCCGGATCACCACCGCATCGTAGCCCGCACGTTTCATGCTGGTGCCGAACTTCCCGCCGGAGTTCGCGCTGGTCATCGTCCCGGTCAGCGGGGACTTCGTGACGATGTCGTACCGGGACCCCAGGGGAAGGCCGCTCCCTGCAACCGGCCCGGTGGCGAAGACCAGCACGTTCTCAGCGCCGAGAGGATCGCTGCCCGGGTTCACCAGGTCCCCGATGATGCGAACCCCAAGCCCCCTCCCGCCGATGTACGCCCGCCTCCACTCTTCGGGAAACGGTTCCTCCATCGTCTGTTCTCTCGCGAGGTCAACGTGGAGGATCTTCTCTGCATAGCCGTTCATAGGTTGTCACCATGTCCATATGACCTCGTTTTGGGTAATAAGACTGCGGGACGAAGAAAATGGTTAACTTCCCCTTAAAAGAAAAGACATCACATCATACCCGGGCGCCAGGAAACCCTCTCAGCCGGATGTGCACGAGGGTAGACTGTTCCGCAGGATACGAGCGAAGAAAGACACCGTAACGGTGAAAGACAGGGCCTACTCGTCAACATCTTAAAAAACGGCAGGAACGCCCTCGAAAGCGGCGATCTCGAACCATCACTCAAAGGCAACGGCACGGTCGACCCTCTCTATCCCCGCCGGCAGCGGTGTCCCTGTGTCCGAAAAGGTGCGCCGGGGGCAGAACAGGGTTACGTGCTACCACCTATACCTTTTTGTTGCAATTGTCGTTAATATATAGTAGCTTTAGATCCTTCTCTAGAAGGATACTATACCGCAGAGGATACTTGCTATGACTCAGACGAATGAACCCAATAAGGAAACCTGCACCGGGAACTGCTCCAGCTGCCCGTCTGCAACCAAATGCGACGACCCGAGAAATGCGGATGCCCCGAAGGGCCTCCCACCGAAGGCCGATGTCAGCGTCAAACACGTCGTCCTCGTCCTCTCGGGGAAAGGCGGCGTCGGGAAGAGCACGGTCTCGGCAAACCTCGCCTACGCCCTCGCCAACCGCGGCTTTAATACGGGACTCATCGACCTCGACATCCACGGCCCGGACATCCCGAAGATGCTCGGGATCGAGGAAGCCCGCCTCCAGTCCTACGACGGGAAGATCATCGAACCGGTCAAGATCACCGGCAACCTCGCGGTCATCTCCATGGCGTTCCTCCTCCCGGAGCGCAACACTCCCGTGATCTGGCGCGGACCGATGAAGATGACGGTCATCCGGCAGTTCCTCGAGGACGTCAACTGGGGCGATCTCGACTACCTGATCGTCGACCTTCCGCCCGGCACCGGCGACGAGGCGCTCACCGTCGCCCAGCTCGCCCCGAACATCGCAGGCGCGGTCATCGTCACCACCCCGCAGGACGTCGCGGTCCTCGACTCGAGCAAAGCGGCCGAGTTCATCAAGAAACTCGAACTCCGGGTGCTCGGGATCGTCGAGAACATGAGCGGCTTCATCTGCCCCCACTGCAAGGAGGAGATCGATATCTTCGGCAGGGGCGGCGGCAAGAAAGAGGCGGAGCAACTCGGGGTGCCCTTCCTCGGCTCCATTCCGCTCGATCCGGAGATGCGCAAGGCAGCGGACGAAGGAAGGCCGTTCATCATCCGCCAGGCCAAAGCCGAAGAGAGCCCGACCTGGAAGAGTTTCGACGCCATCATGCAGGCTCTGGTAGACCAGATCGAGGAGTAATATGGATTACTCGAGGATTCTTGCCGGCCGGGGGGAGGGCCTCCCGGTCTTCGCGCGGGTCGTCGAGGCACTCGAAGAGTTCGAGGAGTTCCCCTTCCTGCTCGAGCCCATCTACCGCGAGGCCTCGGAACTCGGGGACGACGATCTCGACCGCCTCCGGTTCGGCCTCGTCCGCCTGCAGGTCTACGCCGACATCCACCGCTACGAGGATATGGAGACGGCTCAGCGGATGAAGTACGTGGCCGCCACGATCGAGCGGGTGCTCTTCGGCAAACTCCTCCTCGAGGGGGAGGAAGACGGCAAACAGCAGTGCTGCTGAGCCGGCCGGCCCGAAAAGATCATAGAAGCCCTGCTTTTTTACACCACAAAGAGGCGGCAGCAATCCGCCCAGAAAAAAGAGTTCAGTAGGTCGCCAGGTACCGGTCGAGTTCCCAGGGGTGGACAGCCGTCCGGTAGGCGTCCCACTCGGCTTCGGCAACGCTCGTGAGCGCCTCGACGACGTGGGGGCCGAATGCACTGCAGATGAGGTCGTCGGCGAGCAGGGCCTGGTTCGCCTCGTAAAGGTCTCCGGGCAGCGTCTCGATCCCGGCGCCTTTCCGCTCCTCGACGGACATATGGTAGATATTTGTATCGACGCCCACCGGCGGCTCGATCCTCTCCCGGACGCCCTCCATCCCGGCGGTGAGCATCGCGGCGAAGGCGAGGTAGGGGTTGCAGGTCGGGTCGGGGCTGCGG
>PGYH01000142.1 GCA_002839575.1 Methanomicrobiales archaeon HGW-Methanomicrobiales-6
ACGTGGCGATCGAGCCCCCGGAACTGATCGGGAGCGGGGTCTCGGTCTCGAAGGCCGACCCGGGGATCATCGAGCGGTCGGTCAACGCTGTTCGGGCGGTGAACCCGGATGTGAAAGTCCTGACCGGGGCCGGCATCCAGTCGGGCGAATGCGTAAAAATAGCCGTCGACCTCGGGACCTGCGGCGTCCTCCTCGCCTCAAGCGTGGTCAAGGCCGACGATCCCGAAGCGGTCCTCCGGGACCTGGTCTCAATGCTCTAGAACTCAGGTTATGAGCGATATCAGGTCGTGCTTGGTGATCACACCCTGCACCTTCCCCTTCTCGATAACAACGACCGCGTGGCTGTGGTGCAGGAGATGGACGACCGTATCGATGGGCGCCGTCGGAGGAACCGTCGGGAAACCGGGCTCCATGTAGTCCTGCACCAGCTTCCGGTGCGTCTGGTGAAGCCCCCCTTCTTCCATGGCGTTCATGATCGCCGACTCGGATATGCACCCGAACGGCACCCCGCTCTCGAGCACCGGCAGCTGGGAGATGCCGTTTTTGCCCATGATCTCGACAGCACGGCTGACAGGGTCGTCCGGGGCGACGGAGAGCACGGGTGCGTTCATCACGTCGGCCGCCGTGATTGCCGAATTCTCGGCTGCCTGCAGGACTTCCACGATCCTCGCAAGCGTGCTCACCCTTGGGTCCACACTGCCCGCCTCGATCCGCGCGACCATGGACTGGCTTATTCCTGCCATACGGGCCACATCTGCCTGCTTTAAGCCCATACGGAGCCTTTTCTCCCGCAGTTCCGCCGGGGTAGGTATCTCCATCTTATTACTAATGGTAATTTTTTCATATATATATTTGCCTCATGACACTCCCGCACCGGTGCCGGCGCGTCCCCGGCAGCCGCCGGAAGAGGTTAATATACCCCGGGGCGCATGAGGGAGTATGGCCGTAACAGAGGAGGAGCAGCAGAACGTCCTCGCAAAGGTCCGGGATATACTCTCGACCTACTACACCCGGGACGCCGTCCGGAGCGAACTGGAATCCCTCGGTTTCGAGGTCAAAGCCGAACACGGGGACGTCTTATCCATGGAGAACGCGCCCGCCGAGGTCTTCGTCCAGCTCTTCATGAACGAACGGGGCGACGTCTTCGACTCACACGTCGTGACGTTTGAGGAGATCGAGCTGAAGCCAAAGGGTGGTTGAACTACCATAAAAGCGTTTCATAGTGAAGAGTGGGAGGAGTAAGCCTCCTTCTGTTCAGTGCGGCATTCAGCTACGCGCCATACCTGGGCGGATACCAGACGATCCATATGCCCGATTCTGGCTTGCACCCGCAGGGATTCACCGTTTCATCGTATCCCGCCGCTACGTTCAACGAAGTGCGCGGAAACCCGCGCCGCTCGCCCCCCGGACGGAGGGCTCGGTCGTTTCATCACTGACGGCGGGCCGTGTCGTTTCTGTGTCATTGCCGTGACTCTCGCCACCCGCACTTGCATGCGGCTGCGTGTCTGGCCGGTGGGAGGACTTTCCTCAGCAGCACAGGATGTGCCACCGTCGGCCGCACTCTCCCTCTCCCTTATAATATTTTGTGGTGAGAATATAAAGCCGTACGGGTATCCTGCCCGGGCTCACCCCCGCCGCCGGGCACCGCGGGACGATCTGCGGCGACCTACGTACCTGCCGCGCATCTCCCCGCCACCGGGATAGATTTATATACGGGTTCCCGGGTCTTACCATTGGCGTTACCATGGGGGGGAGCGAGGCCTATACACACCTGGAGCTTGCGGCGATCTTCGCGGCGTTTGTTGCCGTAACCACACTCTTCTCGCTCGTCTCGCTCGGAGCGAGCTTCATGGACGTCGGATCCTCATCCGATCCGGGTGAATACCCGGTCCTGGTTGCAGGCGAACCACGTCTTGCGCCGGCCGGGGAAGTCACCGGCTCCTCGTCGATTCCGGGGCTCTCCGGAACCTTCGTCGATACCGTCGCCGTCCGCGTCGTCCATACCGGGGAAGGCGAGGCCGTCGACCTCTCCCGGGCCACCGTTACGGTCACGGCAGGAACTTACCTCGAGATCCTCACGCCTTCAGGGAGCTCTTTCCCGGAGCCGGGAACGTGGTCGGCGGCACTGCCCGGGGGCGGAACCCTCCTGTTTCCCGGAGACGAGTGCACGATCCGGCTCTGCCTCGACCGCCCCGTCTCTCTGGACGAGGCCCTGACTGTCCTGGTGCGTCCCGAAGGCAGCGCACCCTGCTCGATCACCGGACGGGTCAGAATTCCTGCGGCCGACGCTGACGCTCTCTCTTCTCCTGATAAAGACTAAAAGTATTCAATATCATACGACCCATTTTGATGGAAATGCTGACCCCGGAAGAAGGCAGAACGGCAGTTCGTCTGGCACGCAACGCCATCGAGAAAGCCGTCGACGGCAAACGGACGGAGCTTCCCGTGCGTTCCCCGATCTTTGGGGAGAAACGCGGCGTCTTCGTCACGCTCAAGCGGCAGGGACGCCTCCGCGGATGCATCGGCCTCCCGTACCCGATAAAACCGCTTGGCGACGCGATCCTTGAAGCGGCCGTATCGGCGGCCCTCGAGGATCCCCGGTTTCCCCCGGTATCGCGGTCGGAACTCGCCGACCTCGACCTCGAGGTGACGGTGCTCACGCCCCCCCGGCCGCTCGACTGCCCGCCGGAGGAGCGCCCCGGCTGTGTCGATGTCGGGAAGCACGGCCTGATCGTCAGCGGTCTCGGGACCGGAGGGCTCCTCCTTCCGCAGGTCCCGACCGAGTACGGCTGGGACAGCAGAGAGTTCCTCGACCAGACCTGCGTCAAGGCCGGGCTTCCGCCCGGGTGCTGGAAGCGCGCTGACGTCGCCGTGCAGACGTTCGAGGGGCAGATATTCGAAGAAAAGGCGGTTTAAACCGAATGGCAATTACTTTTGAAGTCATACACAAAGATATCGCGGGAAGGGTCGGCAAACTCAGGGTGAACGATAAAACAGTCCGGACGCCCGCGCTCCTCCCCGTCGTCAACCCCCACCTCCCCCTGGTCACCCCCCGCGAGATGCAGGAGATGGGCGTCGAGGCGCTGATCACGAACGCCTACATCTTCAGGCGGAGCACCGAATTCCACGACCGGGCGCTCGCGGAAGGGCTTCATGGCGTCCTCGACTTCGACGGCGTCGTCATGACCGACTCGGGCTCGTTTCAGCTCTCCGTCTACGGGGAGGTCGAGGTGAGCAACCCCGACACGCTCGAGTTCCAGCAGGCAATAAAAAGCGACATCGTCGTCCCCCTGGACATCCCCACCCCGCCGGACGCAGGGCCCGGGAGAGCGGCACGGGAACTCGCGGTCACGATGGAGCGGATCCGCGAGGCACAGGCTCTCTTCCCCGACGCGAACCTGGCAGCGCCGGTGCAGGGCGGCATCTTCACCGACCTCCGCGAGGAGGCGGGCCGGGCCGTCCGGGACCTCGACTTCACCTTCGCTCCCATCGGCGCCGTGGTGCCGCTGATGGAGAGCTACCGCTACAAAGAACTCGTTCAGGTCGTCCTTGCGGCGAAACGCGGCCTCTCCCCGGGTACCGCCGTCCACCTCTTCGGCGCAGGCCACCCGTCGATGTTCGCCCTCGCGGTCGCCATGGGCTGCGATCTCTTCGACTCGGCCGCATACGCCCTCTTTGCACGGGAAGGGCGCTACATCACCCCGCACGGGAGCCTCAAGATCGACGAACTCGCCGAACTCCCCTGCGCCTGCCGGGTCTGCCGCTCGATGACCGCCGACGAGCTCCGGAAGTCCGACGACCGGGAGCGGCTGCTTGCCCTTCACAACCTGCACGTCACCCTCGCCGAGATCGCCCGCATCCGGCAGGCGATCCAGGACGGAACCCTCTGGGAGCTCGTCGACGAGCGGTGCCGGGGCCACCCGCGCCTGCTCGACGGCTACCGGGAACTCCTCGCTCACGCTGCGGAACTCGAACGCGACGATCCCGTCTCCAAGCGCCGGTTCTTCTACCGGGGCTCGGAGACCTGCCGGAGAACGGAGGTGCTCCGGTTCCACGAGGTCATTCCCCGCATCCCCCTTGGCGAGCGGGTGCTGGTCTCGTTCGACGGGCGCGAGGTTCCCGGGTTCGACACCGTCCTGAACTTCAAGCCCCCCTTCGGGCCGTATCCGGTGGAACTCGCCGAGACCTTCCCGGTAGGCCAGAGCGAGGTCCCGGAATGGGACGACGATATGGTCCGGTCGGGGTGCGCAGGCATCCGGGCGCTGATGGAAGCGCACCCGGAGAAACGGTTCGCCGTCCGGTGCGGTGAGGATTGGGTGCCTCTCGTCCAGGAAGAGGTCCCCGATGCGGAGGTGCTCCATGAGCAGGTATGAGGCGCAGAAACGCGACGGCCTCGCCCGGGTAGGAACCTACGATCACGAAGAGACGGTCGTATCCCTCCCCGCCGCCCTCGATACGGACGCCCTCTTCCCCGCGCTCCGCGACCGGGGTCTCTCGAACGTTCCGCTTTCCGCGGACCCGGCGTTCGTGGAGAACTACTTTTCCCCCGGCGAGGGGCAGCCGGTGGCCGTCCACCCGCTCGCCGCCTCGGCGGAGTCCGGTGACTGCGTCATGGTCGCGAACTGGCACACGGCGGGGAAAAACCCCCGGAGTTACGCGGGATGGCTTGCCGGCTTGAAAGAGAAGATCCCGCCGGATACCGCGTGGTACGCCCCGGCTGCGGCGCTCCCCTCGACCGCCTGCCTCCTCGTCTACTCGGGCTTCGACCTCTTCGACTACCGGGGGGTCGACCTCGCCACGGCGCAGAAGAAGTTCTGCCTGCCGGAAGGCGAGTTCCCCGCATCGATGATGGAGACCGGGGTCTGCGGGTGCGAGGGGTGCCGGGAGGGCGACCTTCTCCGGCACAACCGTCTCGCGCTCGACCGCGAGCTCGCCCTCGTCCGGCATTACGTCGAGGCGGGGAAGCTCCGGGAACTGATGGAGGCCCGGTGCCGCACGGACGCCACACAGGTCGGCATCCTCCGGTTCCTCGACCGCAACTACGCGTTCATGGAGCGTTCCCTCCCGGTGGCGCGGGCGGTGCCGATGGGGGCAAACACGGCCGAGTCGCAGAACAGGGCGGAAGTCCGGCGGTTCGCCGACCGGGTGATCGAGCGGTTCGTCCCGACCAGAACGGACGTCGCGGTCCTCCTCCCCTGCTCGGCGCGGAAGCCCTACTCGCTCTCCCGGAGCCACCGGCTCTTCATGAACACCGTGAACCGGCGGGCGCACGAACTGATCGTCACCTCGCCCCTCGGCCTCGTCCCGAGAGAACTCGAGCGGGTCTACCCGGCGGCGCACTACGATGTGCCGGTGACCGGCTACTGGGACCGCGAGGAGTGCGCCTTCATCGCCGATATCCTCACCCGCTACTTCGCCGCACACCCCTACCGCAGGGTGATCGCCCACCTCGAGGGCGGCGCGCTCACCGTTGCACAGATGGCAGCGGAGGCGTGCGGCATCGACCTCGAGGTGACCTGCGAGGGCCACCCGACGTCCCCGGGTTCCCTGCGGGCATTAAACGCCGCCCTCGAAGGCGAGCGCCGGATGCAGACCGACACCATCCGGGGCACGGTCTCCTGGCAGTTCGCGACTGATATCAACACAAAAGGCCTCCAGGTCCGGGGGAGGAGCATGCAGATGGCGGTGCTCCGCGGGAAGCAGCAGCTCTTCAGCATCGACCCCGGGACAGGACTCTTCCGCCCGACGTTTACGGGATGGGACCTGATACCGGAGGGCTACCGGGTCAGGATCGACGAGTTCGTGCCGCAGGGCGACGTCCTCGCTCCGGGCATCACGGGCTGCGACCCCCGGATACGGGAGGGCGACGAGGTGCTGGTGGAAGGGCCGCTCGCGATCGCCACCGGGCGGGCGATGATGGGTGCGGACGAGATGC
>PGYH01000143.1:0-8705 GCA_002839575.1 Methanomicrobiales archaeon HGW-Methanomicrobiales-6
TCGGGCCGCCCCGCTGGATGTTGACGATGACGCACGGCGTCTCGGTCATGGCCGCGTAGCCGATGTTCTCCATCATCAGGGAGAAACCCGGGCCGCTCGTCGCGGTCATCGCCCGGACCCCTGTCCATGCGGCGCCGATCACCGCGGCGATGCTCGCGAGTTCGTCCTCCATGGAAATGAAGACCCCGCCGGCCTTTGGGAGTTTCCGGGCCATGGCCTCGGCTATCTCAGTCGACGGCGTGATCGGGTAGCCGCCGAAGAACCGGCATCCGGCGGCGAGCGCCCCCTCTGCGCAGGCGGCGTTCCCCTGCATGAACTCAACCCTGCTCAAAACTCCACCTCCACCCGGTGAGGCTCGAACGGCTTCTCCTCGATCCAGGTGATCGCCTGGTCGGGGCAGATCATATGGCAGACCCCGCAGAGCAGCCGGCCGTAGAGGGCCTGCAGCCTGCAGTTCGTGCACCGTTCGGGGCGGTCGAGGACCGGTGCGACGATCCCCCGGCTGTTGAGTTCCGTCCCTTCCTGAAAGATCCCATAGGGACAGACAAGCACGCAGAGATTGCATCCTTTGCAGCGGCTTTCATCGATGACGAGTTTCATGAGACGGTATCCTGTTTGATATTGAATCGCTGGTGAAATTGTGTTTTCGCTTTCTCGCGTACGGCGCGGAAGAGATCGCCGCCGTGGGCATCGATCCCGACCGTCAACGGCAGGTGATCGGCTTCGATAATCCAGACCGCTTCAGCCATGCCGAGGTCTTCGAAATAGACGCCGGATAGATGCATTCGGTCGGCGGCGAGCGCGGCGCACCCTCCCGTGAGCGCGAGGTAGACGGCGCGCCCCCGGAGCTGCTCGACCACTTCCTGCCCCATCCCGCCTTTGCCGATGAGGGCGCGGACGCCCGCGTCGATGAGGAACCCTGAGAGCCTATTCATCCGGGCGGATGTGGTGGGGCCGGCGACGACGAGCCGGCCGTCCTGCACCACCGGGCCGCAGTGGTAGACCGCGGCGCCCTCCGGATCGAAGGGGATGCCTTCTTCCATCATTCGCATGTGGGCCTCGTCCCGCGCGGTGTAGATCGTCCCGGAGAGGGTGACCCGGTCGCCTGCCCGGAGGTCGAGCACCTCGTCGCCGAGCGGTGTTGTGAGGTTCAACGTTTCACCTCCACCGTCGCCCGGCGGGATGCCCAGCACTGCACGTTCACCGCCACCGGAAGGGACGCGGTGTGGCAACCGGCGCGCTTCACCTTCACGCTGAGCGCCGTCGTGTCACCGCCGAGCCCCATCGGCCCGATCCCGAGAGCGTTGACCGCGTCGCAGAGTTCCTGCTCGTAGTCGTCCATGGTATCGACCGGGAGGAGGAGGGCTTCTTTTGCAAGCGCCGCTGCCACATCGAACGTCCCGCCGATCCCGACGCCGAGGATCACGGGTGGGCACGGTTTCCCTCCCGCAAGGAGCATCGTCTCGGCGACGAAGCGGGGGATCTCCGCCGCCTGTGAGGGGAGGAGCATCCCGATTCTCGAAACGTTCTCCGAACCCGCGCCTTTCGGGAGCACGGTTACGGTGAGCCGGTCCCCGGGCGTCACGTGGACCGCAGGCATCCCGGCACCGGTGTTGTCGTTGGTATTCTCCCGGGTAAGGGGGTCGACGACGTTCGGGCGGAGGGGGATCGCGGCCGTCGCCCGGCGCACCCCTTCCCGCACCCCTTCGAAGAGACCGGGCGAGAGCCCGATATCGGGGGGCAGGGTGAGGTAGACCACCGGCACGCCGGTATCCTGGCAGATCGGCACCTGCCGTTCTTCTGCAAGCGCGATGTTCTCGAGAATATTGCCGAGTTCCTGCCGCGCGATCGCGTCCCTCTCGGCTGCCGTCGCCCTCCGGAGCACCGCAAGCACGTCGGGAGGGAGCCGGATTTCGGCCTCTCGAAGAGCCCTCTCGGTAGCGTCTGCCAACGCTCCCGAAATCGTCGTGTCTGCCGGGTTAACCATCATTTATACTGGTGGGAAGGGACTATAAAAACCTATATTCCCACAGGTATCGGATCTGCCGCCCGTGAAATGCTCCTCGCAAAAAAGATGGGAGATGATGTGAATTTACGCTGCCGGTGCCCGCTCTTCAACGATTCTGGCGGGAGTGGGGAGTTTATATGTGCCGCGCTTGAGGGAAGCCTTGGCCTTTTCGGCGTACTGCGGGTTCGTCCAGACGGAGAAGACTTTCTGGCCTTTCTCCACCCGTGCCGCGGTGCCGACGGCTTTCCCGAAGGCGAGACGCATACCTTCCGAGACACGGTCCGCTCCTGCGCCGGTCGCCTGCTTGTTCTCGCGCAGGACGTGGTGCGGGTAGGTCCGGAGTTTCAGGTGGAAGTTTGCTCTCCCTACCTCTTTGACGAGCCGCCTGTTGATCCCGATACGGGCGGCCTCAAGGGCCGTGTGGCGTATCTGGCAGGTCTCGTCGACGATGATGGAGAGTTCGACCGGGTAATTCTCGGTGAGGTTGCCCATATCAAACTGCACGATCTTGCTGCCCGGCACGCCGCCCATGTATTCCCTGCGTGTATATGCTTTCTTTGCGAGATTCCTGTACATCTTCGCTGGTTTTCGTACCATCTTTAAAAACTCCTGCCGATCTTTGAGTGCTTTATAAAATGGAGATTTCCTCTAATAAACCTTACTGGCTGTTTTCGGTCTCGTCGATCATCCGAAGCACCCTTCGCCGGACCTCCGCGAACTCTGCACTGGTGCGGTCCCGCGGGTGCGGCCAGGGGATCGCGATGACCTCCTGGACGGACCCTGGCCGCGGTGAGAGGACGACGATCCTGTTGGCGAGGTAGACCGCTTCGTCGACGCTGTGGGTGACGAAGACGATCGTCTTCTTCGTCTGCTCCCAGAGGGAGAGGAGTTCTTTCTGCATCCGGTTCCGGGTCTGGGCATCCAGCGCCCCGAACGGTTCGTCCATGAGGAGGACGTCGGGGTCGTTTGCGAGCGCTCTTGCGATCGCCACGCGCTGCCGCATCCCGCCGGAGAGTTCGTATGGGTAGGCGTCCCGGAACTGGGAGAGGCCGACCATCTCGATGTACCGGTCGGCCGTCCGCCGGCGCTCCTCTTTTGCGATGCCTTTCATTTCGAGACCGAAGGCGACGTTGTCAATCACCCTCCGCCAGGGGAAGAGGGAGTACTCCTGAAAGACCATCCCTCGCTTGGGATCCGGGCCGATGACCGCGCGGCCGTCGACGGTCACGCTCCCGGTGGTCGCGGTCTCGAGCCCGGCGATGATCCGGAGAAGCGTCGTCTTCCCGCATCCTGACGGCCCGACCAGGCAGATGAACTCCGTATCGCCGATCTCCAGGTTGACACCCTCGAGTGCCTGCGTGACGGTGCTGTCCTCCTTCGGGAAGGCCTTGCCGAGATCCCGTATCGTAACCCCGCTCATTCTAGGCCACCTCCCCTGCATGCCACCGCAGGAGCTGTCCGTCGACGTAGTTTCTGAAGATGCGATCGATGATGAGGCCTGCCAAACCGAGGATCAGCATGTAGACGACGACGTTGGGCATCTGGTGGAGGTAGTAGTTGTGCCAGAGCTGGTAGCCGAGCCCTGACCGGGAGACACCGAACATCTCGGCGGCCACGAGGCACATCCACCCGACGCCCATGGCGATCCTGATGCCGGAGGCTATCGCAGGGATGGCGGCGGGAAGGGCGACGTAGCGGATCAGCTCAAACGAGGTGTCGCACCCGAGCACCTTGCCCGCCTCGACAAAGACCTTCGGGACGGACCGGAACGCGGTGTAGGTGGCGGTCAGGATCGGGAAGAACGCCCCCACAAAGATGACGAAGCCCGCCGCCTGGGTGGTAAGCCCGAACCAGATGATGGCGAACGGGATCCAGGCGAGCGGCGGGATGGGGCGGAGGATCTCGATGATCGGGTCGAGCAGGAGTCCGATTCCGAAATGCTCCAAACTTACTACGATGTCGGCAACAAGGGTGCCGGACTCGAGGAGGGTTACGAATGCGCTGGCGACGTCGGTGACGCTCGGGAGGATGAAGGATCGCCCCACCACGTATTCAGCGATGATCTGCCAGATCGCCGCCGCGATGACGAGCGCTGCGACGCCGAGTAGTCGTTTTTGTGTCTGTCGGTTCATGTCTTTATTCCGTTGCCTGGTTATTGCCGAAGGAGATGAGGGCCGGTTTACGCTAAAAAATTCTTCAGTATTTCATCGGCATTTCGCTAAAAGATACTTTTGGATTGAAAAAGGTGAGGTTTCCGGGTTATGCCCGGGCCTCATCGTAGAACGAAAGGTCGAAGAGGTCGTCCTCTGTGAGTGGTGTGCTGATGTAGCCGAGTTCGTACTGGAGGTTGGTGTACTCAACGACCGACGTCGTGATGACGTGCGGGTCGGCGGTCCAGGTGCCGTCCCAGTCCCTGAAGGATGCCTTCACGGTCTCGACGTTCTGTCCGGTCTTGCTCGCGTAGATGGATGCGGCCTCGTCGGGGTGTTCGAGGTTGTACTCCGTCGCCCGGATGTGCGTCTTCACGATCTGGTCGACGGTCTCGGGGTGCTCGCGGATCAGGGAGCCGCTCGCCACGAGGACACAGCAGGCATGATCTTTCATCATCTCGCCCGACTTCACCACGGTTCTCCCGGTCCCCTCGGCCGCGATGATGGACGGGGACGGGTGGGGCAGGAAGACACCGTCAACCTGGCCTGCGGAGATGGCGGTGGTGGCGGCACCGGGGTCCATGGCGATGATCTCGACGCTTGCGGGGTCGACGCCGTTCTCCTCGAGCCAGGACCGCAGGATGGTGTCCTGGATCGTTCCGGGTGGGAAGGTGGCGATCTTCTTGCCCGCGAGGTCGGCGGGGGTCGAGTACGGAACCTCGTTCCTGAGCACGAGGTCGGAGCCCTGGGTCTGCACCGCGGCAACGATCTTGGCGTCGAGCCCGCTGCTGACGGCCGCGATGAACGGGGCGGCGCCGACGAAGGCGATATCCAGGTCCCCGGCAAGCATCGCCTGCATCTCCGGTGCGCCGGTGCCGAACTCATAGTCGGTCACCTGCGTAATGCCGAGCGGTGCGAGGTCTTCCTTCCACCATCCCTTCTCCATCGCGGTGGTGTGGGAAACCTGGTGCGTGCTCGGCTGGTAGCCGATCCGGAGATGCGTTACGTCGTCGGTTCCGGTGCCCGTGCACCCGCTTACAAACGTGAACGCCGTGACGAGGGCCACGGCCAGAAGAATTGCGGTTAATGATCTCATGTCTCTCTCCATCCGTATATGGATGTTGTAGTCTTCACGCTATCGGTATATAGTATTGTCGAAAATCGAGGGAATTGTTATACTTTAGTATTATTTTTTGCTTTTTGTTTGTTCTTATTGGGGTATAATCTTTGGAGGAACCCGTGCACTGGACCGTGGGGGTATCGCCTTTGGGGTGGGGCTGACGGGGAGGGGGGAGCATCCCCCTCCCCTGTCTCTACCCCCGTAAGGCTATGCCTGTGACCCCCACCCCGCCCCAAGGGGCGGGGGCAGTGCGTGGTGATAGGCGACTGGTCGAAGGGCCGGAGCAAAAGAAGACCAAAAGTTTTAGACTGGCGACTGACTGAAGGTGCTTGGTCCAATGGAAAGCCATGGACGGGTATATGCGATCGAACTCCGTTATTCTGCGTGAACAAGAGTGAGCACGAGGTTAATCCACTTACCCCCTTCCCCCACCCCGGGCGTGGTTTTAATCTCTCCCCCGGTCAAACGGTACAGACAGGACTGTTGATATAATGCGTTCGGATCAGATTCGGCAGGGCCGTCTTGCCGGCGAGCGGTCGGGCGATCTCGAGCACTTTCTTGCATCGATGGACGCCGACCGCTGGATCGCAAGAGCGGACCTCCTCGTGGATATGGCGCACCTCCTCGGCCTCCGGCGGCAGGGGATCATCGATGAGGCCCCGGCACGGGCGCTGATGGCGGCGCTCCTCGATCTCTACGACCACGGCCTCCCGGAGGAGGCGTTCGACGAGCGGTTCGAGGACGTCCATGCGGGCAAGGAAGCCTATCTCATCGACCGGGTGGGTGAGGACTTCGGCGGCCGCCTTCACATGGGCCGGTCCCGGAACGACGAGGTTGCCACCTGCATCAGAATTCGGTTAAAAGAGGAACTCATCGCCCTCGTGCGGTCGCTTACCGATCTCAGGGCGACGCTGCTCGAGACTGCCGCCGTGCACACGGAGACGGTGATGCCGGGCTTCACCCACCTCCAGCACGCCCAGCCCACGACGCTGGCTCACTACCTCCTCGCCTACGAGCAGGCCTTCTCCCGCGATACGGCCCGGCTGCGGGAGGCGTATGCCCGGGTGGACGCCTCACCCCTCGGTTCGGCGGCGTTCGCCTCGACAGGGTTCCCCCTTGACCGCGACTACACCGCCCGGCTCCTCGGCTTTTCCCGCCCGGCAGGAAATAGCATGGACGCGGTCGCCGCCCGGGACTTCGCAATCGAGGTGCTTGCCGATGCCTCCATCTGCATGACGACAGCGAGCCGCCTCTGCGAGGAACTGGTCCTCTGGAGCACCTCGTTTGTCGGGTTCGTCCGGCTCAACGACGCCTACTGCTCCTCGTCCTCGATCATGCCCCAGAAGAAGAACCCGGATGTGGCGGAGATCATGCGGGCGAAGGCGGGGTCGGTGGCCGGGGAGCTCGCCGCGGCCGTCACGATCATAAAGGGCCTCCCCATGAGTTACAACCGCGACCTCCAGGAACTGACCCCGCATCTCTGGCGGGGCGTGGAGGCCGCACGGCAGAGCATCCCGCTTCTCGCCGGCATGATCGGTTCTGCGGCGTTCGATACGGAGCGGATGGCCGCCGAGGCGGGGAGAGGGTTCTCCACCGCGACGGAACTCGCCGACGTCCTCGTCCGGGAGTATGGGCTCCCCTTCCGCACCGCCCACCGGATCGTCGGGCGGGCGGTCAGGCACGGGTCGCTCGACCTCGCCACGCTCGAGGCCGCCGCCCGCGAAGCGGCCGACCTCTCGGTCGTGGAACTCGGCATCACCCAGGAGAAGATCGATGCCGTCCTCGACCCGCGCCACGCCGTCGCGGTCAGGAACATCGTCGGCGGCCCGGCGCCCGCGGCGGTTGCCATTCAGATCGGCGAGCAGAAAGAGCGCCTCTCCCGCGATGCAGCGTGGGCGGAGGAGACGGAATCAGCACTATCGAGCGCATTCGAAGAACTTATCCTTGAAGCACGGAGGTTTGCAGCATAATGGAGAGACTCGAGACCGGTGACCTGGTACGGTACGCAAACGGCGGAACCGCGGTCACCGGCACTTACATCGCCGAACGGGACGGTATGGCCGTCGTCAAACTGGAGAGCGGCTACAACATCGGGACGTCGCTTGAGAAGATCGAGTTCGTCGAGCGTCCGGCCCGGCAGCCGCCGGCAGGTGCGGGTGTCGTCGTTCAGAACACCGACCTCCCGGAACTCGCCATTATATCCACCGGTGGGACGATCGCGAGCAGAGTGGACTACCGGACCGGTGCGGTGATGAGCCAGTTCTCGGCGAGCGACATCCTGCGGGCGATCCCGGAACTCGGGGATATCGCCCGCTACCGCGACCGCCAGATCGCGAGCATTCTCTCCGAGAATATGCAGCCGGCGCTCTGGCGGGAGCTCGCAAGGGCGGTCTACGACGAGATCCGGGCCGGCGTTGCCGGGGTGATCGTCACCCACGGCACCGACACGATGGCCTACTCGGCCGCGGCGGTCCGGTTCATGCTCAAGACGCCGGTGCCGGTCGTCTTCGTCGGGTCACAGCGGTCCGCCGACCGCCCGAGCTCCGACAACGCCATGAACGCCCTCTGCAGCGCCGCCGCCGCCACCGGCGATCTCGGCGAGGTGGCGGTGGTGATGCACGCGACGACGAACGACGACCGGTGCGCTATTCACCGGGCGACGAGGGTCCGCAAAATGCACACCTCCCGGCGCGATGCATTCCAGAGCATGGGGATGGCGCCGCTCGGCTACGTCGACTACCCCTCGCTCTCCGTCACCCTCTCGGACGAGGCGGTCCGGCGGGGCGCGGAGGAGCCCGAGCTCCATGATGCGCTCGAGGAGCGTTGCGCCCTCATCCACTTCTATCCCGGGATGCCTCCCGCGGTCCTCGACGCCTTCGAGGGCTGCGCGGGCCTGGTCATATCGGGGACTGGGCTCGGGCACGTGGCGACGGCGTGGATCCCGAAGATCCGGGAGATGGTCGAGGACGGGACGACCGTCGTCATGACGTCGCAGTGCCTGCACGGCCGGGTCTGCGACCGGGTCTACAATACGGGAAGGGACCTTCTTTCGGCCGGCGTCATCGAGGGCGAGGATATGCTGCCTGAAGCGGCGCTCGTGAAGCTGATGTGGGTGCTCGGGAACGAACCGGACCCCGAACGGGCAGGAGTGCTGATGCAGACCGATCTTCGAGGCGAGATCCGGCGGAGGTCGATCCCATGATGGATTACGAGAAACTCGGCCTCAAAGCTGGCATCGAGATCCACCAGCAGCTCGACACCGCCGAGAAGCTCTTCTGCCGGTGCCCGACCTGCCTCCGGGACACCAGCGAGCGGACCGGGGAGTTTTACCGCTACCTCCGGGCGACGGAGAGCGAGCTTGGAGAGATCGACCGTGCGGCGCGGGAGGAGATGAAACTCGTCCGGAAGTTCTGCTACTACACCTACG
>PGYH01000143.1:8800-14727 GCA_002839575.1 Methanomicrobiales archaeon HGW-Methanomicrobiales-6
GCTCGGCATGACCCCCGCCGAGCAGGTTCACACGATGAGGAAGCTTGTCATCGACGGCTCGAACACCAGCGGGTTCCAGCGGACGGCGCTCGTCGCGCTCTCCGGCGCCCTCCCCGACGGGTGCCGGATCGAGACGCTCTGCCTCGAGGAGGAGGCGGCGCAACGGATCGAAGACGAAACCTTCTCCCTCGACCGCCTGGGAATTCCGCTTATCGAGATCACCACCGCACCCTGCATGCACACCCCCGAGGCCGTCCAGGAGGTCGCGGCGCACATCGGGATGGTGCTGCGCTCGACCGGCCGGGTGAAACGCGGGCTCGGAACCATCCGGCAGGACATCAACGTCTCCATCGCCGACGGTGCCCGTGTGGAGATCAAGGGCGTCCAGGACCTCGACCTCATCGCTGAGGTGGTGCGGCGCGAGGTCGAGCGGCAGGTTAACCTCCTTGCCATCCGCGATGCCTTACGGGCGCGCGGCGCCCGGGTGGACCATACCGTGATCGACGTCACCGCCCTCTTTGCCGGGACGGCGTCCTCTATCCTGAAGAAGGCGAAATCCATCCTCGCGGTCCGGCTCTGCGGGTTTGCGGGGCTCGTCGGGCAGGAGATCCAGCCCGGCCGGCGTCTCGGGAGCGAGATGTCGGACTACGCGAAGAAGTGCGGCGTCGGCGGGATCTTCCATACCGACGAGCTCCCTGCCTACGGTGTCACGGCAGAAGAGGTGGCGCACCTGCGCGAGTTCGTCGGTGCCGCAGAAGAGGACTGCGTCGTTATCGTGGCTGCCGGGAGAGAGCGTGCCGGATGTGCGGCCGAGCAGGTGATGATCCGCGCGGAGATGGCCCTCTCCGGTGTTCCTGAAGAGACCCGGAAGATGCTCGAGGAAGGGAGCACGGCCTACATGCGTCCGCTCCCGGGAGCGGCCCGGATGTATCCCGAGACCGACGTCTTTGAGGTCACGATCGACGAGGCGCTCTGGGAGAGCATCAAGGTCCCCGAACTTCTCACCGGCCGGGCGGAGCGGTTCGTCCGGGAATTCGGGCTCGATGAAGGGCTGGCACGACAGGTGGCGTTCTCCGAGCGATTGGCGCTCTTCGAGAAGGCGGTTGCCGCCGGTGTCCGCCCCACCCTTGCGGCCCGGACGCTCCTTGCCACCTGCCGGGAGCTCGCCCGCGACGGTGTCGACGTCACCCGGGTGAGCGAGGAGGAGATCCTTGCCCTTCTCGCGGCGGTCGAGGCCGGCCGTGCCGCGAAGGAGGCGATCCCCGACCACCTCACCGAACTCGCGCGGACGGCGGGCGGCGCCGGGACGCCTGAAGAACGGGTGGACGCGGCCATCGAGAAGATGGGGCCTGCCGTCTCGCAGGCGGACGTGGAGGCGATCGTCCGGCGTATCGTGGCCGAGCGCGAGGCGTTCGCCCGCGAGAAGGGCATGGGCGCGCTCGGTCCCCTGATGGGCGTCGTCATGCAGGAACTCCGGGGGAGCGTGGACGGAAAGGTCATTAGCGAGACCCTCCGGCGCGAGCTCAAGCGGTTGCTCTCCTGATCGCGGGCACGCTCGCTCCCGGACCCGGGTATACCCCGGGTTACTTTTATCTCCGGATCGGTTCATAAATATAAAGGAGTTTTATCATGGGAAAGACAGGAAGTGTCCAGTGGGCCCAGGTTAAGGGCGTGAAGGGGCAGATACGGCTCGTCCCTGCAAGTGAAGGCGAAGTGAAGAAACCCGGCCCGAACCAGCGGTTCAAGTCTATGGCTGCTATCCAGAGGCGGGCGAGCAGGGAAGGCCAGGACCAGCGGCGCGGCGGACGCGGCGGACGCGGCGGTCGGGGTGGACGCAGAGGCGGAGGCGCTCCAACGATGGACGTTCGGGTACGCCGGAGTGTGCGGCGCTCCAAGGCGTCGGCTCTTGGGACCAAGCAGAAATCGAGATAAGCCGTCTCCCCTTCTCTTTCAATACTTTTTATACTAGCGAGTTCCAGTATGTGGTATGGATCTCAAATCCGCCATCAGGACCTATCAGTTTGCCGAAAGGGCGAAATCCGAACTGATCGTCGGGTCACAGCTGACGACAGCCCTGATCCAGTTCCCGCTCCAGGAGAAGCCCGGCGGAAAGCGGATGCTTGTGATGGTGCTCGAGTCAATCCGCTCGGAGCTTGAGTTTGCCTACGGCGATACGGAACTTCGTGAGTTCAAGACGGCCATTGATCATCTCAACGAGGCGATCAGCCTGACCGAGAGCATGGAACTGGGTGCCGCGTCGGAGCGAATGAGCAGAGCCGTCAGTGCCGTCACGACTGCGGCCCAGGCTGCATGGGATACGCTCAAAGAGCATGAACTCCTCTGACCTTCTTCGCTTTCTAAAAGCACGGTCGTCGGTTCGGGAGTACTCTGGAGAGCCGCTTGATCAGGAGGATATCGATTACATCCTTGCCTGCGCGAGCACGGCGCCGAGCGCCGGCAACCGTGAGGCCTGGGACGTCGTCATCGTCACCGACGACGATATCAGACTGGAACTTGCGTCCGCGGCCTTTGAGCAGGTGCATATCCGGGAGACGCCGGCGGTCTTCGTGGTCTGCGCGAACTACGTCCGGTCGATGTCGCATTACGGAGAGCGCGGTATCCTCTACGCGCTCGAGGACGCTACGATCGTCTGCACCTACATGATGCTCGCCGCCCATGTGCGGGGACTGCACTCGTGCTGGACCGGAGCGTTCGACGAAGACGAGGTCCGCGAGGTCCTCGGCCTCCCGCCGCATCTCCGTCCCGTCGCGCTTCTTGCGGTTGGGAAGGGGACGCCGTCGTTCGAGCCCATGGAGCGGATGCCTGTGGACGAGCATGTACACCGCGAGACCTGGTAGGATTTTGGAGAGATTATGCCGGATTATTTGGTTACGCTTGAATCAGCGTGGATAATTAAAGACGTCAAGTCGATGGATGACGCGGTGAGCATCGCGATCAGCGAGGCCGGGAAACGGCTCAACCCCTCGGCGAAGTTCGTGGAGATCGAGGCGGGTATGATCGCCTGCCCCTACTGCGAAGGCGAATTGAATACGGCCCTCGTCGTGGCGAACACCGCCCTCGTCGGGCTCGTGCTGCAGATGAAGGTCTTCCGTGCGGAGTCCAGCGAACACGCGGCCAGGATAGCGAAGTCGGTTGTCGGAAAGGCGCTGCACGACGTCCCGTTAAAGATCCAGGAAGTGCAGGAGTTATGATCGCCGTCGTCGGGCATACCGCCATCGATCACCTCTTCCGGGTGCCGAAGCTCCCGGGGAGGCACAACTCGACCTATATCACCGATCACGCGGTCTACTTCGGCGGCGGAGCGGCGAACATAGCGGCTGGGATTGCGACGCTCGGAGAGCGGTGCCGGCTGGTCTCTCTGGTCGGCGGCGATTTCCCGGGCAGCGACTACGACCTCTGGATGCACGACCTCGAGATCGTGCAGGACTTCACCCTGGTAAAAGATGCCCGCACCGCGACCGCGTACGTCTTCACGGACGACGACGGCGACCAGGAGACCTTCTTCGAGTGGGGTGCGTCCGCCGAGTTCTCCCGGGCGGAAGTTCCCGCTCTCGACTTCGTCCACATGGCGACGGCCGACCCCGACTTCAACGTCCGGGTGGCCCAGAAGAGCAAATTCGCTTCCTTCGACCCGGGGCAGGACCTCCTCCGCTACACCCGTGATCAACTCGAGATCATCCTCGCGAACATCGATATCCTCTTCTCGAACAACCACGAGATGGACCGGATGTGTGATATACTGGGGCTCGAACGCCCGGCGCTCGTCGCGTCGATCCCGATGACGGTCACGACCCGGGGGGCGGAGGGGAGCCTCCTCAGCATCGACGGCGAGGAGTACCCCGTCCCGGCCGTCACTGTCACGGCCGTCGATCCCACCGGCGCCGGCGACGGTTACCGTGCCGGGTTCCTCACCGCATTCCGAAAGGGCTACGCCCCGCTCGACTGCTGCCGTGTGGGGGCGGTGGTCTCGTCCTTCGTCGTAGAGAGGATGGGCACCCAGACGAACCTTCCCGACTGGGAACGGATGCTTGCACGCTACCGGAAGGTCTTTGGTGAGCCCGGGGAAATTATTGTCTGAATTATGGGGTGCACAGCGCTGACCGCCGGCCTGAAGGTGCCGGCTTCTGCTCCCGGCCCGAGAGCGGCACCCGGGAGCGCCTGATGGAGTCCGGCCCCGACGTCCGCGTTGAGCGGCTCACCCGGTACATCTTTTCCGCCCCGTCCTGGCCGCGGTCGCTTGCAATCCTTGTCGTGCTCGGGTTCTTCATCGATGCTGCTACCTACCGGGCCGGCAACGAACTCTTCCTCGCCGGTACTCTCGGGTTCTCGGTCCCGGCACTGATTGCCTTCCTGCTGACCGTACCGCTGGTGGGGATCTCCGGCCGGCATATCACCTGGAACCGATCGGCCCTCCTCGCCCTGACCTGCACGGTTCTCTCGGTGATCCTGAGCCTTTCGCCGGTCCTGGCCTTCGGCCGTGACATCTTCCCCGCGCTCTATGCGGGTGCTCTCGGCCTGGTCTTCGGCCTCCGGCTGCTGGTCCTTGTAGCCGTCGCCGACTACCGGATCAGCCGGATGGTCCTCCCTGCGTTCCTCCAGAGCGCGGCTGCCATAGCGGTAGGTGCCTGGTACTTCACGCCCGGGTTCGTCCCCTACGCCCTCCTCCTCCAGGTGGTCTTCGGGCTGGGTTTCGTCTCCCTGATCTGGCTGATCGAGCGGCCGCTGAAGCGGGCGTTCCAGATCAGCGGGCTCAATTTCCTCAACACCTTCATCGCCCACCTGACTGACGGCTCGAAGAAGATGGAGGACTTCTTCCGCGAGATCGGCGAGGAGGTCTACGTCCCGCAGGTCTCGCTCTTCTTCTCCCGCGGCTCGGGAAAAGACGCCCTCTTCACGGTCCCGAACGTCCACCCCGGGCCGATGGGCGACGTCGGTGGCGGCAACCTCCCCCGGCTGCTCCACGACACGTTTCCCGAGGAGACGCTGGTCGCCCACGGGTGCGCCACCCACGACTTCAACCTGGTCTCGGAGAGTGAGATTGCAAAGATCGCCTGCGCCGTTGAGGCGTCCCGGAAGGGGCTTGTCTTCTCGGCCACTGCGAGCCGCCCGGTCAGGGTGGCCTCCGGTTCGGTCTCTATCCTCTGCCAGCGGTTCGGGGACGCCCTCCTGATGGTGAGCACCCGGTCCCCGGAACGGACGGAGGACCTTGACTACTCGATCGGGATGGCGATCATGGCGGAGGGGCGGGGCACCTTCTCGGAGGTCGCCTTCGTGGACGCCCACAACTGCATGACCAGCGTGGGTTCCCCGGTCCTCCCGGCAACAAAGATCGCGACGGAGTACATCGCCGCCGCACGGGAGGGGTTCCGGGTTGCCCGCGACCTGCCTCTTGAGCCGCTCGCGGTCGGGGTCTCCCACGTCCGGGTCCCGTTCACCCGCGAGCAGGGGTTCGGGTCGCTCGGGGTGCAGGTGCTGGTGACGGATGTCGGCGGGAAGAAGGCGGCCTACGTCCTGATCGACGGGAACAACATGGCCCGGGGCGTCCGGGAGGACCTGCGCGCGGTGGTGCTCGACCATGCGGACGAGGGGGAGATCATGACGACCGACACGCACACGGTGAACACGATCAGCGGGAAGAACCCGGTCGGCTACGCGGTGCCGCCGGAGGAGATCGTCCCCTACATCGAGCAGGCGGTCAGGGAGGCGCTCGCCGACCTCTCGGAGGCCCGCGTGGGGGCGGCGACGGCCTCGTGCGAGGGGATCACGGTCTTCGGGTCGCAGCGGGTCTCGCAGCTCGCGAGCACCGTGAACGCGATGCTCGCGTTCATCGCCCCGCTGAGTTTCATGATTCTTGTGCTCGCGTTCCTGCTCTCGGTCTTTGCCTACATCATGCTGCAGTAGGATAC
>PGYH01000144.1 GCA_002839575.1 Methanomicrobiales archaeon HGW-Methanomicrobiales-6
GGAGATTTGAACTCCCGAGGTGCCAGGCACCAGTGGCTTTCAAGGCCACCGCCTTCCCGGACTAGACTATCCCGGCTCGACGTAACCTATTGGTCGCCGGACGAAAAAAAGGTTGTTCATCCCCGACGAACGAGGATGACGGCGAGAACAGCAAGGAGTGCCAGGGCCGCCGGGATCGGTGCCGCCTGGGCAGGGGTGGGGGTCGCGTCCCCGAAGAGGCCCGGCGCGGTCTGGCTCACCCTGACCGAGTCGGCGTTCGAGGCCGAGACCTGCACCGTGCCGCTGTCGTTGTAACTCATGGGGTAGACCTTGACGTAGACCGGGCCTCCCCGTGCCGCAACCTCCACGGTCTCGGGCTCGAGCATGCCTTTCTCGTTGACCTTACGGTGGTTGCCGTCCTCGTCGATGTACTCGACCACCCAGTCGATCCCGGCCGAGGTGGCAATCGTCACCGTGCCGGTTTTGGTATCGACCTCGAAATACGCCGGGGCGGACCGGGTGGCGGGAGAACTCGCGGATATCATCGCCGGCGTCGCCGTGGGACCCGGGGTGCCCACTACCACGAATAGGGCGTTGCCGATGTAGCCTTTCGTGTCGGAGAAGGTGATCTCGTAGGCGCCCCCGGCGGAGATGGGCACTTCCACGGAGAACGCCCCGTCCTTGCCGGTCGCGGCGTACTTCGGCCCGTAGACGACGGCACCGTCGTGCTCGACCTCGATCTGGACACCCGCATCACCAAGATCCGCGATCGCACCCCGGATATCGAGGGTGCCGTCGAAGTCCTGGTTGCTCGGAGAGGTTATCGTGAGGGTCCCGGACCGGTCGACCAGGGTGGTGATCTGTTGGACCTTCGAGCTGCTGCCGAAGGTGGTCTGGGTGGGATCGATGAGCTCGATCGAGTAGTCTCCTGCTTTAAGCCCGCTGGTATCGAACGTCGTCGAGAACTCACCGTTCTGCTGCACGACAATCGTCTTCCTCCCTACTTCGCTCTTCCCGGGCTTGAGAGCATATAAGATAATCTCCGTGCTGAACCCCGGATCGAGCGACGGTTTGGGAAGCCCCCCCACGATCGTGGTACCGGTAATTTCGAGTGTATCGCCGACGTACACCGTCTGTGGAGCACTGAATGAAATGTATGCGGCCGATGCCGTGCCGACGAGCATCATCGCGGCAATGATCGTCAGCCATGCGATCCTTTTCATACCAGTACATCAACGAATAAGAGGTATAATGCTATCCAAATCGATTGAGAAGCCGCTGGCGTCCTGGCGAGGGAAAGACCGCTATGAAGGGCGAATCGTCGACACGTTGACGGTTATTTTTCGGAGCGGCGGCTGCTCCTGGAACCGGTGCCGGATGTGCGGCTACCGGCACGAGCGTTATCCGGACCTCCCCCGGGACGAACTCGCAAAACGGCTGATCCGCCAGGTCCACTGGGTGAAAGAGAACTTCTCCGACGATGACTACCAGGTGCTCAAGATCTTCACCTCGGGGAGCTTCTTCGATCCCGACGAGGTCCCCCCCGACGTCCGGCGCGCAGTCGCGGAGGCGTTCCGGGGCAAGGCCGTGATCGCCGAGACCCGGCCTGAGTATGTCGAGGCGGAGGCGCTTTTGGAGTTTCTGGAGGGGATCGACACCGGCGCCTGGGCAAGACCGCTCTCCGTTGCCGTGGGCCTCGAGACCACGAACGACACCATCCGGGAGAGGAGCATCGACAAGGGGTTCTCGTACGCCGACTTCCTCCGCGCCACAGAGGTTGCGCACGCCGCCGGCGCGGATATGAAGGCCTACCTCCTGATGAAACCGCCGTTCCTGACCGAACGCGAGTCGCGCGACGATATGATACGCTCCATCAGGGATATTGCCTCCGTTGCCGACAGCATCTCCATGAACCTCTGCACCGTCCAGAGCAGGACCGAGGTCGAACACCTCTGGAAACAGCACGCGTACCGGCCGCCGTACCTCTGGAGCGTCCTTGACGTGCTGATCGGATCGCCGGTGCATATTCTCTGCGACCCCGTCGGCGGCGGGCAGATGCGGGGGCCGCACAACTGCGGTGCCTGCGACAGCCCGATCGTGAAGGGGATCATCGACTACTCACTGACCGGGGATGTCGGGCTCCTGCGCGCCCTTATGGAAACGGAATGCGGGTGCAAAGAAGAGTGGGAGTTCGTGCTGGACCAGGAAGAGCCGTTCTGTATGCCGCTTACCCGCTAGCACTCCCTCTGCTCCTCCAGCTGCTCGCAGAGCAGCGGGAGGAACGTCCCCGCATCGCTCACGACGCCGATCGCCTGCGTCGTTCCCCGGTCCATCAGTTTCGTCACCGATGCGGGGTTGATGTCGACGCAGACGGTCTTGACGTATGACGGAAGGCAATTTCCGACGGCGATCGAGTGCAGAAGCGTTCCCACCATCACCACCATCCCGAGATCGTGGATATGCCGGCGCATGACTTCCTGTGCCTCGACGACGTCCGTGATCGTGTCGGGGAGCGGTCCGTCGTCGCGGATGGAGCCGGCGAGCACGAACGGGATGCCCTTCTTCACGCACTCGTACATGATCCCGCCGGTGACAATCCCCTGGTCGACCGCGTTCTTGATGGAGCCCGCCCGCATGATCTCGCTGATGGCGCGGATGTGGTGCTTGTGCCCGCCGGTGACGAGCGTGCCCGTCTTGACGTCCATCCCGAGCGACGTGCCGTAGAGGTTGGACTCGATATCGTGGGTGGCGAGCGCGTTCCCCGCAAAGAGCACGTCGATACAGCCCGCACGGATCATCCGCGCAAGAGCGTCGGCCGCTCCGGTATGGACGATGGCGGGGCCGCCGACGAGCGCGATCTTCTCGCCTTTCTGCTTCGACTTCAGGATCTCGCGGGCAATCTTTGCGATGATCGCCTCGCTCGGCCGCTCAGACGAGACGGTTCCGTGCATGAACTCAAACGTGCTGACCTTTCGCGGCCGCTCGGGGTAGACCACCCGGACGCCGGCCTCGCTGACGACGACTGCATCGCCAGCCTTGATCTTTGAGATCGGGGTGCAGATCGCCCGTTTTTCCTTCTCTTCGACCACGATGTGGCAGTCCATCTCGATGCGCTCGACGGGCAGCCACTCGTCCCGGTATTTCACGAAGGTCGGGTGGTTGGTGGTCGAGTAGAACCCCTTCGGGAGGATCCGGTCGCCCTCTGCCGGTACGAGGGTGACGTCGTCGATCTCGGGGGCCCGCGCGCCGAGCCGATGCAGCTCAGAGAGGATGGCGTCAAGCTGGTGATCGCTGGGCGCCGTCACGCGCAGCCGTGCGTAACTCGTGTCCGTCTTCAGTCTTCCGACGTTGAACGTGAGGATCTCGAATTCTCCCCCCATATCCATGACTCTGTCAAACACCAGGGTCATGACGCCTGAATCGATGATATGGCCCTCTAGTTCGATTTCCCGGCAGGAATCCATATACAAGAGTGGGTGATAGTTCGATAATACAGTTTCCCCGCGTGCATGTCCCCCAGAACACCGCCCCTGCCGCCGGCCTGTGACGCTACGCTCCCGGATGAGGGGGACGCGCACGGGTTCCGCCCCCGCCCTACTCCCCCAGCTTCCGGCAGAGATACCCCTGCACCAGCGCCAGTTCCTCGCGCGTGTTGATGTTGAAGACGAGCCGTCTGTCGTGCAGGAGGAGTCGCAGTTCCTCCTGGGGTTCGTCGGAACCGCCCGCTGTCAGGATGTTGATCCCGGCGGGGCAGGCCGGCGTGCCATCGATCTCTTCCGTGTACTGTGTGCGGCAACCGTGCTCCTCGCAGAGGTCGCGAGGCACCCACGTCGAACATGCCGGCGCTCCCGCCCGGCGCCAGGCGTCCTCGATGCCGGTGATGATATCGGGTGCAAGGCAGGGGAGGTCGGATACGCAGGTGAAGAAGGGCGTTCCCGCTTCCTCCAGGTCTGCCGCAGCGGCGTTGATATCCTCGACATAGCCGAGCCCTTCCGCTTCGTACAGGACGACGCCCTGCGCCCGGCACCAGTTTTTGGTGAACGGTGTTTTGTGGGAGGCGACCACGACCACCTCGTGCCCGGCAGACGCGAAGGCATTGATGACGTAGGAGAGCATCGGCCGTCCGCAGATGGTGACCAGGGGCTTTTCGCCCATCCGGAGGCGGGTACCCTCTCCCCCGGCCATGATCAGGGCAAGCATGCTTCGAGCGCCTCGATGAGTTGCCTGTTCTCCTCCCAGGTCCGGACGGCCACGCGGATATGGCGGGGAAGCCCGAACGACCGGCAGTCCCGGACCAGGACGCCGCGGGAGAGGAGCCGCTCGACCAGGACCTCTGCCTCCATCGGGACCGCTATCAGGATGTAGTTTGCGGACGGGGGCGCATAATCGAGTCCAAGACCATCCAGGCGGCTGCAGAGCCAGGTCCGCTCCCGGGCAATCCGCTGCCGCGATTCCTCGAGCAGGTCGTAGTGCCGGAAGGCCTCGATCGCGAAGGACTCGGCGAACGTGTTCACGGTCCAGGGGAGGCGCACCGTCTCCACCTTCTCGATGAGTTCGGGCGTGCCGAAGGCGTAGCCGAACCTGATGCCCGGCACGGCGAAGCTCTTTGTGAGGGAGCGCAGGACGAAGAGGTTCTCGTCCGAGACGTCGGCGACGCTCTGGGCCGGGTCGGAGAGTTCGATGAACGCTTCGTCGAGGAAGAGGTACGCTCCCTGCCCGGCGGCCTCACCAAGCAGCCGGAGGATCTCCGGGCGGGAGTGGAGCTTCCCGGTGGGGTTGTTCGGGTTGCAGAGGAACCGAACGGCAGCCCCGCTCTCATCGGCGGTGCACCGGGCGCCGGCAAGCCGGACCGCCATCTCGTACTCGGCAAACGTGGGCGCGGCGATACAGGCAGTATCGCCGGGCCCAAGCAGGGTATAGCAGAACGCGCGGATCAGTTCGACGGATCCGTTGCCGACGGCGACCTCTGCCGCATCGCGCCCGAATGTTCGGCCTATTGTTTCTTTAAGGGCTTCATACCGGTCGTCCGGGTAATCTTTCAGCGCTGAGGGGTCCGGACACCAGGGGATTGCCGGAGGATACGGATTCACGTTCGCGCTGAAATCAAGCAGTTCGCCCTTCTCCCGGGTGCGGTGCCAGCGCACCCGGCCGCCATGTTCCGCCCTTTCGGGGAGATTATCTCTCATATTCGTGGCAACTCTTTGAGGATACGTTGTCGGCCGCTATCCATAAAACCGTTATGTCAGACATAGACCTGTTTCGAAAAATATTTATATAATACAATTATTATTATGGCTTATCTGATGCAGTCAGACGAAAAGATTACGTTTGTCTGACAAATGGCAGACAATTGGCTGCTAAATGTCAGATATGAGTGATTGAAATGATGGATCGGATCACAATCAGATTGCCCCGGCAGCAGGTTGAGATGCTCGAGAAGCTGGTGGAGGCTGGCGAGTTCCCCACAGTATCGGAGGCTGTGCGGTACTCAGTCAGAGCGCTTCTTGAGAGGCATGGAAACCGTGTTCTACGCGAGGCCGACCAGGTTTCATTCAACGTTTAGGAGGTATTTAATGCAGACGATCATCAACGAGGCGTTAAAACACGCGGAACGCGAAAAGTATTTGAAGACAGACTCAGCAGAGGACGCAGACGACATCCTCGGCCAGCCACGCATCGTCATCGTAGGATGCGGCGGTGCGGGCAACAACACCGTCAACCGGCTGTACCACATGCAGGTCAGCGGCGCAGAGACGATTGCGGTCAACACGGACAAGCAGCACCTGGACATGATCCAGGCCGACAAGAGGGTGCTTGTCGGCAAGTCGCTCACCAAGGGCCTTGGTGCCGGCGGGTTTCCGGACGTCGGCAGGCGTGCGGCCGAGATGGCCCGGCCGACCCTGGAGACCCTCCTCTGCGACGCGGACCTGGTCTTCATC
>PGYH01000145.1 GCA_002839575.1 Methanomicrobiales archaeon HGW-Methanomicrobiales-6
TGCCACCCGACGACCCGGCCGCTGGAGAACGTCCCCTCCGGGATCACCGGTTCACCCGTTGCATTCGCCGGGAGCGGGACCATGACCGTGGTGGTGCCGTTCACGGCAGGACCGGGTAGATCGGTGATCGAGATCTGGTAGAAGTTGCCCGGCAGAACGGTCTCGGTAAACGCAGGAGAAAAGAGGAACAGGAAGACAACCACGGCAAGAACGGCAGTGATCGCCTTGAGAACATAATCAACCTTCATACGGACCTCGCGACGTGCTGCCGGGCGTCGAACCCGGATCTGGTCTGCACATGACCGGGTATCGGCATCTACGGGTGAGAGGTCAACGTTCTTCTATAAACCTTTTCTGTGACGCGTGTCTACGCATCGAGCCTCAGGAAGGGCTCCGGAGGGGAGATCGGCCATCACGGCTCCCGCCCTACCACGCCGCCGTCCGCAGGGTTGCAAGAAGAAAGACCAGACCCCCGAGGCCGGTGTTGACGTACGGCAGGTACCAGTAGACCCGGTCGATGGAGAGGCCATCCCGGAGGAGAAGGGCAAGGGGGACGGCCGGGTAGATCAGGACGAGCAGGCTTGCCGGGTGAAGACCGGCAAGATAGATGACGAGGGCGGCAAGCCCCGACCAGAACGCGAGGCAGAGGAGGAGCGAGCGTCGCCTTCCGAGGACGACGGCCGTCGTCGTCATCCCCGCGGTCGCATCCCATCCGATATCGGGGATCGCGGAGAAGAGGTGCATTGCAGAGATGTGAAGGTAGCCGGCAATGACGAGAGCCAGCGGCGGGAGGGCGCCGCTCGCGAGATAGTAGCCGAGAATCCCCGGAACCACGTAGAGCATGTTCGAGGAGAAGTCGAGGACCGGAACCTCCTTGAACCGGAGCGGCGGGGCGCTGTAGAAGTAGGAGAGGAAGAGGAACGAGAAGAGGAGCGCCTTCCCGACAGTATCGAGCACGAAAAGGAGCGCGACGCTGACGGCGCCCGCAAGAGCGAGGAGGAGGAGCAGGCTCCGGCCGTCCGCATCACTGATGCGGTACTCCTTCACGTCTTTTTTGGGGTTGAACCGGTCGGTCTCCTGGTCCCACCAGTCGTTCACTCCGTAGATGAAGAGGTTTGCCGGGAAGAAGAAGTAGAGCAGGAAGAGGACGTAGCCGGGATCGAAGAAGGCCGTCCAGGAGTCCATCCCGAGAGCGTAGCCCACCACGTAGGTTCCGCCGGTGTAGATCCAGAACCGGAACCGCGAGACCCGCCAGGCAAGCGAGAGGAGCCGGGGAGGCATGGACCGTCACGCCTTCAGGGTATTTGTTGCGGCGCCGGAGACGATCCGGATCACCGACGGCTTCACCTTCCGCCGGTGGACGACGGCCGGGTCGCGCTCGATCGTCCGGGCCGTCCAGCGGTACATATCCGACGCCGTCCGGATCGGGATCCGGTAGCGCCGGGGGATGTGCCCGAACCCGGCTTCCGCCTGCTCCTGCCACTCCCGGTAGCGCCGGAGCTGGAACCGGAGAAATGCTGCAAACCCCCGGGGGTCACGGGAAGCCGCGGCCGCCGAGAGGTCGTCAAGCCCGAACGCCTCCATCTCCTCGCGGGGAAAGTAGGTCCGGCCGAGAGCGAGGTCTTCTGCGATGTCGCGGATGAAATTGACGTACTGCATCGCCCGGCCGAGGTTCTGCGCCGCAGGGTAGGATTCCGGGGGGAGGTCGAGGAGCCGGGCCATCATCAGCCCGATCACCTCGGACGATCCGTAGAGGTAGGCCTCGAGATCCCGGATCGTCCGGTAGGAACCGACCGTGATGTCCCTCTCCATCGAGCCAAGAAACGCCGTTGTCCACGCTCGATCAAAGCCTTTCCTCCCCGCAAGTTCGACGAACGAGTCGATCACCACATCCCCCGTCGCTTCCCCGGCCATCGCCATGGCGTAGCGGTCGGTGAAGGCGTAGAACTCCTCGACCTGCTGCGGCACCGCGTCCACGTAATCGTCGGCGGTGCGGACGAAACTGTAGAGGGAAAAGACGTCCTCCCGCACCGCCGGCGGGAAGAAGAGGGTCGAGTAGAAGTAGGTCCTGCTCCCCCGCCGAAAGATTCCGTAGATGGTCCGGTCGATCACGATGCACCTCACCGGCGGTAACGATCGGTCAACTCGCGGGCGACGATCTGGGAGGATATCAGGGTCATCGGCACCCCGATCCCCGGGTGGGTGTACTGGCCGGTATAGTAGAGATTCCTGACACGCTTGCTCTGGTGTGAAGGCCGCCAGAGCGCCGTCTGCCGGAGGGTGTGGGAGAGCCCGAGCGCCGTCCCCCGGTAGGCGTTGTAGCGGTCGGTGAAGTCGGATAGAGCAAATATCCGCCGGGTCACGACCGAGTCCCGGATATTCTCGCCGAGGATCTCCTCCATCCGGTTCATGAGGCGGTCGTAGAACCGCTCGCGCAGTTCCGGGGTATCCTCGATGCCGGGGGCGAGTGGCGCGAGGACGAAGAGGGTATCGGTGCCCTTCGGGGCGGCGGTCGTATCCGTCCTCGAAGGGACATTGACGTAGAACGAGGGGCTTTCCGGCCAGGCGGCTTTTTTGGGATCGAAGATCGTCTCAAACCCCTCCTCCCAGTCGGGCTCGAGGAAGATGTTGTGGTGGGCGAGCGCACTCACCACCCGGTCGACGCCGAGATAGGCGACGAACGTGGACGGGGCGAGGACCTTTTTTGCCCAGTAGGAGGCGGGGTACGACCGCGAGCCTTCGGGGAGGAGGGAGAGTTCCGTAAACGGGTAGTCGGCGTTGACGACGACGACGTCGGTCTCGTGCGCCCCGAGCGGGGTGACGACCCTCCGGGCAAGCTCCCCTTCCACGTCGATGGCGGTCGCCGGTTCGTTGTAGCGGTACTCGACCCCGAACTCCCGGCCGAGCGTGACGAGGGACTCGACGACCGCCCGCATGCCCCCCTCCGGGTACCACACGCCCATGTTCAGGTCGATATGCGTCATGATGTGGTAGAACGAGGGGGTGTTTCTCGGCGAGCCGCCGAGGAAGCCGATGGAGTACTGCACGACTTTCCGGGCTTCGTCGCTTGAGAATCGCTTCTTGACGAAGGACTCCAGGTTCTCGAGCGGGTTGAGTTTCCTCCCCCCGGCAAGGAGCCGCCGGTCGAAGAAGTCGAATATGCTCCGGTATTCCCGGTAGAGGAGGTCGCTCATGGTGATCCCGTAAGTCTCCTCGGCCTCGGCGAGGTAACCCCGGAGTTTTTCGGCCCCGCCGGGTTCGAACGACTCGAAGAGATCGTAGTTCTTCCCGAGGTCGGCCGAGACGTCCGCGACCCGCTCGTCGGCGAAGAAGACCCGGTAGGAAGGGTCGAGCCTCGCGAGCGGGAAGTAGTCTTTCGGGCTTTTCCCGAACTCCGCGAAGAACCGGTCGTAGACGTCGGGCATCAGGTACCACGACGGCCCCATGTCGAACGTGAACCCCCCATCGCGGTGAACGCTCGCCCGGCCCCCGGGCTGCTCGTTCTTCTCGATCACCGTGACGTCGAAACCGCCCTTCGCAAGAAGAGCCGCGACGGAGAGCCCCCCGAACCCGGCCCCAACGATTACAGCCCGCATAATTCCCCCCTTCCTGAATGGAAAACGGGTGCAGGAAGACACAGGTGGCATATATATTTTGGCGTCCGGGATCGTCACGGGAGAGCCGGCGGCGATGCGGTGCTATCACCACCGAAGGCGACCGGCAGGGTTGCAAGGGCGAGCGCCGCCCCGAGGAGTGCCGGTACGGCAAGATCGTTCCGGGCGAGGTAGCCGGTCCAGAAGGCGAGGATGAGGAGGAGACTCGCCGCCACCGTCCCCGGGATCGGTCGGGCGCCCGCGATGAGCCGGAAGAGGGCGATGTAGACCGCTCCGGTCAGGATCCAGCCCGCGAAGTTCGAGACCGGGACGCCATAGTAGGCGCCGCCGGCGGGCCAGACCCAGAGGCCGGCGTGGACAACCGCCGGGTCGATGACGAGGTCGACGAGGAGGAGGACGAAGACGCCGGCCGGGATCAGCCGGCTCCAGGCGGTCCCGGCAGCGGCCGCGGCGAGGGTGACGGCGCCGAGGAGCATCGGGAGGTAGGCGAATGCGACCGTCCAGGGGACGAGGCCGAAGACCCGGTAGCCGAGGTCGGCCGAATACGTGAAGTTGCCATACGGGATACCGGTCGCGACGGCGTATGCCTCGACGGCGAGCGGGAGGAGGCTCAGGAGGAGGAGGAGGGCGATGCCGCGGGCAGGGCCGAGCCAGCGGACGAGGGCGATATACGAGGGGAGGGCGAGGGCGACCAGGAAGACCACCGGGACGGCGGGCGGGACCGCCGGGTCGTCGAACCGAACCACCAGGTAGGCGGCGAGGAAGAGGGCGAGGGCGGTGAGGAGGAGGGCCGGGCGGGTGACGCGCATGGGCGGGGGAGGACGGCGGCGGGGATAAATCTTCCATGTCGTGCCGCGATCGCCGCCGACTACGCCCCGGTCCGCCCTGCGAAGTCGCTCGCGACCAGGATCAGCGCCACCACTGCGGCGATGATGAGCATCAGGATCCACTGGTAGGTGACGGCCCCATACAGGCCGGCCGCGATGCCGATGACCATCAACGCGATGATGTGGTTACGTTTCATGTATGGAATGACCTGAACGTTCGGAGGTATATGTTTTCTGTCACGTTCATCTACACTTCCGGGAGTTGTTACCGGAAATGAAGAGCCTTGATCTCCACAATGGATTAAGAGAGACGCTCACATCCAGGTTGATCGATCCCGGAACGGATCTCTCTGTGCAGAGAAAAACTCCATCCAGATAACTATCGTCATTCCCCACAGCAAAGGCCATACAGGCGCCGACCAATCATCAGCACCAGGCCGATGATGCAGAATACCATGAGCGCCAGGAGAACGAGGCCGACACCCTGGATAAAGACCATGAAGAGAGGATCGAGCGCCGGATGGAGCCCCCTGATAGGGTCGTAGAAGAGCAGGATAAGGAGCAGCACGGCAAACAGTCCCGTTAAGATCGTGTCCGTCGATACCTTCTGCCGCATGCTTCACCCGCCTCGCTATGGTAATAGGGATCTAAAACGTCCGTTCATTTACGTCTTCTGTCCAACTTCTCTACACGTTCGACACAGGTGGTGACGCTACACCTCCCGACAGTGAACACCCACCCCGCTCCAGTAGAGTTCCGGGAACGGTCGGCCGCACCCCGGGCAGTGGAGGAGGCACGTCTCCCTCACCGCCCCCCACCGGTGAAGGTGAACCGGCCATCGAGGATCCGCTCTTTTACGTCCCGGCAGAGGTCTTCGGCGAGCGTCCGGCCGGACTGGCGGAGGGTGATCGGGACGCGCCGTCCCCGGACCCGGAGCGAGCCCTCGCCGGCCTCGAGGGCGTTGTTCGGGCAGGCGGCCATGCAGGCGGTGCAGGCGAGGCAGCGGTCGCGGTCGATCCCGGTCTCGCGGGTAAACGCGCCCGTCGGGCAGATCGTGGCCGCGGCGCAGGCCGAACACTCCTCGCACCACTCGGGGTGGTAGGTCACCTCCCGGTCGGGCTGCTGCCAGACGTCGGCATAGGTCGCCTCGTCAAGGACCCTGCGGGTGTTGATATCGGCGACCGGGAGCGGGATGGCCTCGTCGAGGATGCGGAGTCCCGCGACCTGCCGGTCGTCGAGCACCGGGATCGCGACGCCGAGGCTTGTGATGCACTCCGGCCCGGCGGAGGTCGCAAAACCCCCCATGTAGCGGGGCTGCATCCCGGCCATATCGGCGATGACCGTGAGGTTCGGCCGCGAAGGAGTGCTCCGGGTCCCCTCCCCGGTCACCAGCCCGGCCGAGCCG
>PGYH01000146.1 GCA_002839575.1 Methanomicrobiales archaeon HGW-Methanomicrobiales-6
ACCTCGCCGGGCTCCTCCTCCAGAAGGAGCCTCCGCAGAGAAAGAAGAGCCCCGGCATCGACCTTGCTGCCTGGCTCGCGGAGCACGGAATCGCCGTCCGGAACACACGGCCCTGGCAGGGCGGGACCCTCTTCACCCTCACGGAGTGCCCCTTCTCCTCGGCGCACAAGGACGGCGCGTTTGCCATCCAGTTCGCGAACGGCGCGATCTTCGCCGGCTGCCACCACCAGACCTGCGGCGGGGGCGCCCAGCGCTGGCCCGAACTCCGGGGGATGCATGAGCAAAAGCGAACCCGCACTCCAGAGAAGACAACCGTGGAGGAGAAGCCACCAACCCCTCCTCCCGTCGACGAACACTATGAACGAGCTATCCAGATCCTCCGCGACGGCGACCCGCTCGCCTTCTTCCTCGAGACCTTCAACAACGCCCACGTCGGCGACCGGACCGTTGCGGAGTGCCTGGTGATGTCCCTTGCCTCGCAATCGGTCGAGAACACGAACGGCCTTCATGTCGCCGTCTCCGGCAACTCCGGGAAGGGCAAAACCCATGCCTGCACGACGATGCAGAACCTCATCCCTGACGCCTACAAACTCAAGGGCACAGTCTCCAACAAAGCGCTCTACTACGACGACGACCTCCGGCCCGGGACCGTCCTCCTCTTCGACGACGTCTCGCTCTCCGACGACCTCCAGGAAGTCCTCAAGTCCGCGACCGCGAATTTCCGCGAGCCGATCGAGCATAGGACCCTCACGACCGAGCGAAAACTCCGGGTCTGCACCATCCCCGAGCGGTGCGTCTGGTGGCTCGCAAAAGTCGAGGATCTCGGCGACGACCAGGTGATGAACCGGATGCTCACGGTCTGGATCGACGATACCGTCGAGCAAGATAAGCGAGTCTTCGACCACATGAAGGAGGTCGAGGCGGTCGGTCGACCCTCGGCCGAAGACGACGTCCTCACCTGCCGGGCGATCTGGGAGGCCGTCAAAACCGAGGTCCTCCCCGTCCGGATCCCATTCGCCCGGCGGATCCAGTCCTCCACAACCCAGAACCGCCGGAACCCCGGCATGCTCTTTGACCTGATCAAGTGCCGGGCCCGGCTCTTTTACCTCCAGCGCGACCGGGACGACGACGGAGCGGTGATCGCCCGGGAGGAGGACTTCGCGGCGGCCGCAAAACTCTATACCGCCATCAACGGCGAAGCCGGGGGCCAGGAGACCAAACTGACGAAGAACGAGGCGGCGGCGCTCGAAACCGTCGCCCGGATGGGAGTCGAGGTCTTCACCGTCCGGCACCTCCAGAGCGCCCTCGGCCTCTCCTACTACCAGACCCGGCGGCTCCTCAACGGCTACGTCAGCCGGGGGACACCCTACTCCGGCCTCCTGGAGAAGTGCCCGGCGATCAGCCTCTACGACGCCACTGTGACGGAGAACGGCGAGTACGGGGCCACTATCCGCCGCCGGGAGCAGTACTTCACGTTCGACGCCGAGGTCTACCGGCAGTGGCGCGGGGGGACCTCCGTCTGGCTGGATGACGATCCTGACGTTGGCAGCAATGGCAGCAGGTTGCAGCAGAGTGGCAGCAGTTGCTGCCAACAAGAGATCGGGCAGAGCGGGGAGGATTCCGGAAACGGCGACCAGGATCCTGATAGAGATCGATCTCTGTACCTATATGTACAGCAGAATGAGAGAACGGAGAGCACGAGCGAGGCTACTTCCGATGACGACCGGGGTGCCTGTGTTTTCCGCACTGCTGCCAATGAACCGGTGAACCCTGTACATCCTGCCGGAAATGCAGTTCCAGGCCCGAATGCGGCCGCACTCATTGGCAGCAGTTGCTGCCAACGTGCTGCCACTGCTGCCACCATCAACCCCGCGGACTATATCCCCCTCCCGGTCGCAAAGGACGAGCCCTGCCACGTCTGCGGCAAGCGGCCGACGTCGTCGGTGAGACGGGGCGGGGGAGAGTACCTCTGCTATGACTGCCTGAAGAAGGCAAAGCGATCGAAGGCGCAGCCGCTCCCGGGGGTTCTTGACCACCGGACGTTCGAACGGACCAAGGTCGACCTCGGCCGGTGCGATGTCTGCAAGGAGTTGAAGGCGGTCTACCACTCGCGGGAGGCACGGACGAATATCTGCGATGCGTGCTACGCAAGGCTCGTCCGGGAGTGGAACGGGCGGGCGGGGGTTCGATAAGCGAAGGTGCGTAGAACGACTGTCCGCAGGACGTCTTCTCACGCTCCGGCCCTTCGACCCATCGCATTCCGTTGAAACATCGCAGCCTGCTGGATCTCAGGCACCCGGGCGAGATGCTCGGACGGATACACTCACCATGCAGCGGCCGCTCTCCGTTTGCCCGGCCGGAAGTTACCCGTGCACCGGTTCGGCCCGGCCCCTGCCTGGCCACATCTGCGGACCGGGGCGGGGATATACAGCGCCGTCGATACCTTCTCGAGGTCTTTCACCCTCTTCGGCCCGAACTTCCGGGCAACAAAGGATATCGCCGGCCAGTATCTTGCGAGCGTCCGGGGTACGTTTGCCTTTAACCTCTCCCTCGCCGTCTTCAGGGTGTTTCCGTACGGTTCTGGTCTGATCTCCCACTCAAGGAGGGCGTCGGCCCGCATCGATGCCAGTTCGTCCAAGCATCGAGGAGCGTCGAGCGGATGTAGACTGTATCCGCCGTTACTTCCGGTAAGTGCTAAAGAGTATCCGACTTCGATCCGGCGACCGAATGGCAAAGCTGCCGGAGGGTACCGCTACATCAGCAATCTTTTTCCGTCAACAGTACGTATGTCATAGATGCCATGAATGCCACAAAGCGCATCATTGTCAGGGAAGAGGTCTGGGCCGCCCTCTCCGGTATGCGGGAGCCGGGGATGACCTTCTCGGAACTGATAGAGGAGATGATCGAGCATGAAAAGAAGCGGCGGCTTGTCGAGGATATCAAGCGGATCCAGGAGACGGAGGAACTCGTGGAGATCTCACTGTGACGGCTCATCGTTCTGTTCAGGCGGTCGGCGGCTGACTTCCTGAATGCGCTGCCTGAGAAGTCGCAACGCATCGTCACGGAAAAACTCGCCGTTCTGCAGACTGATCCGTATCCCGGCAGCGGGGGAGATAAAGAACGCCTGAATACGGATGGCATGGAGGTATTTCGCCTCCATATCGGCCGATCGTTTACCGCGCTCTATATCGTCGATACCGACAGGGACTGGGTCGAGATCACCCATCTGATGACCATCGAGCAGGCGCATAAACGCTACGGCAGACTATAGTCTCCTGTGTAGCATGGAGCCGGCCCTCGAACTCCGCTCCCGATGGAGCGTCGCGTCTCGAAGCCCTTCGGGTTTCTCAAGTTCCGACCGCAAAGGAGTAACCATCCATGGCACGGTGAGGCGACGAAGGGAATCCCCCGCCACGTCAGGGAGCGTTGTCCCTCTCTTCCCTGGAGCGAGATGGCCGGCATGCGCGACAAATTGATCCATGCCTACTTCGGGATCAACAGAGCCATCATCTAAAGAACCATCCAGGACGATATCCCTCCTCTCAGGTCTGCGGTTCAAAGCCTTCAAGACGACCTGATATTGGAGAAAACCAGGGATGAGTCCCCGTTCAGCCCGCGGGATCCCTGATCGGCCCACCTCCAGGAAGACGTCTCGTGTTTCGTCTCGCCTGACCGAAAATAATGAAACACTGCACGTTAGTTTGGTTGATGAGTTGAGAGAAAAATAGAGTGTTATTCCCAGAGCGCGTGCCGGTTCTTGTCGCCCCGGCCGATGCCGCGGTACACAAAACCTGCCGCAATCCACGCATCCGGGTCCACGACGTTCCGCCCGTCGATGACCGCCGGGTGCGCGGACCCCGAGAGTTCCTTCACCCGGGCAGGCACAAGCCCCCGGTACTCCTTGTGTCCGGCAAAGACCACCACCGCGTCCGCGCCGGAAAGCACCCCCTCGAGGTCCCGCGAGAGCCCCGGCGGGGCGTCCGGCGACGTCGCCGGGTCGACCCAGGGATCGTGGACGGCAACCGCCGCACCGGCAGCGAGCGCCGCGTCACGGAACGGCTCCGCCGGCGTATTCCGGGCATCGTCGGAGTCGTTGATGAACGCCCAGCCGAGGAGCGCGATCTTCGATCCTTTCAGACCCTTCCCGACCACACCGAGCGCCGACTCGGTCAAATGCAGCATATGCTCGGGCATGAAGTCGTTGATCCCGCGGGCGAGGGTGTAGAGCGACTCCCGGCCGGCCGGGAAGTCCAGTTCTCCGCCGAGCACCTGCACCCCCCGCTCCAGGTGGTAGGTGTCCTTCGTCAGGCAGTGGCCGCCGACCCCGGCACCAGGCCAGAGGATCGCCCGGGTGATCCCCTCGCCCTCGAGCGACGCCACCCCGGCCCGGACGTCGTAGACGTTGATCCCCATCGCCTCGCAGTAGAGGGCGAGCTGGTTGACGGCCGCGATCTGGAGGTCGCGGAAGGTGTTCTCGGCGGTCTTCGTCACCTCGGCCGCGGTCGCGGTCATCGGGATGACCTCCCCGGTTGTCAGCACCGGGGCGTAGAGCTCCACGGCCCGCCTCGTGCTGACCTCATCGATCCCGCCGACGATCCGGTCGTGCTCGCGGATGTTCTTGAGGAGCCGGCCGACCATCACCCGCTCGGGGGCGTGCGCCAGTCCAAAGTCCTTCCCGGCGACGAGCCCGGACTCCGATTCAAGGATCTCGCGGGCCATCCCCGCGGTCGTGCCGGGGGTGATCGTCGACTCGAGGACGACGAGCGTCCCCGGCGTCAGATGGTGCCCGACGTTCCGGAGCCCCTCGATCAGGGGCGTGAAGTCAGGGAGAAGGTCCTTCTTGTCCTTGAACGGGGTCTGGATCGCGAGGGTCACCGCGTCGCACCCGGCGATCTTCGAGAAATCGGCGGTGCAGGAGAACTTCCCGGCACCGACGACCTTCTCCAGCAATTCCTCAAGGCCGGGCTCCTCGCCCTTGAGCGGCGACTCGCCCCGGTTGAGCATGGCGATCTTGTAGCCTGAAGAGGCGGAGTCCCGCTGGAAGCCGTAGACGTGCTCGACTCCGGCCACGTCCGCAAAGAGCGCCGCCGCCGGGATGCCGACGTAGCCCATCCCGATGACGCCGATCGTCCGGATCGGGCCGCGGTTCTGGATAAGTGTTGCGAGGTTCTCGGTCATTGTATGCATCTTTGGTTTGTCTTCAAGGTTGATATTCTGTCTTCCGCCACCCCCTTTTGTGGTGCAGGCAAGGGCCCAGAGAGAGTTTCGCAGGGTGACGTGTCATCTGGAGAAACTATTTATCTCCACCGTACAGAATGAAATTGAATGAAACGATTTGTGGCCACGGCACGGGGGCGTGTCCAGCGGGTCAGCTATCGGGAGCATGTGTACAACGAGACGTTTGATCGCAATATCTCGGGGTACGTGAAGAATCTCAAGAACGGGGAGGTCGAGATCGTTGCAGAGGGGAGCGAGCAGGACCTCCGGGATCTCATCAATGCGATCAATATCATACGAAGACCCATTGCAGTCAAATCGTTCACCATCAGGTGGGAAGAAGCAACAGGGGAGTACGCCGATTTTGAGATCATCCGGGGAGACATCCAGGAGGAGACGTTCGAGCGGATGGATTACGCCGGGAATGTATTGCACAGCATGGATATGAAATTCGACCAGATGCTGGACAAGCAGGATCAGACCATCCAGATCGGCAAAGAAACCCTCCAGGTCGGCAAAGAAACCCTTCAGGTCGGCAAAGAAACCCTTCAGGTCGGCAAAGAAACCCT
>PGYH01000147.1 GCA_002839575.1 Methanomicrobiales archaeon HGW-Methanomicrobiales-6
CTCTCCGGCGGGATCGACTCCTCGCTCGTGGCCGCCGTCGCTGTCCGGGCGCTCGGGCCGGAGAACGTCCTCGGGGTGCTCCTCCCCTCCCCCTACACCTCCGCCGAAAGCATCGAGGATGCCCGGGAACTTGCGGCGAACCTCGGGATAAGGACATACTGCCTCCCGATAACCCCGGTGATGGAGGCGTTCGACGGCACCCTCGCGGGGGTCTTCGCCGGGCTCCCCCCCGACATCACGGAGGAGAACCTGCAGGCCAGGATCCGGGCAACGGTTCTGATGGCCCTCGCAAACAAGTTCGGCTCCATGCTCCTCTCGACCGGGAACAAGTCGGAGGTTGCGGTCGGCTACTGCACCCTCTATGGGGATGCGGCAGGGGGGCTATCCGTGATCGGCGACGTCCCGAAGGGGATGGTCTACCGGATAGCACGGTGGCTGAACACAAAGCGTCCCGTCATTCCCGAGCGGGTGCTCAACAAGCCGCCCTCGGCGGAGCTCCGGCCCGGCCAGACCGACCAGGAGAGCCTTCCCCCCTACGACCTCCTCGACGCGATCCTTCACCGCCACATCGACTGCTTCGAGTCCCCGGGCGAGATCATCGCCGCCGGGTATCCGGGGGAGACGGTGCGGGACGTCCTCCGGAGGGTCGAGCAGGCGGAGTTCAAGCGCCGGCAGGCCCCGCCCGGGATCCGGGTGACGGAACGTGCCTTCGGCACCGACTGGCACATGCCGATCGCCGCGAAGCCCTGGTGGCGGTGATGGCGGCGACGCTCACCGAGGACCTCACGCTCGTCTACGACGCCCTCTTCGCGGCGTTCGGCCACCAGGGCTGGTGGCCTGCAGAAACGCCCTTCGAGACGATGGTCGGCGCGATCCTGACCCAGAACGTCTCCTGGACAAACGCGGCGCAGGCCGTCCGCAACCTCGAGGACGCCGGGATGCTCGACCCGCACCTGCTCGCCGCGGCCGATCCCGCCGATATCGCCCGCCGGATCGTCCCTTCCCGGTACTACAACCAGAAAGCGGAGCGGATCCGTGAGTTCGCCGGGGTCTACGTTGCCGAGTTCGGGGCCGACCCGGCGGCGATGGCGGCCGTGGAGACCAGGGAACTCCGCGAGCGGCTGCTCGCCCTCCGGGGGTTCGGGAAGGAGACGGCGGACACCATCCTGCTGTATGCCTGCGAAAAGCCGGTCTTCGTCGTCGACGCCTACACCCGGCGGATATTCTCGCGCTACGGCCTCCTCCCCGAAGGGGCGTCCTACGACCGGACACAGCGCCTCTTTGCCGAGAACCTCGACCCTGACGTGGCCCTCTTCAACGACTACCACGCCCAGATCGTCTGTCTGGGAAAGACCGTCTGCAAAACGTCACCGCTCTGCGACCGCTGTCCCATCCGGGAGGTTCGCGGGACGCTCCGGTGCGCCGTGGGGCGGATGTGAAGGGTGTTGGGTCTTTCCGGGTGTGACGGACGGAACGTCCGGAGCGCGAGCACCGTCAGATACGGGGTACACACAGCGGAACGACGGGTGTAGGAGCACTAAGGGAGCAAAGCGCGAAAAGAACACGTCAACAATCGCACGAACTTCGCGTTCTCAAAGACCTTCGGTCTCCTCGAACCCCGCTCCTTCGGCCAGTCGCTAGTCCAAGACCTTCAGTATCCTCCTGCTCCAGTTCTTCGCACCTCACGGTGCTCACGTTCCCGGCCTCTGGCCAGTCGCGTAACGAACCATCACAATCGCCATGACTGCCCCCGCCCCAAGGGCGGGGGAGGAGGCCGAAGGCCGGGCGGGGTGGGGTTTTCAGACATCGCTACATAAGGTGGAGACAGGGGAGGGGGGAATGCCCCCCTCCCCGTCAGCCCCACCCCAGTGGCGATAGCCACCACGGTCCACTGCATGGGGACATGCTAGTGGGAAAAAGGCCGGTTCTAGGGACAAGCCGGGCCCAGCACCAACTTCATTGGCGTAGAGGAAAACAAAAAAACTTCAACAGAGCGCGCCATGAGCCGTTGGCTCATAGATGACCATGAAAAACAGCGATGGCCGATCCATTGGTTCTAGTTGATACTTTGCATACCCCTAGAGGATTTTCATACCAGCCTGTGATACACGTCTCTCTCACCTTCGCTTTCTTCGCGGTTTCACGTGAACGTGCAGAGCGTGGATGATGATACGGCTCGCGCAAAATGAGCGGTGACTCTCCCCGGTGCGCCGGCGCCAGGGCGTGACCGCCGCCTACTTCTTCCGGTAGATGTTCAACCCGATCTTGATCTCCTCGTGGTCCGGCACCGAGACGTTGCCCTCGGAGGAGGCGATCGTGATCGACTTCCCGCTCTTGGACTCACCGAACTCCTTTGCGAGATCTATCCGTATGGTGAGGATATTCCCCTCGACCGTCATATCGACGTTCTTCATGCGTACCTGTATGCATCTTAGGGGAATATGCGCATCGGTGCGGTGCCGGGTGGTGCGAATCGCGAGGACGATCCGGGCCGGGCCGAACCCGGGCAGCCACCCATCGTGCCCGGACAACCGAACGCGAGGCAGGGTCCGGGCAGTGAGTGCAGTTGCCGTTCCGTAGGGACTCTCATAGGGCTGCACCCATGGATCCTGCTACACATCCATGTCGTCCGCAAAGAGTACGGTCTGGGCGGAAACCCCAGGGGCAATGGCCGCGGCAAACGCGACCAGAGCTAAAAGATAGGTGATTCATTTCATACGAACTCACGGGGGGCAGGAGGGATAATCCCGCTATTATACCTTTCCGTGAGTCAATGGGGCCGGTGTGGGGAAACTCTATTTCGCTCCCACGGCCCTCCGGGTGCCCGATGCCGGCGGTTGCTCGCTCGTGGGGCCGGAACAACAAACCCTATCCCGCTCCCCGCCCAACCGTACCAGCACATCGGATTTCGTGGCGTAATGGATGTAAAATATCATTATCTTGAGAAATACTTCGGCTATACGTCGTTCCTCCCCCACCAGGAAGCGATCGTCGATGCCGTGCTCGCCGGGCGCGACGTCCTCGCCGTCATGGCGACCGGGGGCGGCAAATCCCTCTGCTACCAGCTCCCGGCCCTCGTCTTCGGCGGGCTTACGGTCGTCGTCTCGCCGCTCATTGCCCTGATGAAAGACCAGGTCGACGGTCTCCGGGCAAACGGCATCCCGGCGGCGACGATCAACAGTTCGCTCGGGCGCGGGGAGCAGAAGATCATCGAGCGGGTGATCCTCGAAGGCCGCATCCGTGTGCTCTACGTCTCCCCTGAGCGGGCCGTGCAGCCGTTTTTCCGCTCGCTCATCGCAAAAGCCGACGTCCGGCTCATCGCCATCGACGAGGCGCACTGCATCTCCATGTGGGGCCATAACTTCCGCCCCGAATACCGCCGGCTCCGGGTGCTCAAGGAGCGGTTCCCCGCAGTCCCCATCATCGCCCTGACCGCGACCGCCATCCCCGCCGTCCAGGACGACATCGCGGTGCAGCTCGCCCTTTCGAACCCCGCCCGGTTCATCGGGAGTTTCAACCGCAAAAACCTCACCTACCGGGTGGTGCCGAAAGCCCGCTACTTCCCGCGGCTCGTCGCCTACCTGGCCGAGCACCCAAACGACGCCGGCATCATCTACTGCTTCTCCCAGAAGGCGACGGAGGACCTCGCGGAGAAGTTGCAGAAGAAAGGGTTCCCGGCGCTCCCCTACCACGCCGGTCTCCCCGACGCCGTCCGCACCGAGCACCAGGAGGCCTTCTCCCGCGGCGACGCCGCAATCATCTGCGCCACCGTCGCCTTCGGAATGGGCATCGACAAACCCGACGTGCGGTTCGTCATTCACACCGACCTCCCGAAGGACATCGAGTCCTACTACCAGGAGACCGGCAGGGCGGGGAGGGACGGGGAGCCGGGCGACTGCATCCTCTTCTATTCCCGGGGCGACTACGGTGCGATCCGCTACCTCATCGAGAAGGAGAGCACCGACGCGACGCAGAAGGACATCGCCTACCGCAAAGCCGGCGCGATGCTCGATTACTGCGAGACCCCCGGGTGCCGGAGGAAGTTCCTGCTCGCCTACTTCGGCGAGGCCTATCCGGATGAGCGGTGCGGCGCATGCGACCGCTGCGAGACGCCGGTGAAGGTCTTCGACGGGACAGAGGCCGCGTCGGCGGTCATCGCCTGCATCCGCGAGACAGGGGAGCGGTTCGGCGCGTCGTATGTCGCCGACGTGCTGGCCGGCTCAACAAGCGCGAGAGTCCGCGAGAACGGGCACGGCCGGCTTGCTGCCCACGGCTTCGGATACACCCGCGACCAGTGGCTGCTCTTCATCCAGGAGATGGTCGGGAAGGGGTTCATCGCGTCGACCGGCGGCCGGTACCCCGTCCTCGTGTCAAACGGCCGGAGCCGGGAGGTGCTCGCGGGCGCTCTCGTGGTGCCGCTCACAGAGCCGCGTCCGGAAGGTGTCGTGGCATCGGAACCCGCAGACGACTACGACGAAGCCCTCTTCCTCCGGCTCCGCCGGCTCAGAAAAGTCGTTGCCGACCTCGATCGCGTGCCGCCGTTCGTCGTCTTCCACGACCGGAGCCTCAAGGAGATGGCAACGTTCTACCCGGCCACTGGTGTTGCGCTTCTGCGGATATACGGCGTCAGCGAGGGAAAACTGCAGCGTTACGGCAGGAGGTTCCTCGACGCTATCGACCGGCACTGCGCCGAGCAGGGGATCGGGCCGGAGCGGCGGAGCGGGTGACGCGGCTGCAACGCCCCGGATCGCCCGTAACTCGATGCGTTAATGAATTAGTAACGCCAACATGGGATGTATCAGGCATATGCGGCTTATTTCATGGAACGTGGATCTCTTCCGCTCCGGTCTCAAGAGCGTGGAAAAGAAAGTCGAAGCAGTCTGCCAGCACTCGCCGGATATCGTCGCCTTCCAGGAGGTGACGGACCGGTCTCTGCCGCTCTTCCGGGAAGAACTGGAGAACTTCGGACTGCTCTACTCAGTTGACAGCCTTGCGCTGGTGGAGATAGCGCGGGTGGCCTACATGGCCGAGCGGTTGAACGATCTTCGCGCACGGGGCGCGAACGACCCGTTCCAGTTCGCTTACAGTGTTTCCCGGCTCTCGGAACAGTGCTCTCCTCCCGGCGAAGCGAAGAATTGCGGATGCCTGATCGCGAGCAGGTATCCCCTCACACCCTTAAATCCTCTCGATTTCGATATCCCGTGGAAGCAGCGGGTGGTCTCGGCCGTCGTCAGCGCACCGGCGGGCGAGTTCGAGATCCACAACGCCCACGTGCCGACGGCGATCGGCAACAGGAGGAACGAGATCGTCAAGGCCGAGACGCTGGTCGGGATCTACCGGCACCTCGCCGTCAGATCGGCACGGCCGCGGATCTTCTGCGGGGACCTCCATATACCGGATGCCGAACTCGCTGACGGGACCATCGTTCCCTTCTACCGCGACGTTCTCCCGAACGAGGCCTACAATATCCCGATCTCTGAGAGCGACGAGTACCTCGGCCGCCCGAGAAGGTGGTGGTACAACGCCGAGATGAACGTCCTCCCCGGCCTTGCGGAGTATGACCTCCCTGACGTCTTCCGCAGACTCCACGGCTACCAGGCGAGGGAGTACAGCTGGTGCCCCGACCGCGGGCCCGAGGATGTCCCGAAGTGCAAGCGCTACGACCTCTTCGCGTCTACGCGCCTCAACCCGACGGCGTGCTGGTACCTGCACGACCTGCGGGGGCAGGGGTTGAGCGACCACTCTGCCGTCGTGATGGACTTCGAGCCGTGAACGGTGCGGCTGTCCATGGCACAAGCCCGGTCCGGCACCCTGCCGGGGTGCAAACCCCGGGCGCATCACTCACACCCGTTATTTTTTCTACAGGACCTTTTTTAAGCCTGCAATAAAGAGAATATACCGGTGAAGACTGATGGTTGCACTTACTGAAGAGATGAAGGCGGCCTTACGGACGATGAAGGCCTTCCCGGTCGCCACAGCCTCGAAGGACGGCTGGCCGAACGTGGTGCCGATCGGGTTTGTGGAACTCGTCGACGACGAGACGATCTGGATCGCGGACAACTTCATGCAGAAGACGCTCGCAAACGTGCAGGAGAACCCGAAGGTCTCCATCTACGTCTGGGGGCCCGAGACGAAGGGCTGCTTCCAGGTCAAGGGCGACGTCGAGGTTCTGTCCAGCGGCCCGGAGTTTGAGAAGATGCAGTTCACCGTCCGGTCGAAGATGGCAAAGGCGGCGGCGAAGAATCTCCTCGTCATGAAGATCCGCGAGGTCTACGAGTGCTCTCCCGGCCCGAAGGCGGGGGAGAAGATTCTTTAACCTTTTTTTGGAAATCCTGCCGGGATCTGCCGGGGAAATTTCCACGGCCTTCCCCCAGGTTCTCTTGTGCCGCAGGTGGCGCCTATGTAGGCGATCGACAGAACCGTTCGGGTTCGTGAAAAGTCCCGTACAGTGGACCGTGGGGGATATCGCCATGCACTGCCCCCGCCCCCTGGGGAGGGGTGCGACGGGCCACGGGGCCGGAGCATGAGCACCGAAGGTGCGTTCGAGGAGGCCGAAGGCCGGGTGGGGGTTGTAGACATCAGCTTAGGAGTTGAGACAGGGGAGGGGGGAGCATCCCCCCTCCCCGTCAGCCCCTCCCCCAGTGGCGATAGCCAACGGAAATCCGTGTATGGATATGCTAATCACCAACCATCTCCCGTATGTCCACGCACCGCCTCGTGGATAGCCCCCCCGTTCCGCACATTTTTCCCGCACCGGAGCCAACGCTTCCTCCAGGAAGTGACGGAATCGTGAAGATAACCGCAGTTGCGGGAAGTCCGCGAGGAATGCAGAGCAAGACGAGAAAACTTGTAACCTTCGTGCTTGCCGGGGCAAAAGAGGCCGGTGCCGAGATCGATCTCATCGACCGCGCCGACCTGCAGATCGTCGCCTGCACCGGCTGCGAGAGTTGCAGCCTGGACGGGACGTGCGTCTTTGGCGACGATTTCCCCGCCGCGGTCGACCGGATGCAGGATGCCGACGGGCTGGTGTTCGCCTCGCCGGTCTACGTCGACAACGTCAGCGG
>PGYH01000148.1 GCA_002839575.1 Methanomicrobiales archaeon HGW-Methanomicrobiales-6
GGGGCGGTCTTCGACTGGATCGCCGACAAATACGTCGACGCGGCGGTCATCCTCGGCGTGGGGTTCTCCGGCATCCCTATCGTCAGCCACCTCATCGACGTCCCGCCGGTGGCCGATTTCGGTGTCGTGGGGCTGGCGCTCGCCGGATCGCTGATCAATACCTTCATCAAGCCGGTCACGTATGCGGAGATCGGCTTCTCCGAGAGGATCGCCGGGAAGATCGAGGATCCGCTTGAGGGAGTCGGCTTCTTCGGCAGGCCCGAGACGATCCTGGTGCTGGTGCTCGGCGGCGTGACCGGGTACATCTGGATTGCGATCCTCCTTATCGCGGTCTGCACGAACCTCTCTGCGGTTCAGCGGGTCTTCTACCTCTACCGGCAGTACTCCTGACCGGTTCACCCACTTCTTCTGGCTTTGTCGTAACCCTGCCCGTTTGCCCCGGACGGCCGCCACCGGGGGCACTCAGGCACAACCCTCATCGGGGCAGGAATAAAGGCCGGGAAAAGATTTCTTCTGGTAAGGCCGCACCTCGCATGCGGCTGCTGCTTGCCGGGAGAGAACGGCCGGCATGGGGGAGGCGCTCCCCGTCCGGGTCTAGAGTTCGGATTTTGCGGTGGTCGGCCGGATGATCCCCTCCACCTCCCCGCGATAGAGCCGGTAGAGGCTGTCGGCGAGGGTGCCGAGTTCGGGAATGATCATGAAGAGGGCATACGCGAGGACAACAAGGAAGACCAGTGCCCCGAGTTCGGCCATGACGTTGTGCGCCCAGAAGAAACTCTCGTAGCCGAACTCGCCGTTGCCGGCGATCTCGGGAAGGTAGGGGAACCACTGTTCGGTGTAGGCCGTGATCACGAAGACGTTTCGCACGATGTTCAGGATATAGATCGTCGGGAAGACGAGGAGGAAGCCGGCAACCTTCTGTTTCAGCGTCGACTGGACGCCCCAGGCAACCCCGAGCATGATCGCGATGCTCTGGATGCCGGTGCAGGCAAGGATGATCTCGGTCTGGAACCCGTTGCGCTCCATCAGGTTCCAGGCCTCGAAGGTTACGGGATACCCGACCGCCGCGAGCGCCGCGGATGTCTGGCCGGCGACGGCGGCGATCAACCAGTCCCCGAGTGCGGGTATGTAGCCGAACGGTGCGTAGATCAGGAACGCCACGGCCGCTACCGTTGAGATCTGCATCACCCGGGGGTCGTCGCGGAGCAGGTATTTCGCGGTGATATAGAGGAAGGGGACGGAGAGGAGGGCTATTGCCGGGTACATGAAGTTGTTGATGGAGAAGTAGTAAGGGAGCTCGAAGAAGAGGTATCCGATGATGCTTGCCCACCCGCCGAGGGCGAAGTATTTCCTGAACCGGCCCGGGATGAGAAAGACGAGAAAGCAGATGCAGGAGATCAGCACCAGGTAATCCTTCATCCTTTACCTTTCGGCGTATCCGGCAATAAATCATTTGTGCGCCTGATCCGGCCGGGGAATCTGCCATGCGAACCCCGGCCGTCGGGTGTGGCCCCGGGGCGCTCCGCCCCGCACCCCTGTGGGAGGCTTTCCCCCTTCATCCCCACAAGTTAATTGTGATCGGCAGCCCATTTATTGTAATGATGTTCTGTCCGCAGTGCAAGGGCCTGATGATCTCGTCCGGTGGTCAGCTGAAATGCAAAAAGTGTGGCTATATCCGGGAGATCAATGATTCGGACCGGTTAAAAAAGACAGACAAACGCGTGGAGAAAGAGATCACCATCGTCGACGATGAGGATAAGATTGCAACCCTCCCGACCGCGACCATCAAGTGCCCGGAGTGCGACTGCACGACGGCATTCTGGTGGCTGCGGCAACTGCGGGCGGCTGATGAGAGCGAGGTCCGGTTCTTCCGGTGCACCGCCTGCGGCAAGACCTGGCGCGAGTACGATTAGGCTGAAGCCGTTTTATCTGTTTTTGCCCCTTCGGGGGCGTGATTTTTTGCTGGGATGCCCCCCTTCCCGCGGATGAACCCGGTGAGCAGCCGCCCGCCGCCCTTTCGCCACTCCTCCTCCAGGAGGGCATGCTCGGTCTTGCGGTCGACGGCTCCCCGATCATGATTGGTAATAATCTGGATTGGTATGAATGGCTTCGCTCCCGGACGTGCTGTTTGCCGGTATCGTTGAAGGCGCTCTCTTCCCTGGCCGTGCGGTGTGCGGGTGAAGATCTATGGCTTCCACGTTCGTATTCGCGCCTCGCACTCAGTCTTCGGGAGCCATCGGTTGTTCGCCTGCATTGTTCTCAGGGCATCTGCGGCGTGCGGGCCCGTGAGGATGCCCGCGTCCACGAGCGCATCCAGTACCCATAATGTCCCGTGGCATGTGACACCGTTTTTTCCGGCCATCATGCGCAGGTGACCGTCACCGGTTACCAGTACGGCTTGCGTGTCCCGTGCCAGGACGAATGCAGAAAGGTCCCTGTAGGAGAGTCCCCGGTGCTCCCGGTGGAGTTTGTAGATCTCCGAAACCTGCCCGGGTTCGAGGTCAACGATCTGCACGCCGCAGAGGAGTAATTGTTCGTGGGAGATTGTTTTTATCTCGTGGGCAAGTTCGCCATAAGGAAAGTGTAGTCGAGGTGCGAGGGATACTCCAGTATACCGCCGGCGTTCAGGTCGAAGACGTAGTTCGCATCGATCGAACACTGGATCTTGATACCCTTCACACGTATCGCCTAGAATGATTCAACACACTGCTCACCGGGCTGCTCTCCCCCCAATAATTCCTGAGCTCGTGATGTACTTATCTTCTTCTCGCTAAGAGCGCGGAGAACCAGCAGTTTCATGTGTGTAGGATGTTCTTGTGGCAACGGGACTCCGGGTTCGCGCTCGCGCCATTTATTTTGATTGAAGAGTGTCCAGAGGCGTTCAGCCGTGCTCTTTGATATTATGCCGAGTTCTGCAGCCCGATGGAGCCAGACGCTCATGCTCATACCCCATTTGTGCTTGAGGAGGTAGAACTCGCGCGGCGATATATTCCGGCGTCGCTGTCCCAGTTCCCGAAACGCCATCTCTTTCGGTACGAGGAACGCAGCGGCAAACCGGTGTGCCGCCGCCTCTTCATCGACGCCTCCCTCTACCTGGAGGAGCAGGTGGCCAAGTTCGTGGGCGAGGTTGAACCGCTGGCGGTCCCCGGGGGTGTCGTTGTTCACGGCGATAACCGGGGTGTTGTCGTCGTAGTAGAACGTCAGGGCATCAAACGTATCCGGGGCGTCGATGACGCCGACCCTGATGCCATGCTGCTCCAATACATCCATGACGTTCTCGATTGGGTCGAGTCCCAGGCTCCACTCGTCACGAACCCTCCGGGCGACGTCTTCAATCCCGTCGAGGCTTGCTATGCGGCAGGTCTCCTTTGAAGGGAGCGTGAGGCTCTTTTCCTCGCCCAGGATCAGTTCGATCTCGAGGTGCCTCTCAAGCCATTCCTGGACCTTTGCATGCACCTGATTCGCTTCTTTCTTTTTCAGCGGTTTCCGGCACCGGTACTGCGGCTGCGAGAGGTTCACCGATATGGAGCGGAAGAAGTAGTCGATGTTCACTCCGAGTATCTCGCTCATCTGGATCAGGAGCCCTGATCTCGGGATGACCTCGCCGTTCTCATATTTCGAGATTGCCATGGCGCTCAGGCCCATTTCTCCTGCCAGATCCCGCTGGCTCATACCTGCCCCAATGCGTGCAGATCTTATCCGTTCCCCGATGGTCATCTCAGTTCACCGTCGCAGGGCGTGGTTTACAATGACTTAATATTTCAATATTCTGTAAACTAAGGATGCCTCGCAATCGCTATATACGTTATGGTATGATCGCCGGGTTGAGCGGGTCAGATCGCCCTGAGGCCGGTGGGTCCATCAGGGCGTGGGCAGAGAAGCTGAGCCTGCACACGATCGCTGTTTTCCGCTCTCCTTTTCATTCTCGGAGGGAGCGGCCCTTCCATCCGGGCTGCTGCTCCTGGGAAAACCTCAGCCATTAAGAGGGTATAGCAATACTTTCACCGTCATGCCATATCACCGTTCTAATATCGTCCGGCGCGTGCAGTCAAAACCGGGGAAAGGGGTTGAGATGATCCTGCAGCGAGATGGGCAACGCGATTGAACGAATGAGGTGCCGCATCCGGAGATCCATCATCTCATTCCCTCGCACAATCCGTGGCCTACGTGGAGTTCCTGCAGGTCCGGCTTCTGTCCACCGAGCATTATGGACGGCAGTATGATCGTATGCCAGCAAAACCCCTCCCCTTTGTGCGGCACCTCACCGTCCGGCATCCCCAAACCCCCCACTGGCCCCTCCCGCTCACCTGGCCCGCTGGCATGAGCTCTCCGGGCGTCGATCCCTCAAAAATCCATGGAGGGATGCATGTTCCGATCCAACTGCCGTTCCTCATGGCCTGGTTCCGGTGCCTGGCATATAAGGATCCTTCTCCGCCCAATCCGGACCCCCAAACCAGAATGTTGATATATAATATTCATTATTAATAATGTATAATAGGGGTAATCGGATGGCTGAAGATTTCAACGTCAAACTCGAAGAGGCGAGGTACTATACCCCCGAGGCCAGCTGCCGGGACCAGTCCTGGATAGGCGACTATACCCGTGCCTACCAGAGGTTCCTGGCAGACGCGGATGGGTTCTGGGACGGTATCGCCCGGGAGCTTGAATGGTTCCAGCCCTGGGATCAGGTGAAAGAGTGGAACTACCCGTACGCAAAGTGGTTCCTGAACGGAAAACTCAACATCACCCACAACTGCCTGGACCGCCACGTCCAAAACCAGCGGCGCAACAAGGTCGCAATCATGTGGCGGGGAGAGACCGAGGAAGAGGAGCGGATCTTCACCTACCGCCAGCTCTTCCAGGCGGTCTGCCGGTTCGCAAACGGCCTGAAACGTCTCGGTGTCGGGAAGGGCGACCGGGTCTGCATCTACATGCCGGTCGTGCCCGAACAGATCATCGCGATGCTCGCCTGCGCCCGCATCGGCGCGATCCACTCCGTCGTCTTCGGCGGGTTCGGCGTCAACGCGCTCAACCAGCGCATCACGGGCATCGACGCGAAAGTGGTCGTCACCGCCGACGTCACCTACCGGCGCGGCAAGGCAATCCCGCTCAAGAACATCGTCGAAGAGGCGGTCGTCAACGCGCCCTCCGTCGAGCGGATCGTCATCCTCCGGCGCGACGACGACAAACCCGTCGAACTCCACCCCGAGATGGAGGTGGACTACTACGACCTGATGGACGGCGTCGGGCGGGAATGCCCGGCCGAACCGATGGACGCCGAGGATCCCCTCTTCATCCTCTACACGAGCGGCACCACCGGAACCCCGAAGGGCATCGTGCACACCTGCGGCGGCTACATGGTCGGAACCTACTACACCACCCGCCATGTCTTCGATGTCAAGGACAACGACATCTACTGGTGCACCGCCGACCCCGGCTGGATCACCGGCCACAGCTACGGCGTCTACGGCCCGCTCCTGAACGGCGCCACCTGCCTCATCGCGGAGGCAACCCCTGACTACCCGACCCCGGGCACCTACTGGGATCTCATCGAGGAGTATGGCGTCACCATCTTCTACACCGCCCCGACCGCCATCCGGATGTTCAT
>PGYH01000149.1 GCA_002839575.1 Methanomicrobiales archaeon HGW-Methanomicrobiales-6
TCTCCCCCTCCCCGTCAGCCCCACCCCCAATGGCGATAGCCACCACGGTCCACTGCATGAGGACATGCCCGAGAAAAAGGTCGTCCCGGGGGACAGCCTGATCTGGCACCAGCCTCATCAGGGAAAGGATGAAGATCGGAACAGGGTTTCAACAAAGCCGTCGTGCGCATTTCTTCGCCTGTGCGGGAGTGCCGGCGTTTTTTCGGACGCAAAAAAGTAGACTCGCCTGCCCCGGGTCAGGGTGCCGCATTGACCCGATGCATGAACTCCCGCACGGCCGCGAGGTAGGCCTCGGTCTCTTCGAGGTGGTGCTCGTGCGAGGCGCCTTTAAAGACCGTGAGTTCCGAGCCCGGCACCAGGCTCTGGTAGTAAGCCATGGTCGCGGGCGGCGCTTCGTCGTGCTCCCCGCAGGTGAAGAGCACCAGGACCGGGACTTCGGCGAGTCTGTCGGTGACGCTGAACTCCTGGAGGGTTCCCGTGCAGGTGAACTCGCTCGGCCCCCACATCCCGAGGTAAACCGGCAGGGATATCTTCTCGAACGTCCGGTTCAGGCATTCGGGCCAGGGATCCATCCGGCAGACGTGCCGGGCGTAGTACGCCGCCATGGCGTCCTGGTACTCCGGCGAGTCGAAGTCCCCGGTCGCCTCCGCTTTCCGCACAGCCTCCTGCGTCTCGTCGGGGAACGCCGCAAGGTTTGCCCGCTGGTCGGCCACCCACCGGTCCGCGTCCAGCAGCGGTGCGGAGAGGATCAGGCTCTCGACACCTTCGGATTGTGCGGAGAGGACGTATTCGACCGCGAGTGCCCCTCCCCAGGACTGCCCGAGGAGGTGCACCCGGGAGAGTCCGAGAGCATCCCGGACCTCGCCGACCTCTGCGACGTAGCGCTCCACCGTCCAGAGGGCGGGGTCGTCGGGCCGGTCGGAGTTCCCGCACCCGAGCTGGTCGTAGAAGACGACCGGCCGCTCGTCCGCGAGGGCCGCGAGCGGTTCGAGGTAGTCGTGGCTCGCCCCCGGCCCCCCATGGAGGACCAGGAGGGGCGTCTCCGTGCTGTCGGCACCGTCGATCCGGAACCAGACCCGGCCGCCGGTGACGTCGACGTAGCCCTCGTGTGTGTCGCCGTCGGTTTTTGTTATGGTGACGTTCGATCTGTCAGCCGTTCCGCCTGTCGTGATGCAGAATGCGAGCAGCACCGCTGCAACTGTGAGAAAGAGAAGTAGCATGAGATATCCTCTGGATCGGTTTCCTGGCATGGTTCAGGCCTGGAGTGCACGGCCGGGAGGGGTTATCGGGGGCCGCCGGCGGTGTGTTCCTGATGAGGTGTTTGGTTGGGAGGGGATTAGAGTTTTTGGGATGGGGCGGGGACGGCTCTTGGTGAGCACCTACAACACGACCGGACCCTCATGGGGTAGACGAACCGGGCGGTCGGGCTGCAGGTGGCGGCAGCGTCGCCAGCAGTTACCCTGTCCATGGATCTTGCGGCTGTGGCTCCTGCACCGAGAAACCAAAAGACCAGACGGGAATCAATCATATCAGTGGATGTTAATGATGTGCTGATAACTAGTAAGCACCATATAGTTCATTTGAGGCCAAGTCATCGTAAGGATATATCAGCGTAATGATTATCAAACACAACCCATATATCAGGGAATCAAACTTGGATGAAATGAGTGTGTCCAAAGGTGATTAAATGGATAGTGCATGGATAGATCAGAGAGGTTAAGAACTGAATATGCAACACATCACAGAGTATTTCTTTTGCAGTCCAAAGTTGCTTCAGAATGTTGAAGAATTACAGGAAGTCTATTCCTCGATTGATGCAGTAACATGGCAAGATGAGTTTTCTATCGTTGCTGACGGACTGCAATACGAGCACCAGTCTGCGTACAATAAGGCATTCTCCCACCAGTTCTCTCAAAGGGGCTGGATAAGTCAACCGAAACTCTGTGAGAATCCTAGGTTAATTGGTGACTTTCAGAAAAACGATATTTTTGTCGAAATTCAGTTTGGTAATAGTGCAACCATTTACCGGGACTACTATAAATTTCACTACGGCCTGACACATGGGCTGCTATCGCTTGCGGTCTTAATAGTGCCGACCAATTCAAAAGCGTTCTTTCCAACACGCCATTCGAGTGTTTCGAACATGGCTGAATTTGATCTAGCGTCACGTTGCTTCAAGCTTTTGCCAATTCCAGTTCCCATTGTACTGATTGGATTGCTACCAAAGAATCAGGAATAACTAGTCCATTCTAACCAAATGGAATCTCAAAAAGAGGGGCGTATAGATGGGCCTGCCCGGATTCGAACCGGGGATCTTCGCCGTGTAAGGGCGACGTCATGACCGGCTAGACCACAAGCCCTGTGGATGCCTTATAGTGTTTTGCACCGTGACGGATAAACGTGTTGCCTGCCGGGGATTCCGGGGGCATTGCCTGCGTGCTCTCCGGCCCCCACCGCCCGCGCTTCGCGCTCCTCCCGCCCCCCAAGGGGGCGGGCAGTGCGTGGCGATATGCGACTGGCCGAAGGTGCGACGTTCCGGAGGAATGACTGCCCGTAGGATGCGATGGCCCGCTGGGCCGGAATTTGAGAAACCCAAAGGGTTTCGGACAGGAGTTTGAGAAGACTGGAGGCTTCGAGGCGTGAGTGATAGCGAACGTAAGCACCGTGAGGTGCGCAGCAGGAAGCTCCTCGGAGAGCGTCCTTCGAGCATCGTCAGATGCGTAGTCCCATTGAAGACTGTATGGCGGGATATGCGTCATTCCGATAGGACACGGTTTGCAGAACGTCCTGCAGAGGTGCCCCTCTGTGAGAGTTGCGGGTATGTATCAACAGGGCCCAAAAAAAGAGTTCAGATAAACCCGAAGGACTTCAGCGTCACTTCGGGGTTGACGGCTCCCACGTGGTAGACAACACCCTCGGAGAGCTCGTTGATGACCACCTCGGCCGGGGAGAAGAGCGAGGTGTCGATCTGGTAGAAGTCGAAGTTGGCTTCCTTGAAGATCTCATAGAACGGTTTTCCGTATCCCTTGGACTTGTTGCTCGGGATCTTGTCCAGGTAGTCCTTGATCTCCGGCGCGTTCATCGTCAGCATGATGCTGCCGTGGTAGATCGTGGCGTCGTTGGTGCTGCCCATCGCCTTCGTGCCGTCCTTCTTGACGGGCGCGATCGGGGCGTGTCCGATGCCGGCGCTGATCTTTCTGGTGTCGAACCCGAGCTCGTTCAACTTGTAGATTGCGGTCTCGACACAGCGGCCCGCGACCTGGATCGAGCCGACGAGCGATGCCGTGGGGGCGACGACCGCGCAGGTGTTCGCCACGTCCACGTTGCAGGCCTCGGCGATGTTCTCCATCACCGCGGCGTTCGGGAGGTGGTCGCTCTCGAGGCAGATAACCGCGTAGTCGAACTCATCCTCGTAGTCGATGACCTCGTAGGTGTGCTTGGGCTTTAAGGAGAGCGCCCGCGCGGGGCCGCTGCCCATAGCGAAGTACTTGTTGACGCTGACCGTCCAGCCAGCCTTCTGGGCGCCGAGGCACGCAATGGACGGGGAATCGGTGCTGACCTCGATGAACGGGATCGGGACGTCCCTGATCCGGCCCATGGTGATGTCGACCTCACCGAGCCCACCCATGCAGATCTCAGTAAACCGCTTTCCTGTCGTGTACCCGCCGGAGGTGCTGACGCCGCAGTCAACGATGCGTGCGCCGTTGTCGAGCTCGTGCGGGACGGCATGAAGCTCTTCGGCATATTCGAAGAGTTCCTCAAAAATATCCAGTGCCAGTTCGTTCACGCTGAGCATGTGGAAAACCTCATCAGAATACAAACGGTGGGGGAACTGATAAGGATTATGAAATCGTCTGTTCCTGCCCCAGGTGCTCCAGCACGCGCCCGGGGTCGTAACGGAGACTGATCAGCCTCGTTCGCCCCCTTCCCTGGCGGTAGTGGAGGTTCAAGAGCCGCATCGAGTCAAACTTCTGTATCATCTCGTAGAACTTGGTGTAGCTGATCCCCACCTGCTCTTTGACGAAACGGTAGACGTCGCCGGCGTTCATCTCCTTATCGTCGCTGGCCGACATCTCCGCGATCCCGGCCAGTACCTCGCGCTCCTCGGCCTTGAGTGCCCGAAGCGAGAACGCAAGGTGCAGATAGCGGGAAACCTCGTAGGCCTTGCAGATGTCCTCCCGCTCGACAGATCGGCGTGCCTCCATCTCGGCGTTCAGGGCCGCACGCTTCAGGAGGTCGATACCGACACGAAGGTCGCCGCTTTTCATCGTCTGCTCCACCACCAGATCCAGTGTCTCGGGCCGAAGGACGTTCGGGTAAAGCCCCTGCAGGACCCGTTCCTCAAGAATCCCGTGAACCTCCTCCTCCGAGTAGGGGGGGAAGTAGATCTCGGTGGGGCGGAAGACCGATGCCACCCGGGCATCGACCTCGCTCTGCAGAGTAACGGACATGTCGCTGACGATGGCGATAACACCGGTCCGAACGCCCGGATAGGCTTCGTGCGAGCGCAGCAGGGGATAGAGGACCTGGTTGATCTCGTTCTCGTAGAGGAGATAGTTTGCATCGTCGAGCGCCACAAGGAGGACCTGTTCCTCCCGTTGCAGGACTCTGGCTATGGCGTCGAAGACCTGCTTGAACGACGTGCCTGACGCCGGCGGCGGGTTTCCGGTGACGCGGCGGTAGATCTGGGAGAAGATAGCGAACCTGGTGTTGTCAATCTGGCAGTTGATGTAGACGGGAACGAGCTTCTTCGTGGCCTCCTCGATATCAGCGAGGATTTTCCTGACGCTCGTCGTCTTCCCCGTCCCCGGGAGGCCCCGGCAGATGGTGTTGAGAGGCCTTGCTCCCCGCATGCCCGGCCTGACCTGGAACGCGAGTTCCCGGATCTGGGCGTCACGGTGGTTGAACTGCTCGGGAACGTGATCAATCTCGAAGACTTCGGGGTCTCGAAAAAGCGTCTCGTCCCACATGAGCAGGTTCTTCTTCATTATACAATCCTCGGATACGGTAGTATTTATATCCTCCAGGTTTTTATTTCCTCATCGCGCGGACCCTGCAGGATTTACGGCTGTTCCATGCACTTCTTGCAGAGAGTCTTGTTCATGAAGAGCCGCGAGAGCTTTGCCTGTGACTTCGTCACCTCTGCTCCACACATCTCGCACACATCCTCCGCAGGAGCGGCGGACGGTTTTGCCGATTCCTGAACCGGCGGGGCCTGTGCCGGGGCATTCTCCTCCGGTTTTGCGGGCGGCTCCGGGGCCGGTGGAATTGCCGCTTCGATGACCTCGGGTGGAGGGCAGGCCTTCGTCTCTGCCTCCTCCCGGGGCGCCGGTTCCGTCACCGGTGCCGCCGGCTCGGCGGCCTTCTTCTCCGGGGCAGGGATCTCCGGGACCGCGGGCCTGGCCGCGAGAACACGCCGCCGGTATGCATCCACGCGCTCGGCGGTCGCCGGATCGCCGCGCCCGAGCCGGGAAAGGATCCCGTCGAGGAACGTGATAAGGTCGTCCACATCCTCGTGGGTCTCTACATCCCCCTCGACCTCGAGGCGGAGGTTTTCGTAGTTCTCGAGGTTGATGGTGATCCCGATGGTGACTT
>PGYH01000001.1 GCA_002839575.1 Methanomicrobiales archaeon HGW-Methanomicrobiales-6
GAATGGTGCTCAACCTCCGTTCCTGGCGGAACATCGTCACTCGCACCGAATGGTGCTCAACCTCCGTTCCTGGCGGAACGTCGCATTCTATAAAAAACGGTAGGGTTGTATCATTCGCAGCAGACGTAGTCGTAGAGGAACGCGGCGAGCACCGCACCGACGATGGGGCCGATGATGTAGATGGGGAAGAACTCCCAGAGGTTCTGGCCGGCAAGCAGCCAGTCCCCGAGGAACGGGCCGAACGTACGGGCGGGGTTCAGCGACGCGCCGGTCAGGTTCCCGATCGTTGTGATGATCCCCGCGACCGCGAGACCCACCACAAGCCCGGCAAAGCCCGGCGTGGCCCGTTCGTCGACGGCGGCGCCCATGATGACGAGCATCAGAAGAAACGTCCCGACCGCCTCGATGACGATCGCCTGCAGGTAGCCGATACCGGGGAACGGTGTCGTCGCCCCGAGGCCTCCGATGGCTACGGCGTCCGGGCCGACGGCCCAGGCGAAGAGCAGGCTCGCTGCCGCGGCACCGATGAGCTGCGCCGCGATATACGGAACGACGTCGCGGCCCGGGAGCCGGCGGGTTGCAAAGAGGGCTATCGTCACCGCCGGGTTGATGTGGCAGCCCGATATCCGCCCGAGGGCGTAGATCGAGCCGGCGATGGCGATGCCGAAGGCGAGCCCTATCGCGAGCCAGTCGCCAAGCCCCCCGAGCGCCCCGATTCCTATGTTGAAGGGGGTCGCCGGGGTCGTCCCCGCGGCGAGCATCAGCGTGACGACCGCGGCGCCGGCACCGAAGAAGACCAGAATGAATGTGCCGACGGCTTCGGCTATGCATCGTTTTCCAAGAGATGTGGTCATGGTTTCACCAGTACATAAGATACTCCTTTTTAATGAAGTCGAGCCCAAAAAAGGGCTTGAGGTTGCTTTTACTTCGCATACAGGGCGTTATAGCACGCGGGACAGAGGATCCGCGGCAGCGGGGCCTTCACGCGCTTGCTGGGGAGCGGGTAGCCGCCCTCCCAGACGTCAACTTCCTTCCGGATCGCGTGCTCCATGCAGAGCCCCATCCCGCAGACGATGCAGATCGCCACCGCCTCGCTATCCTTCCCCTCGAGGGCGCAGTAGTAGCACTTCATGACCGCTCCTTTTATACCGCCTCTTTCCACTGGCAGTACTGGTGCCGCATGTCGACCAGGCACGCCGAGGCACAGTTTTTGCAGGCCCGCACCGGGGCCGCCGGTGTCTCCTTCTCGAGAGCGATGATGTTCGTCATCATCGTCGCGGTCACCGGCTCGCTCGTCAGGAGGCACGGGTAGTCGGCAAGACTCATCAGGGCGGCGAACCGGACGGATATCGCACAGGCCGGGTAGGTGTACCACTGCGGGTTCATCAGCACCTCATTCTTGCTGATGGGCGAGAGGTCGACGGGGTACTTGCCGACCATGGGGACCAGTGTCTCACCGGAGCCGTTCCGCATCCGCTGTGCCTTGTCGAGGATTTTCCACCCGCGGTAGATCATGTCCATGAAGTCGCAGTTGTGGAGTTCCGCCGCCGCGCCCCGGGACGGGTAGAGCTGGACGTAATTGTGGAACCGCCTCGTGAGCAGGTCGACGATCATGGGGGCGTTGAACCCGTCGAGCTGGAGGAGGTACTCGGTCGCGGCGGCAGACGACCCGGTCGCGACCGAGAGGACGTCCCAGTAGCTCTTGTAGGCGTCGAGCGAGTTCTTGAGTGACGACTCCATCACCTCCGTAACCGCCTCGATCACCGCCATGACGACGTCGTCCTTGCACATGTTGAAGGTCGACTGCGCGATGTGGTGCGCGACGTCGCCGACGCTGTAGGCGGGAACCGTCAGGATGTTCGCATAGTGGACGCCGTCGTCGACGGCGGCGCGAACCGTCGGCTCCATCCGCCGCCGGTACTCGGCCATGTACTTCCGCGGGTCGAATGACGACATCCCGGCCCCATCCATCAGTTCCGCCTGGGCCTCGATCGGGTCGCGGTAGATCTTTTGCATGATCCCGACCTCGTTCGCCGTCGCCTCGCCGGGGGTGGCGCCCCCCTCGAGGGCGTGGGCGAAGGTGTCCCCGAACCCATAGGAGGTGTTCATCCCCCACGATTTGGCAGCGAGGATGGCGCGCTTGTGCTCGACCGGTATATCGGTCTTCTGGAGCACCCGGTTCACCACGTTGCTCGTGCTGCCCGGGATCAGCGCGAAGTCGACGACGCAGGTGGGGCCGTAGAACCCGCCGTAGCGCCGCACCGCTTCAAGGCCGATCCTGGCCTCCGCGGCGGCGATCGCCTCCGTGAAGGCGTCGACGCTCTTTGCGAACGCCTCGTCCTGGTTTTTGAGGATATCGAGCACCACGGGTGTCTGGTAGTGCTCGACGAACGGATCGTCTTCCGGCCGAACGGTTGTCGTGAGGCCTTGCAGAACCTCGGCATGCGAGATCACCGAGTTCTTGTGGAGGTCGATGACCGCCCGGCTCTGGTCGCCGATCGCAGTCATGCCCCGGACGGCGTCGACGTAGGGTTTCGTGTCAGAGAGGACGAACTTCTGGCCGCGTTTTGCTTTTAACGTCTCCACGTCCGCCCGCTGGGCGGTCATGGCCTCGTTGATCATCTTCTCGTAGAGTTCTCTCATATCAATCACCTGTATGGTTCCTGCCGCCCGGTTCTTCGGACAGCATGTTCAAGAAAGCGATTCTTACGGCGGTCCCTGCGGAACCTCCGGATCATGCGGAGCTACTCTGAGCGATGGAGAATGCGGATGGTTTGGCTATGGCGGCCCGGGAAAGGGGGCTGAAGAGCCAGAAGGACGGCGATCGGGGATACGATACCCGTTGTCCGGCTCGTGCACCCTCCATCATGCCTTGAAATCCCGGTAAGGGTTCTTCAATCGGCCTAGTTGGTCGTCCTTACATATATCTCTTGTGTCGTTCGCCGGAGCCTGTATCCGGTGAAAAAGAAGGGTTTTTTTGCTTCCCGGGCAACTAAAGTCGGCTCTTTTGGGTGCTCGCCGTTTCGGCGGTCAGAACCAGGCATCCAGCGTCTTCTGCGTCGCCTTCACTGAGACCCTGGAAAGAGCGCTCCTGACGCGCTCTTCTGAGAAGTCGTAGCGGCCAGAGAGCATCTCCACGACCCCTTCAACGTCCGGCGTCTTCCACGCGAGGGAGTAGTCGTCGGTGACCGGCGGGTCGAGGAAGAACTCCCGAACCGGGGCGGGGTCGAAATCGGGCTGCTTCTCGGCGATCGCCGACTCAAACTCGCCGTTTCGCACGATCTTTAAGGCCGTCTTGCCGCCGACGCCCCGGATACCCGGGTTGAAGTCCGTGCCCACCAGAATGCCGATCTCGACGAGTTGCTCCCGCGTGATACCGAGACGGTCGAGGAGGGAGGAGAGGACGATCCGTTCGGGATTTACCGTGATCGTCCGCCCGCGGCTCTTTCGCCGGCCGCTGACGGTGAGGTTCCTGATCAGGACCGGGGAGCCGAAGAGGAGCGAGTCGTAGTCCTGCGAGACCGCGTAGGTGACTTCTCCCCTTTGCACCATATAGGCCGCCTGGGCTTCGCCTTCGCTCGGAGCCTGTATCCAGGGGATGCCGAGGAGATCGAGGAGTTCACGGGACGACTCGATGGTGTGGCTGTCGATACGCGCGGACGCGCTCGCCTGTTTGTATGCCTCCTCCATATCCCCCTCCCTGAGCGCCGTCTTCCAGGCCTCGTCAGCCCTGGCACGGACGAGGCGCCGCTCGTTGATCGTCTCCTGCTTGAACTCCGGCGGCTTCCCGTCGAAGACGAAGACCGGCCTGATGCCTTTCTCCAGAAAGTTGGCTGTCCGGAAGAGGGTGCCGGAAAGGTGGGAAGTGACCCGGCCGGCACCGTTCATCAGCGGGGTGCCGTCCGGCTGCCGGATGATGGAGAGGAACTGGTAGAGCGCGTTGTGGGCGTCCACTGCGGCGATGCCGGAAAGGTCGTCCCATGCCACCGTCTCTTTACATTCTGCCAGTATATCTCGGATTGCAACGCCCATGCTACCTGATCATGAGAAGGGGAGAGGCCATTAAGATGACGGTCCGGTTCACCGATACATCCGGCGGGAGAGCCCGTCGACGATCTCCTCGATGTGGCTGACCGTATTGTCGTATCTGGCGGTCATCGTCTTCCCCATCTCTTCCATGTTCACGCGCATGGTGCGTTCCCGTTGTGCAATGCTCGCCTCAAGGCTCACGACCTTCATGCCGAGAGAGATGAGCAGTCCCCCGAGGGAGAGCATCATGAACGTCGCAGCAACTGCTATGATCAGGTCCTGCCAGAACCGCATCACCAGCACGACGGTGGAGACCACCATCACGATGGTGAGAACGATGTCGCCGATGAGTTCGCGAATCTCCATATTTTAAAGTGATGAGGATGCATTAATTAACCTACCTATAATGAATGGAGTTTTGTAATGCAGATACGCGACTGGCTGCCACTTCTCGGAATGCCCCTCATGCTTCTGTTTGTCCAGCTGATTGCCATCCTCCTCGTCATGCCCATGCAGGCGGCGGGGCTTGTGGCGTTTGAAGATCCCGAATCAGTAGCAAATCCCCTGATCTTTATCGGGATGCTGCTCGCCTTCACGCTGGTCCTGCTCCTCCTGATCCGGATGGGGGGGAGGCGCTTCATCTCCGTCTTCATCGGCATTTCCATATTCCTGACGTTCATCTACATCTTCTCAGCGCTCTCCCTCCTCGTGCTCGGGGCAACCGGTGCCGCCGCCGCCGTGACGTTCATCGGCGCCGGGGCGGCGACTGCGCTCCTCTACCTCTACCCGGAGTGGTACGTCATCGACATCCTCGGCGTACTGATCTCCGCCGGGGTCGCTTCAATTTTCGGCGTCTCCCTCGCCATTCTGCCGGTGCTCGTGCTGCTCGTACTGCTCGCGGTCTACGATGCTATCTCGGTATACCGGACAAAGCACATGATCACGCTTGCTGAAGGCGTTCTTGAGACAAAAGCCCCTATCATGGTCGTGGTTCCGAAGAGAATGGACTACTCGTTCCGGAAAGACGGGCTTAACATCTCGGAGGGGACGGAGCGCGGCGCGTTCGTCATGGGTATGGGTGACCTGATCATGCCCTCCATCCTCGTGGCATCGTCGCACGTCTTCGTGGATGCGCCCGCGGTTCTCTGGGTCCTCTCTGTCCCGACACTCGGCGCGATCGCCGGGTCGCTTGCCGGCCTTGCCATCCTTCTCTACTTCGTCAACAAAGGGAATCCCCAGGCGGGACTCCCGCCCTTAAACGGCGGAGCTATTACTGGTTTTCTGGTTGGGGCGGCTCTCGCAGGCTCGTTCTCGTGGCTTCCCTTCTGTGTGTGAGCAACAGGTCGAGCACCGCCTCCACCCCCTCGCCGGTGAGCGTGGACATCGCCGGGTAGCCCTCGATATCCCGGATATCCGCCTTGTTTACGACAGTCACCACCGGCACGTCGACGAGCAGCCGCAGTTCGTCGAGGAGCCGGAGCTGGTCGTCGAGCGCGTACCCGCAGTGTTCACTTGCGTCCAGGATGAAGAGAACGACGTCAGCCGTGTTGATGATAGCGCTTACCGCCTGCCGCTCGATGGGGTTCCTCTCGGCCGCCGGACGTTCGAGGACCCCGGGCGTATCGATGAACTGCAGCCGTTCGCGTTTCCCGATATCGCGGTGGCCGACGATGATCCCCTTGGTGGTGAACGGGTAAGAGGCGATCTCGGGCTCTGCGGTGGAAACGAGCCTGATGAACGAAGATTTTCCGACGTTCGGAAATCCTGCGACCACCACGGTGAAATCGTCCTCGTTCACGTGCGGGAGTTTTCGCAGGATGTTTCTCGCTTCGTTGAGGTATAAAAGGTCATCTTCAACCTGGTGAACGATGGAGGCTATGCGGGCGACGGCCTGCCGCCGTTTCTTGTCGGTGTCTATCCCGGATCGCATGCTGCGGGCGTAACCGGAGCCGATGATCCAGGCCTGATCGGCCGCCCAGTTGACGGCGCCGAGAGATTGTTTCAGCCGATCGAGCGAGACGAGGATGTCGGTCGCCTCCTGGTAGAAGGGGGAGAGGCGCTCGAAGCTCGGGAACGAACTGACCACGCTTTTCAACTTGTCGTGGAGGGCTTTCGCGACCGATCTCACGAATTCCTCATTCGCGCGGTCGACGTTGATCTTCAGCTTCTTTTTGGCTGCCGCCCTGCGAAGACTGCGGTCGAGCACTTCGTCCGCCGTCGGAACGGTCGGGATAGTTTCAAACTCCACTGTACGCACAACCTAATGTATTTAAACAACGTATTATGAGTGATAATTATGGATCTCTCTCCTATTCAGAAGGACATCCTGATAACTCTGATTACCCTATACCATCAGTCTTCTCACTCTATAAAAGGTGAGGAGATCGCGGATGTGTTGAAGCGCAACCCCGGCACCGTCCGCAACCAGATGCAGGCGCTAAAAGCACTGGGGCTTGTCGACGGGGTCCCCGGCCCCAAAGGGGGCTACAGCCCGACTGCAAACGCGTACAAGGAACTAAATCTCGGAGACCTGGAGCACCAATCCGAGGTGCCGATCATCCGCGACGGGGAGAAGGTGAAGGGCGTCCGGGTTGCCGAGCTCGGGTTCACCACCCTCTGCCACCCGGACCTCTGTCAGGCGATGGCCAGGATCATCGGAAGCGTGAAACTCTTTCGCGTAGGAGATATGGTCACGATCGGGCCCACACCGGTGAACAAACTGCTCGTCCGCGGCGAGATCTTCGGTATGGACGAAAACCTGCAGGCGCTCCTGATCAGCGTCTCGGAGATGATATCCCTGCCGAAGCAATCGATCAAACACTATATGAGCACCCCGCTCCTGACCCTGCCGCTCACGGCAACCCTCCGGGATGCCGTGCATCTCTTCAATACGCATCATATTCACGGGGCGCCGGTGCTGCAGGACAGCGGTGGCCTCGCGGGCATCGTAACGTTGAGCGATGTCGCCCGCGGCCTGGACGAGGGCCTGACGCTGGATGCGCCCGTCTCACGGGTCATGACCCCCGATGTGGTGGAGGCGCCGTCGTCGATCCGGCTCTATGAACTCGTGGGGCGGTTCAAGGAACGGGCGATTGGGAGGTTGATTGTGGTCGAGGACGGCAAGCCCGTTGGGATCGTTACCCAGACCGATATTATTCGGGTCTTTCCCTCACTTTGATCCCCTCCCTGTTCGGAATTTGGCGCTTCAACCCCTCTGGGGACGGATAAGTATTTATATGAGAATACCTATGGTGCTTCTGTTAAACGAGTTCTGTGTGTGAGTGCATTTCACAGAACTCAGTGAAAAGGGGGAAATGAGATCATGACTGATATACCTTTGGCACCTGTTGGCAGAATCGTAAAGAAGTCCGGCGCGGAGCGCGTGAGTTCCGATGCTAATGAGGAACTTGCGAAATTGATGGAGCAGTACGCTTCAAGGATCGCAAAAGAGGCGATCAAACTGGCGGGTCACGCGGGGCGAAAGACGGTCAAGGCGACCGATGTCCGGATGGCGGCCGAAACCGTGAAGTAAAACCAACTTCAACTCTTTTTGCAGCACGAAGGTGCCTGATCGCAGTACGAGTCTCCGGTTCCGGGAAAGCAAAAAAAGTGTTTTTAGTACCGGTGGTCTGGTATGTGCCCTTCTTGACAAACCCTCTGGCCCCGGGCAACGGCGGCGCAATCCCTTTCTGATGAAAAATCTGCCTCACTGATAAAGAATCTAGAAAGTAAATTTTCCGTGATTTTATAGACTTTAGAAGATTTAAATAGTACAAACAACCCACGGTTCTGTATGAGTAAAACGTTCTGCCGTGCGCTTGCCAAGAAGAGAGTGATGAGTAACGATGGGATGCTCATCGGGACGATCAAGAATATCATAGTCGACCTCACCACAGGGCAGGTTGCCGACCTGCTCGTTAAACCGGACGAGACGTTCAAGACCGACGGCTACAGGACGGATGGGGACAAGATGCTCGTGCCGTTCGAGGCGGTAAAGGATATAAAAGATTATGTCGTGGTCGACCGCTACCTGCTGAAGAGATCGGGATAATACTTTTTTACTGCTTCCAGAAATCCGTCCCCATACGCCGATCCGGTGACCCAGTCAGCCGCTCTACGGGTCGCAGTAGGGGCATTTCGCACCGCAACGCCGATGCCGGCGACTTCAAGCATTTCAATGTCGTTCTCGGAGTCTCCGATGGCCATCATCTCGGCTGGATGAAGCCCCATCTCCCCGGCGATCTCCCGGAGCGCGGTTCCCTTGTTGATACCGAGCGCCTGGAGGTGGATTGCAAACCCGGTATCCAGCAGCCGGACGGGAAGGTGGCTGTCGCGGATGACCATTCGGACCTCATCCGGGTTGATGTTCCGGGCGAAGGCAACGTCGGCGAACCGGTACTGCGCACTGTAGAGTTCGAGTTCTATGCCCTTCCCGGCAAAATAGTCTTTGAGAACTTCGAACGCTTCCAGGCAGGCTTTCTTGTCGCCGGGAATATGGAGGGTTCCTGAGAACCCCCTCCGGTAGACCCCGCCGTTCTCGCCGATGATCGTCCCGTCCGTCCCGACCATCTTGCAGAGGCCGTCCATGAAGCAGACGGTGTTGCCGCTTGCGAGAACCACCTCGATGCCGGCGTCGACGAGCGTCCGGACGGCCTCGATGGCCGCGGTGCTGATCCGCCGCCGCCGGTCGGTGATGGTGCCGTCGACATCCGTTACAAGCGCCTTTAACACTGCTTGAGCCCTGCCTGTTCGACCATGAATGCCGCTTCGCCTTCGGGAAGGTTGGGGCTGTCTACCAGGCGGGCGACCCTTTTACCGCCCTTGCTCTTTCTGAGATAGAGCCGGAAGGTTGCGGTGTGTCCGACGATGTTGCCGCCGATCGGTTTCGTGGGGTCGCCGAAGAGAATGCCGGGGTTCGACATCACCTGATTGGTCACGAGGCCGACGGCGTTGTGGTCGTCGATCAGCTTCAGGAGATCGTGCATGTGGCGGTTCAGTTTCTGCTGCCGGGGCGCAAGGGTGCCCCGTCCTGCGTACTCCGAACGGAAGAGGGACGTCAACGAATCGATGACGAAGAGCCTGACCGGGTAATCGGAGTTCCGCAGTTCGTTTGAGAGTTCCCGTGCGGTCTCAAGAAGCAGCATCTGGTGGTCGGAGCTGTGCGCCCGGGCGACGTGGATCCGTTCGAGAACCTCCTCGATATCTCCGATCTCCGCCTCTCCGGGGAGTCCGTTGAGCATCTGCTCGATCCGCTCCGGGCGGAACGTGTTCTCGGTATCGACGTAGATGACCCCACCGTGCAGCCCGCCGAGTTCTTCGGGGAGCTGGGCGTTGACGGCCATCTGGTGGACGAGCTGGCTCTTACCTGACCCGAACTCGCCGTAGACTTCCGTTATCGCCTGCGTCTCGAGGCCGCCGCCGACCAGTTCGTCGAACTCGGGGACCAGCGTCTTCAGTTTCTTGATATCCTTTCTCTTGTCCAGGATATCCCGGCCCGTCTTGAAGCCGCCGATATCCGCCATCTTCCGGGCGGCGAGAATCACTTTCTTTGCGGTCGCCTCACCGATCTCCGCCGCCTCGGCGAGATCCGACGTGGTGGCCGTCGCAACGCTTTCGACGGTCCCGTATCCGGCCTCGCGGAGTTTTTCGGCAGTGGTCGCCCCGACGCCGGGTAAATCTTCAAGATCAATCTCTGACATCTCATTCCTCACTTGATCTCTATGGTGTGTTCTGTTATGCTACACTAAGAGTCTCTATCGTGGGACATAAAGGTCGCTTGCCGTGCGGGGTGAAAGTGAAGATCGGGATCAGGGTTGCCTGAGGATCCGATCCAGGCGGCGTTGCAGAGCTTCTGAATCGGGTATTATAGCCTCCAGGTGGCTTAGACTGATCACGCCCCTGTGCACCGTACCCCTGGCGCGCAGATGGTCTCCGATGGGCAGCGGTTCACGAAGGAGGTAGCAGGCGTCGCCGGTATCAAGAGCGGCTCCCTGCCGGGTGGCGACGACCGTCCCCTCGACCTCCACCTCTTTCTCCTCTCCGGTGAGGACGACGAGGGCGCTCCCCCAGGAGAGATGCACCTCAAGGTCCCCGTACCTTCCCCGCCGGGCTGCCGCGTTGTAGACCTCGATCCGGTCGCCGGGCACCAGGTGCTCGTCTGCCTTCTCGCCCCAGATGACGACCGGGACTTCCCCGGTCGGATCGGCGATGACTATGTTCCTGACCGAGGATTGCCGCCCACTCCGCGTGACGAATGAGTGAGGGGGCTGCACACGCACCACCGTTCCTGTGAGTGAATACGATCCCCCTTCCTCCACGTCGGCGACGGTGTTCATCTGGACGGCGATCTCCTGGTCGGAAGGCGATATGGATGCCGCCTCCCCGAGGCTGTACTCGATGCCGCGGTCGCTATCCCGTGCAACGGCGCCGCGGATGACGATGCTCTCTCCGGGTTCCACTCCGAGGAGGACGGCCGGCACCCAGGCGACGAGCCGGAAGACGCCGTCTTCGTTCCCGACAACCGCTTCGACCATCTCCCCTGGGGTTCCGTCGCGCCTCTTGAACGTCCGCGGGTTCTCGATCGAGATCACCCGGACTTCGAGATCCCCCACCGGCCCCGGCCCCGGGGCATCTGCGTCCTCTTCGCAGGCGATCTCGCATGCCGCCTGCTGGACCGCGACGGCGGTGACGTCCGGGACCCTCCCGCCCCCTTTCGGCCGGCCGAGGATCTCGAGCACGTCTCCGGCCTCGATCTCAGCGACGCCGGCGGCCTTCTCGTCCCAGAGGGTCAGTCGGGCCCTGCCGGTCTCGTCGCCCACCATCACGTTCGCGACGATGCCGGGCGCGCCGTCGGGCCGTTCGAACTCCCGGGGCTCCTCGACGGCGAGCACCTTTGCAAAGAAGCACGCGAGGCTCGGGGCCGCCGGGAGGTCGGCTATCCTGATATGCGAGCGGCCAAGGTCTTTGACGACCAGCATCGCCGCCGTCCGATCATCGAGCAAGTCGCCCGATTCCGCTACTTTCTCCTCCACCCGCCGCTCGAACTCTTCCTTTTTGAGGAGGTCGTCGACCAGGAGGTAGTGAAACTTCACGGCTGCGGCTCCGCTCCTACTCCTGCCAGGGCACCGTCACCATGGGGGCGGTCAGGTCGTCGATCGTCTCGGCCCGGCGCATCAGGGCGGCCTTCTCGCCCGCGAGGAGCACCTCGGCGCACCGGGGACGGCTGTTGTACTGCGACGACATCGCAAACCCGTATGCCCCGGCGTCCAGCACCGCGATGAGATCGCCTGCCTCGAGTTCGGGGAGCATCCGGTCTTTTGCGAGGATGTCGCCCGTTTCGCAGATCGGCCCGGTGACGGAGTACTCCCGCACGGCGGGCGCGTCGGCCCTGTTCGCCGCCACGACCTCGTGGTAGGAGTCGTACATCGTCGGCCGGACGAGCAGGTTGAACCCGGCGTCAACGTTCGCAAACGTCTTATGAGCGGTCTTGACGGAGTTGACCCGTGTCAAGAGGATCGTCGAGTCACCGACGAGCCACCGGCCGGGCTCGACCCAGAGTTCTGGCTCGATCCCGAGGTCGCGGATGCCCCGGAGGAAGACCGGCATGACCGCTCCGGCATACTCTTCCGGCGTCGGAGCGCGGTCGGTCTCCCGGCGGTAGGGAATCCCGAGGCCGCCCCCGATATCGATGAACGCGGGGTCGACCCCGATATCGAGCAGATCACGGGCGACGTCGATCAGCACCTCGACCTCGCGGGCGAAGGGCTCCACGGCGAGGATCTGCGAGCCGATGTGGCAATGGATCCCGACCGGGTTTACGTGCTCGAGCGCGAGCGCTTCCCGGTAGACATCGAGGATCTGTCCTGCCGGGATACCGAACTTGCTCGTGGCGAGCCCCGTCGCGATCTTCGGGTGGGTGGGGACCTCTATTGCAGGGTTGACCCTGAATGCGATATCGACGGTCTTCCCGCCCTCTCCGGCCGCGCGGTCGAGCTGCCGGAGTTCGTCGGGTGAGTCCACCGAGACCCGGATGCCCTTCTCGACCGCGAGGGCGAGGTCGGCAGAAGTCTTTGAGCTTCCGTTGAAGAGGAGCGACTCCGGGCGCATCCCGCCGTCGAGGGCGAGCGCGACCTCTCCCGCAGAGAAGACGTCGGCGCCGGCGCCCATGGAAGCGAGCGTCTTAAAGATCGCGAGGTTGCCGTTTGCTTTTGCGGCGTAGAGGATGCGGATCTTTTTGTAGTGGGCGGTGAGCGCGCCGGAAAGGCGCTGGAAGTTCTGGCAGATCCGCATCTCGTCGGTGACATAGAGCGGGGTGCCGAACCGTTCCGCGAGGTCCACGGTGTCGTGCTCGCCGATCACAAGGTGGTCGTCCCTGACCGAGAGGTGGGAGGGGAGGATCACAGGTCAATCCCCCGCATCCGCTCTACGGCCTCGTTGATCCGGTCGATCGACCGGGTGATCGCGAACCGGACGAATCCTTCGCCGTTCCTGCCGAACCCGACGCCCGGCGTCGCGACGATGCCCGCCGCATCAAGGAGCTTTGCGGCAAACGCCATGCTGTCGTCGACCGGCGCCCAGACGTAGAAGGTGGCCTTCGGCGCCGTGACGTCAAGCCCGATCTCGGTGAGCCCTGCGACAAGCGCGTCCCGGCGCTCCCGGTAGACCGAGCAGGCCTCCGCGATGCAGTCCTGCGGGCCGGTGAGCGCGGTGATGGCCGCGTGCTGGATAGCGTCGAACGCGCCCGAGTCGACGTTGGTCTTGACCCGGCCGAGCCCGGCGATGATCTCCGGGTTGCCGCAGGCCATCCCGATCCGCCACCCGGTCATGTTGTAGGTCTTCGAGAGCGAGTGCATCTCGATGCCGACCTCCATTGCGCCGTCGGCCTCGAGGAACGAGGGCGCGCGGTAGCCGTCGAAGGTGATCTCGGAGTAGGCGTTGTCGTGGACGACGACGATGTTGTGCTCCCGCGCGAACTCAACGACCTCCTCGAAGAACGAGAGGGGCGCTATTGCGGCCGTGGGGTTGTTCGGGTAGTTGATGAAGATCAGTCTTGCCTGTTTCACCACGTCGGCGGGAATATCGTCGAGCACCGGGAGAAAGCCGCTCTCCGCTCTGATGGGCATCTCGTAGACTTTCCCTTCAGCAAAGAGCGTGGAGGTCTTGTAGACCGGGTAGCCGGGGTCGGCGGCGAGGACGACCTCGCCGGGGTTGACGAAGGCCTCGGCGATGTGCGCGATGCCTTCCTTGGACCCGATGAGCGCGAGGGTCTCCTTCTTCGCGTCGAGGTCGACCCCGAACCGGGCCCGATACCACTCTGCCACCGCCTCGCGGTAGGCGAGCATGCCGGTGTAGGAGGGGTAGTGGTGGTTCTTCGGGTCGCGTGCCGCGGTGCAGAGCGCCTCCACGATATGCGGGGGGGTAGGGAGATCGGGATCGCCGACTCCGAGGTCGATGACATCGACACCCTGGCGTATTTTCTCCTCTTTCATCTCGTCAATGCGTGCAAAAAGGTAGGGGGGAAGGTGATCCATGCGTCTCGAATACATCGTCAAATATTGCGCACAGGACCCTATGTATTTTCTCACTCACGCTTCCGGGGCTTCGGAGGCTCCCATGACCGGTAACGCTGATACGGTTTTAGACCCAACGCTGTAGTGGACATGAACGACCTGGATCCACGTCCCGTGTATATGGACCACGCGGCGACGACATTCATGAAGCCCGAGGTCATTGCCGCGATGGCTCCGTACTTCTCAGAGCACTTCGGCAACCCCTCATCCCTCTACCGGTTTGCCGCCGAGTCCCGGCAGGGCGTTGAGACGGCGCGCCGGCAGGTGGCTGCAGCGATCGGTGCAAATCCGGGGGAAATCAACTTTTGCGCCGGCGGCAGCGAGGCCGACAACTGGGCGATCAAGGGGGTAGCTCTCGCGAACCGGGAGCGCGGCAACCATATCGTCACCTCCGCGATCGAGCACCATGCTGTCCTCCATACCTGCGAATGGCTGGAGCGGCAGGGGTTCTCCGTCACCTACCTCCCGGTCGACGAGTTCGGACGGGTGGACCCCGCCGACGTCGAGGAGGCGATCACCGACCGGACAACCCTGGTCTCGGTGATGGCCGCGAATAACGAGATCGGGACAATCCAGCCGGTTGCGGAGATCGGCCGGGTCGCGCACGACCACGGCGTCCTCTTTCACACCGACGCGGTCCAGGCGGTTGGGGCAGTGCCGATCGACGTGGAGCGGATGGAGATCGATCTCCTCTCGCTCTCCGGGCACAAGTTCTATGGCCCCAAGGGGGCCGGAGCACTCTACATCCGGGAAGGGACCCGTATCGAGAGCCTCATTCACGGCGGCGGGCAGGAACGGGGTCGGCGGGCCGGGACCGAGAATGTCCCGGGCATCGTCGGGTTCGGCCGCGCGATCGAACTTGCGACCGCTGATATCGAGGGGCACAACCGCTGTATCGCCGCGATGCGGGACCGGCTGGTCCGGGGGATTCTTGCGTCGATCCCGGACACCCGCGTAAACGGCCACCCAAAAGAGCGGCTCGCGAACAACGCGAACTTTAGTTTCCGCTATGTCGAGGGCGAGTCGATCCTCCTGCTCCTCGATGCCCATGGGATCTGTGCTTCAACAGGAAGCGCCTGCTCCTCGGGTTCGTCGGAACCCTCGCACGTGCTGCTCGCGATCGGGCTCCCCCACGAGGAGGCGCACGGTTCGCTCCGGCTCACCCTCGGCGACGCGAACACGGAAGACGACGTTGATTATGTCCTTGAAGTGCTCCCGGAGGTGATCGGGCGGCTACGGAAGATATCGCCGTTGACGCCTTCCTGCGCCCGGATACCGGAGGTCGACTGATGTATACGGAAAAAGTGATTACAGAGTTTACGAACCCGCAGTATGTGGGTGAACTGGCGGATGCCGACGGTGTCGGCGAGGTCGGGAGCCCGACCTGTGGGGATATCATGAGGATCTACCTGAAGGTCGAGGAAGACCGGATCGTAGACGCCCGGTTCCAGACCTTCGGGTGTGCGGCGGCGATCGCCTCGAGTTCCATGGCTACCCGGATGATCCGGGACCTCTCTCTCTCCGAGGCGTGGGACCTCTCGAACGCTGATGTGGTGGATGCCCTTGGCGGCCTTCCGGCGGGGAAGGTGCACTGTTCGGTCCTCGCCCGGGACGCCGTCCGGGCCGCGATCAACGACTACCGAACCCGCCGGGGGCTTGAGCCCTGGGAGGCGGGGCCCTGTGAGTGCTGTGGAGGGGCCGGGTGCGGTTCCCACCCCGAAAACGGTTAAATACGGACGGAGCGAAGGTAAACCATGGCTCTCCCGGAATTTGTTGTGGTCTTCTGCACGGCCTCTCCCGGCGAGGCGGAACCGCTCGCAAAAGCGCTCGTCGATTCCCGGCTGGCCGCATGTGTGAACGTTGCCGATGTGCAGTCCTGCTTCTGGTGGGAGGGCGCGGTCTCCCGCGAGGCCGAGCGCCTCCTGGTCATCAAGACGCAGCACCGCCTGCTCGACCCGCTCATCGAGCGGATCCGGGAACTCCACTCCTACGAAACACCTGAGATCATCGCCATGCCCGTCATCGGCGGTTACGCCCCGTACCTTGACTGGATGCGGGAGGAGACGGCCTGATGGAGATCGTCTGCCGCGCCGGCATCCAGGTGACGGGCGACGGCGCGCGTGAGGTTCACGACGACATCATCGTCGAGGACCATGTCCGGCTCTTCCTGAACGGCGAGTTCCTCGCGGCCCTGGTGGCGAGCGCCGACCGTCTGGATGATCTCGGGGCCGGGTTCGTCGTCTGCGAAGGGCTGGCGGACAGCGTCGACTCGGTGGAGGTCTCGGGGAAGGATGTCTACATCACCGCCCCGGTCAGAAAGGAGGTCCGGCTCGAGGTGGAGTCGTCCGGCGGCTCCCACGTGATCGGCGAGCCTGAAGCGGTCAGATCGGCGATCACGGTTACGGTGGATACCGTCCGTGCGGTCACGGCGGCGATCGAGTCCGATACCTGGCGGAGGACCGGTGGTGTCCACTGTTCGGTGCTCTTCTGCGACGGCGAATTCGTCACCCGGGCCTGCGATGTGGGGAGGCACAACACCGTCGATAAGGTCGTGGGCCATGCGGCCCTCCGGGGGCTCGACCGGTCGAAATGCATCCTTGGCTGCACCGGGAGGCAGCCGGCGGGGATGGTGTCGAAGGCAGCAAACGCGGGTATCCCGGTCGTCGTCTCCCGCGCCGCCACGACCGACCGCGGCATCCTCACGGCACAGCGCGCAGGACTCACCCTGATCGGCTTTTCACGTGGAGAGCGGTTCACCATCTACACGCACCCTGAGAGGGTGCCTGAGGTTCTGGGAATACTGGAGAAACCATGACTGAGAAGAACGAGAAGACCGCGCTGATCCTGCTCGGGTGTCCGCAGGTACCTGTCCAGACGAGCATGGCGCTCTACCTGGTGCATGGCTTAAAGGAGCATGGCATCCGGCCGGTGATTGCCGGGACTGTGGCGGCACGGAAACTGATGGAGGTGGCCGATCCTGATCGGTACTACGTTTCGGAGATGACCGATCTCGACGCCGCAATCGACGAGATAACGGGGAAGGAGAGGGATTTCGACCTATGTTTCGTCTTCATCCACAACGATTCGGGGATCGCGTATGCCGGGACGATGGCCTACATATCGAAGGCACGGGTGTATGCGCTCCTCTTCGGGGAGCACGCACAGGACCTTGCAGGCGAGATTGAGTTCCCCTGCGAGGTCGTTGCGGCGAAAGCCGTCCACAACCCCATGCCGCTGAAGCGGAAACTTGACAAGGTGATGCAATGGGCTGTCTCGAAGCGCTGAAACCCGAGATCATCCTCTCTCAGACCACCTTTAAGGAGGCGCGGGAGTATATCAAGAAGAACGTCCGGGAGTACTACGAGGTTGAACCGGGCTACAAGATCCATGATGTCCATATCATTGGTGTGCCGCCGCTCTATGTCGGCATCGAGGGCGAGGACCTGATCTTCCCCTACACCAAGCCCTGCCACGGGACGTTTGTGGTGAAGGTCCCGGGCGGCGAGGAGCTCGCGCGGCTGCGGGCGAGGAAGAAGTAACCCTTTTTTGACCCTTCCTGTCTGTTCTCACTGTCTGATGATGCCGGGGGCGATGTTGCCCTTTTCAGAAGACGCGGTGGAGGGGGAGACCGGTCGTTTCAAAAAGGTCTCCCGGCCGATCCGGTGCGCACTCCCGGTCTGTAGCAGCATGCTTGGCGCCGTAAAAAAGGGAGGTCTATCTTTTCCGGCCTGATTGTATCTCCGGAACAGTGCCGGGTTCTGCCGGTATCTCTACCTGCGCCGGACCAGGTAGCCGCCTGCGCCGAGCGCCAGGACGGCCCCGAATGCAAGGGCGGCTGTTCCGGCCGAGAACCCCGGCGCCGGTTTGCCAGCCGGTGCGGCTGTGGTCTGCTCCGCGGTGGGTTGTGCTGCCGCCTGCGCTGTCGTCTGTGCCGCTGTCGGGGTCGTTACGGCCTCCTCGGGTTGTTCGACCCCGCTGATCGCAAAGAGGGAGAACCCGGGGCTCGTTGCCGTGAAGGTGACCGCCGTCCCGGTGCCGTTCTCGATCGTGGTCGGGAGTGCCTCCCACGCCGTGCCGTTGTAGCGGTAGAGCACGATCTCTTCAGGAGTGAACCCGTGCTCATCGAGCCACGTCTGCGGAATGGTGAACGTGATCGTCGCCCCGGTGATCTCCTCGAACCGGGCCGGCACCAGGTCGACGTACTGGTACGGGGTGCCCGGCGCCGGGGGGATCCCGGTTCCCGGGGAGGACTGTGTCCGGCCGGTGACGATGAATGACTTGAGCCCGGTTCCGGTGACGTTGACCTTGCTCACGGCGGAGTCGCCGCCCACGTTATAGCCGTCCGGCCCGCCCGTCGAGCCGCCGCCACCGCCGCCGCCGCTGTAGACCGGCCTGCTGGTCGGGGCTGCGGTCGGAGTCGGTGTGGGGGCCGTGACCGTGATGTAGCCGGCCCGGGAGAGGGTGTCGGTTCCGTCCGCGTTATCGACCGTCAGGTTGACGGTGTAGTTTCCGGCAGCGGCGTAGGTGTACGTGGCGTTCCTCTCCGCTGCGTCCGTGGTGTTGTGCCACGCACTGTCGCCGAACGACCAGTTCCATCCCGTGGGTGAATCCGTCGAGGTGTCATTGAACTGTACGGCGAGCGGCACGGTGCCGGAGGTCCGGTTGGCGGTGAAGTTTGCCACCGGCGGAACTGGTGCGGCGGAGACCGTGATGTAGTCGGTCTCGGTGTGCGTGTCGCTCCCTCCCGCATTACTGGCCGTCAGACTGACGGTGTAGGTTCCGGCGGCGGCGTAGGTGTGCGTGGCGTTCCTCGCCGCCACGTCTGTGGTGTTGTGCCACGCGCCGTCCCCGAACGACCAGTTCCAGACGGTGGGCGAACCGGTGGAGGTGTCATTGAACTGTACGGCGAGCGGCGCGGTGCCGGAGGTCGGAGTGCCGGTGAACGCCGCCGTCGGAGCGGGTTCTGTGACCGTGATGACCTGTCGCGTGGCGTTGTAGCCGTCGTCGTTGTATGCCTGCAGGGTTACCGTGTAGGTGCCCGGGGTGTCATACGTGTGCGATGGGTTCCGGGCGTTTGATCCTGCGGTTTCAAGGCGCCAGACCTCGTCCGTGCCGCCCAGCCCGCCCATGATTACGACACTCCCGTCCGGCATCGCGACGCTGGTGTGATAGTGCCGTGCCGCCCACTCGGCGTGCTCGGTCACCTGCGTCCATGTCGTGCCGTTGTCGGTCGATCGCCAGACGTCGTTCCTCGGGTTGTTGTCATACCCGCCCATGAGTACGATGCTTCCGTCCGGCATCGCGACGCTGGTGTGGCCCTGCCGGTTCGACCATTCGGCGTGCTCGGCCACCCGCGTCCAGGTTACGCCGTAATTGTCTGACCACCAGACGTCGTTATCCCCGTTGCGGCCCATGATTACGATGCTCCCGTCCGGCAGCACGACGCTGGAGTGGTCGTAGCGTGCCGACCAGATTGGGGGTGTGGTCGTAACCTGCGTCCAGGTTGCGCCGTAATTGTCTGACTGCCAGACGTCGTTCAAGCCGCTGCCGCCACTGTCACTACCGCCCATGAGTATGATGCTCCCGTTCGGCATCACGACGCTGGTGTGGTCATATCTTGCCGTCCAGGGGGCATTGTTTATAACCGTCGTCCAGGTTGCACCGCCGTCGGTCGACTGGCGGACGTCGCGATACACATCGCCCCAAGAATCCTCCCCGCCCATGAGTATGATGCTTCCGTTCGGCATCACGACGCTGGTGTGACCTTGCCGCCCCCACCCGCCGAAGGGAGTGGTCGCAATCCTGTCCCACGTGGTGCCGCTATCGGCCGATCGCCAGACGTCGTTATTCCCGGAGCCGCCCATGAGGACGATGCTTCCGTTCGGCATCACGACGCTGGTGTGATCGTATGCCGACCACCCGGCGCTCCCGTTCACCTCTGTCCAGGTCTGGTTATACGTCTCGTCGCCGAAGAACCACGCCCAGCCGGTCGCGCCGGCCGAGTTATCGGTGAAGTCTACGGTCAGGGGCGCTGCCCCGGAAGTCGTGTTGCTGCTGAACGCCGCGTCAGGTGCGACGGCGCTTGCGGTGCCGATCAGCAGCAGGGTTGCAGCGATCAGGCACAGCGTCATCACTGGAATGCTTTTGAGAGGCCTTGCCATAGTGTATTAAAAAGAATTGTAAAAATATACGTATTTCGCTTTCATTTTACGCGCTTGACGGCAATTTTTGCTGCAAATGCGTTTTTAAATGTAACGGATTTAGTGATAGTGCCTGGGTTTGCATCTTTTTTGGTATTTGATAGAATTTGATAGAGTTTGAACATTTCCTGCTTTGTTTCACAGTTTTCCATCATTCATAAACCATAAATAAGGCCAGGTTCTGCCGGTGCATCCACCAGCGCCGGACCAGGAACCCGTCAGCGGCGAGTACCAGGACGGCCCCGGCTGCAAGGACGATCGTGGTCTGTTCTGTGGTGGGTTCTGCTGCCGCACGCGATATCACCGTCCCCGGAGCCCCCGGCCCGGTGCGGCGGGCGCGCTCAAAGAACGAGATATAAATTCCCGGAGAACCGTACTACAGTATTGAGAACCCGGCCACGTGCGGCCATGCCCGCGCGGCGAGCCGTCCTGCGGCCGGGACACCTGAATCTACACCGATACGGGCAGGTAACGGCCCAGGATGCGAGTGAGACCATGAGCGAACCCTTACGCGTGTTGTTGATCGGAAAGAGTCCCGGCAATCTTGGGGAGATGCTTCGCGAGTGCGGGCGCGACATTGAGTTGATCCACTGCGAGCGCCCCGAGGATGGGCTTGCTCGGGCATCGGGGGGCGGAATCGACGTCGTGCTCCTCGACCTCGATCTCGCGGGCAACCGGGGGACGGAGGTCTTCGACCGCCTGCGCCGGAGGGCGCCCGATCTCCCGGTCATCGTGCTCACTGCGGCGGGCTCGTCTCCCGCCACGCTCCATGCGATGCAGAACGGCGCGCAGGATTATCTTGTCCGGGGGAAGACCGGCGCGGAACTGCTCTGTCGGGCGATCCGGTACGCGCTCGAGCGGACGCGGGTGGAGGCCGCGCTCCGGCACTCGGAGGCGATGTATCGAAGGCTGGTCGAGAACCTCAACGAAGGCGTCGTCGCCGTGGACGAGGCCGGCCGCATCACCTTCGCAAACCCGCGCATGGAGGAGATCCTCAGCTGCCCCGCGCATCGCCTGATAGGTTCGCCGGTCGCCGGGTTCATCGCCGGAACCTCCCCGGGCGGAAAAAACCCGCTCTGCCAGGAAACCGACCGGAAGCAGGAGTTTGAACTGGATCTCCTTGCCAGCGACGGCGGGCGCGTCCACGCGCTCGTGGTCACCTCGCCGGTCTTCGACGCCGCCGGCGTCTTCCGCGGGTGCTTTGCCGGAGTGCTCGACATCACCGACCGCAAAAGGGCGGAGGAGGCACTCAGGCAGAGCGAGCAGAAGTACCGGCTTGTCGTAGAGAGTCTCAGCGAGGGGATCTGGGTTATCGACCGGGACGGCTGCACGTCGTTTGTCAACCCCCGGATGGCGGAGATGCTCGGCTATACCTCTGAAGAGATGATCGGGGAGTCCTTCTACTCGTTCCTCGCCCCCTCCTGCGGCTCCACGATGTGGGACCACCTGAATAGCCGGGATGACGGCGTCCGGGAGCAGTATGAGTGCGAGTTCGTCCGCAAGGACGGCGGCAGCATCACCGCGCTGATGATTGCGTCCCCGTTCACCGACGATTCCGGCGAGTTCCGGGGCTTGATCGCCGGCGTGATGGATATCACCGAGCGTAAACGTGCCGAAGAGGAGATCCGGATCAGAAACGAGCAGCTCATGGTGCTGAACCAGGTGGTCGGCGCCTCGGCTGCCTCCCTCTCTCTTGCCGAACTCCTGGAGGAATCGCTTGAGAAGACGCTTGAGATGATGGGGTTTGATGTCGGTATCGTGTATATGCTCGATGCCGAGCGCAAGCGGGCGTTGCTGCAGCACCAGAAGGGGCTCCCCCCGTCGGCGATGCCGCGGAGCCGTATCATCAAGGTCCACCACTGGCCGTTCAACTTTATCTTCGTCGCCGGCCAGCCCCGCTACATCGAGCAGCAGCCCGACCTGAGTTCCATCGAGGCGGGTATACTCGAGGAGCTCAAGGTATCGATACTCGCCTGCATCCCGCTCATCGCCGAATCGGTCGTTGTCGGGTCGGTGTACGTTGGCAGCAGGACAAAGGAATCCTTCTCCCGCGAGGAGATGGCGCTTCTGGAGATGGTGGGAAAAGAGATCGGGTCGGGCATCCTGAAAGGGATGCTGAATAAGAAACTGGAGGCGGCGAACCGGGAGGCGAATCTGTATCTCGACATCATGACACACGACATCAGGAACGCCGAGAACGTTTCGGGCCTGTACGCCGATCTCCTTGGTGAGATGCTTGAGGGAGAGAAGGCCCTATACGCGAGAAAGATCCGCAGTTGCATCCAGAGGAGCGCAGATATCCTCGGCAACGTCACCACGATCCGCCGCATCCACCACGATCCGCACGATTCCGGGCCGGTTGACCTTGATATCGTCGTCAGGGAGGAGGTCGCCGCCTTCCCGGAGGTTGCGATAGAGTTTTCGGCAAGCCACCGTCGGGTTTTGGCGGATGACCTCCTCTCCGAGGTCTTCGCGAACCTCATCCGAAACGCTGTCGAATTCGGCGGCCAGGAGGTCAGGATCGCCATACGGGTGGAGGATTACGATGGCGAGAGCGTGCTGGTCTCCGTCGAGGATACCGGGCCGGGCATACCCGACCCCATAAAAGAGTCGATCTTCCACCGGTTCGAGCGGGGCTGGGTTGGCGGGTGCGGTGACGGGCTCGGGCTCTTCGTCGTCCGCACCCTGGTTGAGCGCTACGGCGGCACCATCCGCGTGGAAGACCGGGTGGAGGGGAGGCCGGATCTCGGTGCGGCGTTCAGGTTTACTCTCCGGGAGTTCCTTTCTTCTGGGGACGACGAGGATGACGAATATCTGGACGAAGAGATGTGCGACTGAACACCCCTCTTCCGGCGAACCTCCACCCTTTGCGACCGGACCTGCGCATTGTCGGCTTTACGTCGGGGCAGAGGCTGACGTTTCGCCCCCGCATCAAAAGATTTAAGCCGTGCCGCCACTACTTAGCGTCGTGGCATCTGTATACGTCCGGGTCACCCAGTTCGTAGTGGCGATCGCGGTCTGTCTGCTTGCGGGATTCATCGGGTCGCTCTTCACGACACCGGCCATTCCTACCTGGTATGCCGGCCTCATAAAACCCGCCCTGAACCCTCCTGCATGGGTCTTCGGCCCGGTCTGGACGATACTCTATATCCTCATGGGCATTGCGCTCTATCTTGTCTGGAGCAAGGGGTGGGAGCGTAAGAACGTGCAGGTTGCCACGGCGATCTTCGCCGTCCAGCTGGTCCTGAACGTCCTCTGGTCGTACCTCTTCTTTGGCATGCAGGCACCGTACTTCGCTCTCATTGAGATTGTGCTCCTCTGGATTGCGATCGTTATGACGATAGCCGCCTTCTACCGGGTATCGGTACCTGCGGCGGTGCTCCTTGTTCCCTACATTCTCTGGGTGACCTTCGCGGCTTACCTGAATTACGGCATCTACGTCCTCAACCCGTAGAGCCCCACTTACAACCCCATTTTTTGAGCGAGTGACGGGCCCCCGGGCCGGAGGGTGCGATGGCCCGAAGGTCTTCGAGTTGCGAAGAACGCAAAAAAAGCGATAGGTGTTGGTATCGGCCCTGGTCCATGACCAGGGAAACCCCTCACGAGCCTCAGTATTTCTCAATCTGCCGCCAGACATGGGCGAACCGCTGGAAAGCGGTGTAGTGCCCGAGGACGCCGAATATGACGAGGAGCCACCCGAGGTAGTTCAGACCGTAGATCTCTCCCGGGATCAGCACCGTGAGGGCGCCGGCGATGATGATCAGCACCAGGCGGTCTGCCCGGCCGAGAATGCCCCCGTAGAACCTGCCGATCCCGACAGCCTGTGCCTGGGTGCCGAGGTACGAGGACATCAGGACCCCGGTCAGCGCGAAGACACCGATCGGCCAGGGTGCGGCGCCGCCCGCAAAGATTCCGGTGATGATGAATATGTCGGCGTAGCGGTCGATGACGTGGTCCAGAAAATCCCCGCGGATGCCCGCAATCCCCATATCCCGGGCGAGCGCTCCGTCGAGCGCGTCGAAGACAGCGTTGAGCGCGACCATGACGGTGCCGAGCACGACGCCCCCGGCATAGAATGCGATACCTGCAAGTGCCGATACCAGAAATGAGGCAATCGTCAGCGCGTTCGGGGTGATCCCGATCTTCCGGACAAGGTCCACCACGGGCTGCATGATGCCCTGCACCTGCGGCCGGAACTGGTCGAGCGTCATCTTCCGACCTCCAGGTAGTCCGTCCAGTCGATTGACCCGCAGGACGGCGGGAGTTCTCCCCTGATGAACCGCTCGATCCGGTCTGCACACTCATTGATGGAGAGTTCGGTCGTATCCACCTCTAAGATGTGTTCTTCCTGGTGCTCCTCGAGCGTCTCGATCAGGATGACATCGAGCGCCTCCGCCTCGGCGTTCTCCGCGACCTTCTCCTCCGGGTAGTCTCTCGGGGCGAGCCGCTCTCGCAGGACGTCGGGGCGGCACCGGAGCACCACCACCCGGTCGCAGGGGAGGAGGTGGGCGAGGTGGCCTTCGACGATCCCGTTGAGGGGTTCGAACTCCTCTACCCACCGGTCGACGTCCACCACCAGTGTCTGGCGGGAACAGTCCTCCTCGATGATGTAAGGCCGCACCGTATCGGCCAGGCGGACGACACGGTTGCCCCGCTGCTCGAGTTCGGCTGCGATGGATGTCTTTCCTGTTCCCGGAGTACCGGTGATGCCTGTCATCATAGGGTGTTAATCGCCTCGAGGAATCGAACGTTTTCCCAATCTTCGCCGATGCAGACCCTGATGTAGTGGTTCCCGAGCCCCGGGAAACTGGTGCAGGACCGGACGAGGACGCCTTTTGCCGCGAGTTGCTCAGTCGCCTCGTCGCCCGTTAAGGGAGCGACGTTTATCATAACAAAGTTTGCGTCCGAGGGGTATGTCCGGAACGGTGTCTCTGTGAGGAACCGCTGCCGCCACCGCCCGATATGGTCGCGGGTCTCTCTCACCCGGTCGGCGTCGGCGAGCACCCCTGCGGCCGCGGCGAGAGAGACCGAGTTCAGCGCGAACGGGGTTGCGGCCTTCTGGTAGAACGGCTCCAGCCACTCCGGGACAAAGGCATAGCCAACCCGCAGCCCGGCGAGGGCGAAGATCTTCGACATCGTCCGCCCGATGACCAGGTTCTCGTGCCGCCGCATCAGCGGCCGGTAATCGGTATCCGCAAAATCGACGTAGGCGTTGTCGAGGAAGAGCAGCCCCTCCATCCCTTCGAGGATCTCTTCGACGTCCTCCGGCGGGATCGAGTTCCCCGTAGGGTTGTTCGGAGAGCAGAGGAAGGCGAGTTTCGCCCCGCGGCAGGCTTCAACGAACTCCGCCGGGTCGACCGAGAAGTCCTCCCCCCTGGGGACGTTCACGACCCGTGCGCCGTGCGCCGCGGCCGCGATCCCGTAGAACGAGAAGGTCGGGGTCGAGACGGCCACCGTCTCGCCGGGCTCGACGACCGTCCGGATCACCGTCTCGATGACGCCGTCCATGCCTGCGCCGGTGACGAACCGGTAGTCACCGTGGTAGCGGCGGAGCGCCTCTACGAGCACCGTCGCCCGCTCGTCCGGGTAGCGATTCACGGTCCGGAGGGCCTCCGTCGCCGCTCCGATTGCGGCGGGCGACGGCGGCCAGGGGTTCTCGTTGCTTGCGAGGCGAGCCACCCGGTCGATTCCGGGCTCCCGCGCGACGTTTTCGGCTTTCTTCGCGTAGGAGTAACCGCCCGTGCCCGTAAAGCACGCCCTAACCAAGCGCCGCATTGATGACACCGACAGCCGTGTCGATCTCCTCGTCCGTGATAACCAGCGGCGGGATCAGCCGGAGGTTCCCGTCGGCTGCGCAGTTGACGAGCACCCCGTTCTCGGCGCAGGTCTGCTGCACCTCCGGGCACCGGTCGCCGACCGACATGCCGATCATCAGGCCGCGGCCCCGGGGGTTGTGGGTGGCAAGCCCTTTCATGAACCGTTCGCCCTTCCGTGTGACATCGGGGAGGATCTCCTCGACGACGCCGATCGTCGCGAGTGCCGTCGCACAGGCGAGCGGGCCTCCGGCAAAGGTGCTCCCGTGCTCGCCCTTCGTGAACTCGAGCCCTTCCCGGGCGACGAGCGCGCCGATCGGAAATCCGCTCGCAAGCCCTTTTGCGATCGTGATGATATCGGGGATCACGCCCGAGTGCTGGAAGGCGAACCATTTGCCGGTCCGGCCCATCCCGGTCTGCACCTCGTCGACAATCATCAGCGCGCCGGTGTCGTCGCAGATCTCCCGGACGCCCTGGAGGAATCCGTCAGGAGGGATTATGACGCCCGCTTCGCCCTGGATCGGTTCGACGAAGACCCCGGCGGTATCGTTATCGACAACTTCTGCGAGGGCGTCCAGGTCGCCGTAGTCCACGAAGGCGCAGGGGGCCGAGAGCGGCTCAAACGGCTCCCTGATCGCGGGCTTGTGGGTGACGGCGAGCGACCCGCAGGTCCTGCCGTGGAACCCGTGGGCGAACGCGACGAAGTTTTTCCGTCCCGTCCGGACGCGGGCGAGTTTCATTGCGCCGTCGTTTGCCTCCGCGCCGGAGTTCGAGAAGAACGCCTTCGCGAGTCCCGTGATCCCCACAAGTTTCTCCGCGAGTTCTGCCTGGTTCGGGACGTAGTAGAGGTTCGAGCAGTGGATCAAATCTTTCGCCTGGCCGCAGATCGCCTCTACCACCAACGGGTGGCAGTGGCCGGTGCTGCAGACCGCAATTCCTGCCACACAGTCAATATACTCTTTTCCCTGGTCGTCCCAGACGCGCGACCCCGCGCCGCGGACGATCTTCATCGTCCGGCCGAACGCGGGCATGTAGTAGCGTGCATCAAGCACGCGTGAATCTTCTGCCATAATCTCACTCGTATTCGATCGTTGCCGGGGGTTTAGGGGTGACGTCGTAGACGACCCGGGCGACGCCGGGGATCTCGGCGGTGATCCTTGTTGCCATCCGGGAGAGGGTCTCGTAGGGCAGGAGCAGTGGATCGGCGGTCATGCCGTCTCGTGACTGGACGGCCCGGACCGCAACGATCCAGCCGTGCAGCCTGACGTCCCCCTTCACCCCGGTCCCGAGACCGATGAGGGCCGCGAAACACTGCCAGGGGTGGTACTCCTCCACCAGGCATTCCTCGACGATGGCGTTCGCCTCCCGGACGACCGCGATCTTCTCCTCCGTCACCTCACCGAGCACCCGGACGGCGAGCCCCGGGCCCGGGAAGGGCATCCGGTGCTGGATCTCCGCGGGAAGGCCGAGCCCGCCGGCGACCTCACGGACCTCGTCCTTGTAGAGGTCGGCAAGCGGTTCGATGACGCCTTTGAATTCAATATCGAGGGGCATGCCGCCGACGTTGTGGTGGCTCTTGATGCCCCCCTCGCTCTCGATGCGGTCGGGATAGATCGTCCCCTGCAGGAGCATCGTTGCTCCCGTCCGTTTTGCTTCCCGCTCGAAGATCCGGATGAACTTCTCGCCGATGGCCTTGCGCTTCTCCTCGGGATCGGTGATGCCCGCGAGCGCCTCGAAGAATTCATCCGCCGCATCCACGACACGGAGGTTCGCGTCGGCAAAGAGGGATTGAATCCGTTCGGTCTCAGCCTTCCGCATGAGGCCGGTATCCACGTATATCGGGACGAGTTGATCACCTATCGCGCGGGTCGCAAGCGCCGCGCAGACCGACGAGTCCACGCCGCCGGAGAGCGCCATCACGACCTTATCGTTTCCGGCCGCATCGCGTATCTGCTTGACTGCCTGGTCGATAAATTTCTCGACGTTTACCATTCTCTCATCTCACCTGGTCTGGGATGATGTTTTATTCTTCTTGCATGCCTCTACAAAGCCGATGTAGGGCGGGGAGGGGTTTGTCGGGCTCGATTTGAACTCGGGGTGAAACTGTGTCGCGAGGTAGAAGGGGTGGTCGGGGATTTCACAGACCTCCATCCGCGGCCCGCAGGAGCCCGAGAAGACGAGGCCGGCGCCTTCGAGGTCGCTAATGAACGCCGGGTTCACCTCGTAGCGGTGGCGGTGCCGCTCCACGATCTCTGTCCTGCCGTAAAGGCCGGCCACCATCGTCCCATCTTTCAGGACGACGCCACAGTCGCCGAGGCGCATCGTGCCCCCGAGGTCACAGACTTCTTCCTGCTCGGGGAGGATGGCGATGATGTGCGTTCCGTCGCCCATCTCTTCGCTGGTGGCGTCAGGGATGCCGAGGACGTTCTGCGCGTACTCTATTACCGAGAGCTGGAACCCGAGGCAGAGGCCGAGGTATGGCTTTTTGTTCTCGCGGGCGTATCGTATCGCCCGGACCTTGCCCTCGATCCCGCGCTTGCCGAATCCGCCCGGGATCAGGATGCCGTCGACGTCGGCGAGTTCGTGGAGTTCGAACGTCTCCGCATCCAGCCAGCGGACGCTCACCTCGGTGGAGAGCGCTCTTCCGGCGTGCTTGAGCGACTCCTTGATGGACATGTAGACGTCCTCGATCCCGTATTTGCTGACGATGGCGACCGTCGCCCGGTTCGTGTACTCCTGCGAGACGACCCGGTACCACGTGGGGTCCGGCTCCCGGTTATCGAGGGCAAGGTAGTTGCAGACGACATCCGCAAGCCCTTCCTTCTCCAGTTCTACCGGGATCTGGTAGATGTCCGGGACGTCTTTTGCGGAGATGACGGCCTTTGCCGGGACATCGGTGAAAGCGGATATCTTCTTCTTCGTCTGCGGGGTGACCACCTCGCTGCTCCTGGCAACGATGATGTCGGGCTGCAGCCCGAGTTCCCGGAGTGCCTTGACTGAGTGCTGCGTGGGTTTGGTCTTGAAGTCGCCCATGGTGTCCATCGGGACCAGGGTGACGTGGACCAGGATCATGTCCTCCGGCGGGAGTTCGCCGTGCATCTGGCGAACCGCCTCTAGAAATGGCATGCTCTCGATATCGCCGACTGTACCTCCGACCTCCACGAGGCAGATCTCGGCCCTCTTGTCGCCGTTGATCTCCTCCTGTGCCGCACGGTTGATGCAGTGCCGGATCTCGTCGGTGATGTGGGGAATGATCTGAACGGTTGCGCCGAGGAAATCCCCGCGTCGTTCCCTCTCAATGACGTTCCGGTAGACCTTGCCCGTCGTGATGTTGTGGATCGACTTTAAGTTGATGTTTAAGAACCGTTCATAGTTGCCGAGATCGAGGTCGACTTCCCCGCCGTCAGAGAGGACGAAGACCTCACCGTGTTGGGCGGGGTTCATGGTGCCGGCATCTATGTTCAGGTACGGATCGATCTTCACCGCCGTCACCTGGTAGCCGCGGTTTTTCAGGAGACGCCCGATGGATGCGGTGGTGATGCCCTTCCCGAGCCCGCTCATGACGCCTCCGGTTACAACGATATACTTCAAGCTCTCGTTCCCCTCCGGTTGCCCCGGATACTCTGTATTATGTATGTGATCTCGGATGTTGAGAATGTATTGCTCAGGCGTTGCCGGGAAATCCCTGCCGGCGCAATATGGGTTTCGCCGGACGGGCTGTCGCGGTGTTATCCCCCGATGATCGCATACGATGTCGACGTCCGGGAAAGCAGCATGCCGTCCGCCGTGTCCCTGATCTCTCCGTCCGCAAACGCCACCCGGCGCCCTTTACGGATGACCCTCCCGGTGGCGGCGAGCGTCCCGGCGTTGACACCCTTTATGAAACTGGTGTGCTCGTCGATCGTGGCGATCCTCTCATTCTCGGCAAGGAGTGTGTAGAGCGCAAGCGCTATTGCCTCATCCGCGAGCGCCACATAGATTCCTCCCTGGAGCCACCCGGCGCCGTTGAGCATATCCGGCCGGACCTCCATGGTGAGGCGGGCGCATCCGTCGCCGAAATCGTCCACTTCTATCCCCATCAACGTAAAGAAGGGGTTTACATCCCTTCCCACCCGTTTTAGTTCGTCAAGGTAACCCACGTGGCTGCACCTCTGTGCAAGAGGTTTCGGGGTCCGCCGGGATAAGCATTGTCAATACCAGGCCTGATGGAGCATTCGGTCCGGGAAAGAACCCTGCCCGGCGCGGTTTCTCTCCGGATGGCGGGGAATACGGGAGTGGACCTGGGATTGCGCCTGAAGATGATATAACAACACATATCTCGTTTTGTTTCCCCTTTAGGGTATGCAAGATGCATGGCAGCCTGAAGCGCTCCGGGACAGGAGACTTGAGCAGCTCCGGGCTACCATGGACGATTACATTGCAAAGCATACCGGACAGGTGGAGGCGAACCTCCCGGTCTTCTTCGGGCATGTTGCCGCCACGCTCGCGAAAACCCTTCCGGATCTCGACGACAGGGCCTATGACGATTTCATCGATGCGACCGTTTTTGCGCTCCTCGACGCCACACGTGAGGCTCCTGCGCCGGAGTACTTCGAGAAGGTCCTCCGGCACGCCATGGGGAGCAAGCGGCGGAAAAAGGGGAGGGCAACGCTTGACGTGCTCGTCGGCCTCAAACTGATCGATACCGGCAACTACTCTCAGGCACTCGATTACCTTGCGCGCTACATGAATTATGATGCCCGCATCAACGCTGCAATCGCCTACTGCTATTACGGCATGTCCCGGACAAAGAACCGGCAGGTGAATTTCCGTCCCGAGGATCTGGAACTCCGCGCCCGCGAGGAGATGCTGAATCTCTCCCGGGCCCGTGTCCCGCACAACCGTCTCGGGCTCTTCGAACAGAAAGGCAGCCGGCTGTACTCGATCTTCTGGTTTATGCTGGACCTTGCGTTCACCTGGTTTCCCGGTGAACCGGAGTTCTACCGCATCGGCTTCATCTGGACGAAGCACGAGGGGAGTGCCGAGCGCCGCCGCCTCCTCCTGACCCGTGCGGCGGAGCGGTTCCCCGACAACAGGTTCTTCCTCGCAGAGGCGTTCAACACCCACGTGGAGATGCGCAAAGGGAGCGCTGCCGCGGCTATCGTCAAACAGATGATGCAGCAGTATCCCGACGACCACGAGCCGCTCTACTACGGGATGAAACTAGCCCTCCTCGGAGGCCAGCCGAAATCCTACGCCAGTTTCAGGAAGCTGGCGATCCTGAAGAAATTCCCCCGCCCTCTGCTCCTGATGCTCGATACCGTGCTCGAGGTCATGTGCACCCACAAGAACGAGAGTCTCCGGTGCTTTGAGGAGGCGAAGAAGGTTGCCTGCCGGCAGGAGGAGCACTACATCACGGCGGTGGAATACGTCCTCCGGGACTTCGCCGAAGGGGATGAAGAGCGGTCAAAACGGGCAAGGTCGGTGTTCTTTACGAGCGTCGACCAGTACTGCATGGATCTCCTGAAGATCAAGGAGCCCTGAAGATGCTTTTACGCCGCGAAGAGAGCAAAATTTGCTGTAAAGCGGTTAATCTCAATAATTGAACGGAAAGGCAGAACGATGAGTATATGTATCGCACAAAGTAAAACCTCCTATGATTGGCGCCTGCGGGCCCGGGCGTACTGCTCTACCGGGGAGGGCCGGTTACGATGACGGGAAACGAAACAGTTCAGGACACCTGGGAGGGAGCATCTGGAGCCGGGGATGTCCGGGAATCGCCTCATCCCGGGGAGGGCGTCTGCCTCTCGATCCTCCGCGAAGCGCCGGACGGGCTCGTTCTGCTGGATGCTGAGGGCAGATGCCGGTACCTGAACCCGGCGTTTACCCGGATCACCGGGTATGCCCGGGAAGATGTCCCGACGCTTTCTGCGTGGTTTGAGCGTGCCCACCCGAACCCGGCATACCGGGAGACCGTGCAGGAGCTGGGGCAGGAACTCTTTTCGGGCCGCCGCACCACCCTGGTCGCCAGCGTGGTCCGCAGGGACGGCAGGGTGCGTGAGATCGAACTCCGGCGGGCGGCGGTGGAGGGCGGCTGCGTCCTGTTCGTTCTCCGGGACGTCACCGAGCATGCTCTGGCCGAGGAGAACGGCAGGCAGGCGACATCCGAACTGAGCGCGGTGATCGAAGCGTTTCCCGACCTCTTCCTTCGGTTGAACGCCGACGGCACGATCCTCGACTTCCGGGCGGGGAGGCTTGCGGAGGCGCCGCTTGTGTCCCGTGCGCACCTCGGCCGGCGGGTACAGGACGTGCTCCCCGCCGGGGTGGGGGAAGCGCTCTTAGGTGCGCTACAGGAGGCGGTCAGGACGAACAGGCCTGCCGCGGCCCTGGAGTTCAGCCATATGGAGGTCGGGGAGACCCGGTACTACGAGGTCCGTGTTGTACCGCTGTATGAGATGCACCTGGTGGCTATCGTCAGGGAGATCACGGAGCGAAAAAAGGCGGAAGAGGAGCTGCGCCGCCACCGCGAGCATCTGGAGGAACTCGTCGCCGAACGGACCGCCGAACTCGAGCGCCTCCTCTACTATATCGAGATGACCGAGCGCAAAGCCGCGGAGGGATGGCTGGACCTGTCGGTTGAGCAGGGCACTCTGGGGACGAATGAACCCGAGGAGGCAATGATCACCACCGATGCCGCCGGGATGATCGTCATCGTCAGCCGGGAGGCCGAGCGCCTGACCGGCTATGCCGGAGACGAACTGGCCAAACGGCCGGTATGGTCGCTTTTTTCGGGCGACGATGCCCGGGAACTTCTCACCCGGGAGGTTCTGGGGCAGGGCCGGACCGCGGAGTGCACAGAAGAGGCGATACTCGTGAGAAACGGGGGGTCGGAGCTGGCGGTCCGCATCGCCGCAGACCCGATCATCGATGCTGCGGGCACCGTGATCGGCATGGTGTGCACGTTGCGGAAACTGTGAGTCCTCAGAGCCTGAAACCGTAGGATTCCGGATGCACCGCGCCGGGGTCCTGGGGCGCCACGGTGACTCCGACCTGGTCGGAGTAGAACCCGAGCCCTTCGAGCGCGGAGAGGAGCACTTTTTCCGGCGTGTTGTTGATCTCGCTTACGTGGGCGAGCATCGCCATGTGGATGTGGTCGGCGAGCCTCTGCAGGCAGCGGGCGGCATCCGGGTTTGAGAGATGCCCGCGTTTTGATCGGATTCGGCTCTTTAAATACGCAGGGTATGGGCCGTTCTCGAGCATATCGGGGCAGTGGTTGCTCTCGAGGAGAACGGCGTCGCAGGATGCGAGCCGGTCGAAGATGGTCGTGGTGACGGTGCCGGTGTCGGTGCAGCACCCGACGCGGAGGTCGCCGTCGGCGACAGAGAACCCACAAGGCTCCTGGGCGTCGTGGGAGGTGGCGAAGGGTTGGATCGAGAAGTCCCCCACAACAAACTGCTCGCCGCACCGGCACCGTCGGACCTCTGCCGACGTCGTCCCGCATTTCCTGATGAACGCCTCAAGCGTGCCGCCGGTCGCGTAGACGGGCACCCCGAGCCTCCTTGCCAGGACGTCGACGCCCCGGATATGGTCGATATGCTCGTGCGTGACGAGAATCCCCTCGACGAGCGATGCGTCCCCACCGGCGGCTTCGAGGCGCCGAAGGGTCTCGCGAGCGGAGAGCCCCGCGTCGATGAGCAGCGCGCCCCGCCCCCCTCGCAGATAGGTGCAGTTTCCTTTGCTCCCGCTGGCGAGGACTGTCAGTTCCATTGTAGAAATGGTGGGCCGTGCGGCTATTTAAGATCAGGGAAGGGGACCGTACAAAAAAAGCCTTGGGATCCGGAGAACCATTACCTGATGAGAGCGCATGAGCACAACGGAGGGCTCCTGGCAGGCGGAGGTTCACCGGATCATCCCGGATCTCGGGGACGGCCGGGCACGCATCGACCGGCAGAGGGTGAGAAACCTCGTCAACACCTACCTCGTCCGGTCGCTCGATACGACGGCGCTCCGGTTCAGCCTCCCCGTCCTGCTTCCGGCGCCGGCGGGAGCGTCCGGCCCGGGGGCCGACGGAGCCGCCGGGGTCATCATCGAGGCGATCAAGGCGGCGGTCCCCGCCGAACGGGACCTCGGTCCGGTCGAGGTGGAACTAGCGGGAAGCGGCAGGATCGTGACCGGCCTGCGGCTCCGGCGGCGGGAGGCCTTCGCGATTGCAGGCTCGAACGCCGAGGGGAAGAGCACCCTCCTCCACGCGGTCGTCGCGGGAGCGGACGACCACGCCGCGGGGGACGGACGGGAGCTTCTCGTCAGCGTCAACGGGATTGCCCGGGCGGAAGCGAACGAGCAGGGACTCGTCGGCGCGGACGTCAGCCTCTTCTTCAGGAGCCTCCCGCCGGGACTATCAGGCAATCCCCGGGCGGCCTACGGCTGGGGGAGTGGGTCGCTCGTGATGGCGCATAAGATTCAGGCCGCGCTCCGGGCCGCCGCACCGCTTCTCATCCTCGACGAAGACCGCTCCGCGACCAACCTGCTGGTGCCGGGCTGCCTCCAGAGCGGCGAGGTGACGCCGCTCGACATCCTCATCGCCCAGGCCGACCGGATCCTGGTTCTTGCCGGCCACGAAGCGCAGGTGCTCGAGCCCGGGGAGTTTCGGCGGCGGCTGGATAGGCACCTCGCGGAGGTGCGGAAGCACCTGGCGAAGAAAGACCGGAGTTCCTGAAAAGAGGGGCAGGATCAGTCCTCTCCCGCCCGAACGACGTGGACCGACGCCGCCGTAAACGAGGCGGTAACCTGGCTCCCTTCCCTGAGGTCCAGGTCTTCCACCGCCTTCCAGGAGAGGACGGACGAGAGAGGGAACCCGCAGTCGACCGTCACCCTGCTGAACGGGCCGCGCGGGACGACGGACGTCACCGTGCCGGGGAGGATGTTCCCGTCAAAGACCCTCCTCCCTCTGATCGCCGGGGCAATCCGGATGTCCTCCGACCTGATGCAGAGAGAGACCCTCTCCCCCCGGGAAAACGACGATCTCGCCCGGATCCGGGCGTTGCCGATGTCGACGGCAGACATGCCGTCTTCAGCGGCCACGACGACCCCGTCGACGACGTTCTCAATGCCGACGAACCGGGCGACGTTCCGGCTTGCCGGGAGGGTGAAGACCTCTCTCGGTGTCCCCACCTGTGCAAACGTCCCGTCCATCAGCACCCCTATCCGGTGGGCGAGCCGCTGCCCCTGGTACATGTCGTGGGTCGAGAAGAGGATCGTCGTGCCGAGGTCGCGGTTGATCCGGATGACCAGCTCCTCGATCATCTCCACCGAGACCGGGTCGAGGTTCGCGGTCGGCTCGTCCATCAGGAGGACTTCCGGCTCGATCACCATCGCCCGGGCGAGAGCCACCCGCTGCATCTCCCCACCCGAGAGCGTCCTTGCCCGCCGTTCCCCGTAACCGGCAAGCCCGACCGTATCGAGGGCTTCCTCGATCCGGGTATGGATCTCGCTTTTGCTCGTGCCCCGGAACCGGAGCCCGACGGCGATGTTTTCCGTGACCGTCGTGTTGAAGACAGCAGGCTTCTGGAAGACCATCCCCATCATCCGGCGGATGGAGAGGCGCCTTTCCTTATCCGCATGGATGTCGAGGCCGTTGATGCGGATCGTCCCTTCCGTTGGGGTATCGAGGAGGTCGATGAGGCGCAACAGGGTCGACTTCCCGGCCCCGCTCGGCCCGATGACGGCGAAGATCTCTCCCCGGTTCACCTGTCCGGTGACGCCGGCGAGCACCGTCGTATCGTCGAAGTTTTTTGAGACGCTATCGAGTTCAATCATGAGATCACCGGTGCTGCACCCTGGCTATAGCGAGATTGACGCCGAGGGCGATGACGAGGAGGACGATACCGAGCGCGATGGACTGGGAGATGTTCCCCATCGACGTCTCGAGCGATATCGCGGTCGTCAGCACCCGGGTCGAACTCGCAAACGACGACGCCATGATGTTGCCGCCGACGAGGATCGCCGCCCCGACCTCGGAGATTGCACGCCCGAATCCGACCGCGACGGCCGCGAGGATCGCAAACCGGGCCTCTTTCATGATGTTTATGAGGAACTGGAGCCGTGTCGCCCCGAGCGAGTAGAGGGTATCCCTGATCACCGGGTCGACCCCAGAGAGCGCGGATATCGTGAGGCCGGTCAGAATCGGCAGGACGAGGACCGTCTGTGCGATGACCATGGCGGTCGGGGTGAAGAGCAGCCGCAGAAAGCCGAACGGGCCGACCCGGGATATGAGCAGGAATATCAGGAGCCCTACGACGACCGTCGGGAGGGAGTAGAGCGTCTGAATCAGGTTGATGAGACTCTTCTTTCCGGGGAACGTGCTGAAGTTGATGGCGGCCCCGAGCGGAACGGCGAACAGCGTGGCGATGATCGTTGCGGTGAGCGATATGATGATGCTTCGTGCGGCGATGGCCATCACGTCGGGATCAAGCGTGACGATGAGCCGGATCGCCTCCAGGAATCCTTCGATGATCTCGTACATGCTCTCTACCTGACTTTACGCGGCCGAAAAAAAGGGTGATTTAAGCCGGATCAAGCGATCGGATCCTTCACTTCAGCCTGGGGCACGCCGATCTTCTCCCAGTCGTCCTGGGCAGCGTAGAAGAGCGGTTGGCCGTACTGGTCGACACCGAAGGAGGCGATCTCCTTCTGGACATCGTCGGATATCATGAAGTTGACCCAGTCTTTCGCGACGGTGCTGTTGATATCGGGGTACTTCTCCGGGTTGATCTGCATGGCGCAGTAGACGTTGAGCAGGATGTCGCCCTCGTCCACGAGCGTCACGAGGTCGAGATCGCCCTTGTAGGCAAGGTAGGTCCCGATGTCGGAGAGGGTGTAGGCCTGTTTCTCGTTCGCCATCGTCAGGGTTGCACCCATGCCCGTCCCGGCCTCCTGGTACCAGTCGCCGGAGCCCTGCACGTCCGCAGAGTAGTTGAACCCGGCGCCCTTCCAGATGGCCTTCTCCTTGGAGTGCGTGCCCGACGCGTCGCCGCGCGAGACGAAGACGACATCCGATCCGTCGGCCATTCCCGTCTCGCGGATGGCGGTGAACGCCGCCTCAGGCTGCATGCCCTTGATGCCTGCCGGGTCGGATTCGGGGCCGACGAGGACGAAGTAGTTGTAGGCGAAGACGCGCCGGTCGGTACCGTAGCCATCGGCGAGGAAGGCATCTTCACGCGCACGGTCGTGCACCATCAGGACGTCCACGTCGCCGTTCTGTCCGTATTCGATCGCCTTGCCGGTCCCGGCGGAGACGATCAGCACTTCGGCGTTGTACTTCTCCTCGAAGATCGGTGTGAGGTGGTCGAGGAGCTTGGTGTCGTAGAGACTCGTCGTCGTGGCGATACGAAGCTGCTGCGTCTCCACGGGGGTCGGGTCGGATGTCGTCCCGGTACAGCCGCAGATCAGCATGAGGGCGACCATCACGGCCGCAACGGCAAAAATAATTCGTTTATGCATAGTTATCAATTAGATGTATCACAATACGTGCATTTAAATAGATGCGTTTTGAGTTAATGGCAACTTAATATAATTAATGGATTTTACAAATGAGGTTATTAAATGGGATGTTGTTGATTTGCCCTTCACCCCATCACGATATCGCGGTAGGCATCGCCGTCCGCTTCGACAAACAGGACTGCCTTCCCACCGATGAAAGCGGGCTTCGGGAACTTTCGGAGAGCTACGGTTCCGTTCCCGACCGCCGCACCGTCCCGGGTCTGGACCCGGTCGACGCCGGAAGCGAGGATTGCGGCGACCGTCTGGCTGCCCCGAAGGTCCCGGGTCGTCCCCTTCTGGACGAACCTGCCGTCGTTTCCGGATGCTGCGAGCCCGATGCCGGCAAGCGCGCCGATGACGCCGTCTTCGGTGCCGCCGAGCCCCTCGAGGCGGATTCCGGCCTGGTGGGCAAGCGAGCGCGCCTGCTCCTGCGTCACGATGCTCGACTTTGCCGAGAGCCCGAAACGGGAGAGGGTGCCGTTGATGTTCCGGTCGGTGGCGACGCAGACCCCGGGGTCGCTCCCCTCGATGAAGTCGGCAAGCATCAGTTCCTTTGCCGCCGCAAAGACGTCGGCCGCGATCCCGTTCCCGGTATCCTGGATGTGGATGACCGCGGAACTGTTGTGGGAAGTGTAGGGGACGTCGGGATGGACAAAGAGCTGGTGGCGGGTCACTCCGGTCACCGTGTACGACCGGGCGAGTTCTGCTGCAATCGCGCGGGCGAGCCGTCCGGTTCCCCGGGACTCGCGGGTGTCGGTGTCGTCAATGCCAAGGTAGAGGGTCATGGAATCGCTCGTGTGCTGTACTGATCCGCCCACAAGACTAAAGAAGGCTTCTCTGGAGTTAATCAAAAAAGGTTGACTCCGGGTTGTCAGGCCCGAATGATGGTGCCGACCCGCTCCCCGTTCACGGCCTTTGCGATGTTACCCGGGACGTGGGCGTTCACCACCTTGATCTCTGTGATATGGACGGCGTCGCGGAGGAGCTCGACCGCTTTCGGTTCGAGCACCATATCCTCCATCTCCATCTCGATGAGTTCGTCGGCCGTGATCTCCGGGATGAACTCAGCGTCGGGGTTCACGAACGGGTTTTCCGTAAACAGTCCATCCACGTTCTTCCCGAGGATGCAGTTCTTCCCGCCGACCACCTCGGCCATCAGGAACGCCCCGGTATCGGTCCGGTGCGGCGGGATGCTCCCGAGTTTCGGCGGGTGCTCATACAGCCCGTAGGGCGGGGTGCCCTGCACGACCGGCAGCATCCCGAGGGATATGAGCGAGGGGAGGTTTAAGAGGTCGTCTGTGTGGATCCGGGTGCCGTTGTACTTCGAGAAGAGGATGGACATCATGATCGCGTTCTGCTCGCTGATCTTGCCCGCAAGTTCCGCAAGCACCCCCGTCGGCATGCCGAGATCGATCCCGACGTCGAGGATGTGCCGCACCCGGACGCCGCCGCCGGTGGCGACCAGAATCTTGTTCTTCCGGGAGAGTTCCCCGATCTCTTCGACCAGCGGGAACATCACTTCCCGCCCGTAGTCGATAACGCCGTGGCCCCCGATCTTGATCACGTTCAGGTCCGGCATGATCCTGACCTGTTTGCCGCTTCTGGTCTCGCGGAGCAGCCCCCGCCGGACAAGACTCTCACCACGGAACCTCGATTCCATCTCAAAACGTTCTGCCATATTTTACCCTTACATTTTTTATGAAAGAAAACATTAAGTGTCTTTGCGATATACCTGCTGGTATATCAACTGGTATGGGATGGAGAGAACCATGAAGATCTATGTACGTGAACGCCAGAAAGTCGGCACCGGCGTGAAGCAGCCCCGGTTCCGCGTCGTCGCCGTCATCGAAGAGCAGGGTGAGAGCAAGCACCTGAAGGTGGAGAGCGTCCACTTCAGAAAGATCGAGCTCGAACAGATTGGAAAGGACATCGGGGCGGAGATTGTCTACCTCGAGGAGATGCCCGAGGAAGAGCGGGGCGAGATGAAGGCGGCGGAAGCAGCGTAATCAAACCGACTCCCTTTTTTCTTACAACAACAAGACCTTCTGCGATCGGATGTCCACACACGAGCATGACGATATCTTCGAGGCGGCAACGAGGATCCTCCTCGAAGAGGATCGGTGCATAACCATCAGTTTCTACCCGGGCGGCATCACCATACGCTTCCCCACGACCCGGAAACTTGCCGAGCACCTCGGGATCCCGCATTACTACGTCCTCCCCCGGTTCGGGGCGATGGAGCGGGACGGGCTTATCCGCCGGGCTGAGCGGGTCGGCATCTCCACCACGGCCGCGGGGACCGAACGGCTCCTCGCGGTCATGGCGGAGCGCCACGGCGCGTGCGCGGAAGAGATCCTGGGTCCCGGGATCCTCCGGGCGCTCAAGATCCGCGCTTCTCAGGCCTCTTCCCCTTCTCCCGGCGAGTAGACGTGCGCCGCCGAAGGCCGGAAGGCGAGGCAGACGGTATCACCCGGGGCGATTGCGGCCTCTTCGAACCCCTGCCGCGTCAGCGTCACCCGAAACGGAACTCCGGCATCGACAGAGACCCGGACCAGCCCCCCGTTAGGCCGCACTGAATCCACGCGGCCGGAAATAACATTCCTTCCGTTCTCCGGCAGGGCGGTCTTCGACAGCAGGATCTCTTCCGGCCGGATGGCAACGGAGACGGGACCGGGTATACCGTTTTCCACCCGTATCCTGAGATCTCCCACCGCGACCGTCCCGTCGGGCGACCCCGTTCCGCGAAAGAGGTTCTCCACCCCGACAAAACCCGCGACGAAGTCGGAGTTCGGTCGCCGGAAGATCTCCTCGGGTGTTCCCACCTGGATCACGTCGCCACCCTGCATGATCGCCACCCGGTCGGCGAGGTCGAAAACCTCCTCGAAGTTATGGGTGATATGGACGATTGTCGTCCCGGTGGCTTTGTGGATCCGGGCGAGTTCCGCCCGCAGGCTCTCACGCGTCTTCACGTCCAGCGCGGACAGCGGCTCGTCGAGCAGCAGGGCTTCCGGATCCATCACCAGCGCCCGGGCGATCGCTGTGCGCTGCTGCTCGCCGCCGGAGAGCGTGCCCGGATAGCGGTGGAGCAGGTGGCTGATGTTTAAGAGTTCGGCACTCTCCTCCACTTTCCCGCGGATGAACGCGGGATCGGCACGGTGGGACTTCAGCCCGAAGGCGATGTTCGCCTCAACTGTCAGGTGTGGAAAGAGCATGTAGTCCTGATAGACCATACCGATGTTTCGCTCCCGTGCGGGGACATCTGTGATGTCCCGGTCGTTTAAGAGAATTCTCCCCGAGTCGGGGCTGTAGATCCCGGCGATCGTCTCAAGAAGGATCGTCTTTCCTGCACCGGTAGGACCGAGGACGATGAAGTACTCGCCGTCTCCGATCGAGAGCGAGATGTTGGATAGCGTGAATTCTCCGAGGCTCTTTGACACAGAGTCGATGGTAAGCATGGGTAAACCTCCTCAATAGACGTGCGTGGCTCCGCCGTAGCGCTCAAAGACGTAGAGCGAGATGACCGAGATCAGGATGAGGATCGTCGCCGCAGAGATGGCGTACTCGAGTTTTCCGGTGGACATGTTCAGGAAGAGCGAGAGTGGGAGCGTCTCGGTCTTCATCCGCGTTGCGCCGGCAAGCATCAGCGCGGCGCCGAACTCACCGATCCCCTTCGACCAGGTGATCACCGACCCGGCGAGGAGACCGTTTGAGGACATGGGAAGGGTGACCCGCCAGAAGGCCTGCGCGTCGGTGCAGCCGAGGGTCTTTGCCACGTACTCGTAGCGGGGGTTGACGCCCTGGAACGTCGAACGGGTCACCCTGAGCATGTAGGGCAGGTTTACGAAGAACTGGGCCACGATGATCCCGAGCGGCGTAAAGACAAAGGTGAGCCCCGCCGCGGCAAGTGACTTTCCTACCGGGGATACCCCGAAGAAGAGCAGAAGCCCCACGCCCGCCACGAGCGGCGGGAGCGCCATCGGGATATCCATCAGCATGTTCATCACCGTCTTGCCCGGGAACGTGTAGCGGGCGAGGGCGTAGGCCACCGGCACGGCGACCAGGATGCAGAGGAGCGTCGAGATGATGGAGGTGATGATCGAGAGCCTGATGGCGAACTGGATCTCCTCGGAGAGAAGGCATTCGATGAGAACGGCCGGCGGGGAATGGGTGACCACCCCGACGAGGACCATTATGATGAAGGCGGCGATGAGGAGAGCGACCGCAACGGTCGCCATCCGAAAATAGGAGGAGTTCTTCAGGTTCATGAAGACTCCTCATGCTCCCGGAGATCCTTTGGGGAGAAACTCTTGAGTTTCACCTCCTCGATGTGCTTTGCGTCGACCCAGCCGCTCCGGACGTCGTCGCGATGGTCGAACTGGCGGACGTAGGGTTTGATGTCTAAGAGCGGCGTGCCGTCCAGCACGTCGATCCCGCGGACCCGGACGGTGTTGCCCTCGACGGAGACGACCTCGACGAGGGAGATCCCGATCGGGTTCGGGCGGTTGAAATGGCGGATGGCAAAGATCCCCCGTTCCTTGCTGCCGTCGACGAACGGACGCTCGAGCAGGCGGAAACCCTTTGCCTGGTGGAAGTGGTAGAGGAGGATGATATAAGAGAATCCCTCGACCCCTTCGAGCCCTTCGGCATACTCGGGAAAGACCTCGATCGTCCCCTCCGCTTCGGAGAAGATGCTCTGGATGGGCGTGGTGTCCTGGTCGGTGAACGGTGAGTGAATGGTTCCGATGATCTGGTAGGTGACTTCCATGCGACTTCTCCCCCTTCCTGGTTTATCAGGGTTTGACATCCGCGTAGGTGTCGCTCGGGTAGGTGACGAAACCGTGCCGGGTGAAGATCTCCTTCCCTTCGTCGGAGATGACGAACGCGGTGAACTGCTCCGCCTCATCGGGGTGCTCGGAGGCCGTCAGAACGCCTATGGGCACGATCTTGACCAGATTGGCGGTGTTCGGTATGTAGATGATGTCCATCTTCTCCGGTACGTAGAGATCCTCCCAGATGATACCGACATCAGCCTGCCCCATGGAGAGGTAGACCAGCAGTTCGTTCACCGTGCCGCTGCGGGTCACGAGGTTCTTCTCCACGTCGGCAAGGAGGTTGTTCTTTTCGAGGAGTTTGTCGGTCAGCTGGCCGATGGCGGTGCCGGGATTCTCGCCGAGCGCCACCCGCACCCCGGGCTTTGCCATGTCCTCAAGGCAGGTGATGCCGGCAGGGTTGCCCTTCGGGACGGCGATGATCGGGACGTGGTAAACGGTCAGGTGCTCCTCCTCGACCAGCCCCTTCTCGCGGGCCGCGTCGAAGTAGGCGGTCGCGCCCGGCATGTAGACGTCGCCCATCTCCGTCAGTTCCATCTGGGTGAGCAGGGTGTTCGATCCGCCGAAGACGAAGTTGATCGGGATGCCGGTCTCGTTCGTGAAGGCCATTGCGATCTCGTCCATCGGTTCGCGCATGCCCGCGCCGCAGTAGACGAGCAGCTCGGGCTCTGTCGTGTCGGCCGCCGCCGGCGTATCGGCGGTGGTTCCGGTACATCCGCATGCAAAGGCGGCGGTTGCCGCGACAAGCAGTGCTACAATGAGAAGCAGGTGTGCTTTCATAAGAATAATTACTCAGGAGGGCAAAATAAACGTTTATAAATCGGGACGAGTTAACGATTTTAATTTAACCAATTTGGTTATTGGGAAGTAGTAATAAAGTTTATTGTAATCGGGCAGATACGCACCGGATCGTTCACCAAAATCCCGGAAGGGAGACGATACATAAAGGGGCCCTGGAATGGCGGAGAAAACCGGAACGGAGGAGAGAGGCATTCGGATCACCCTCGAGGAGGTTGCCGGAGCCGTGGGCGACTTCGGCACCATCTTCCCCATCCTGCTCGGCGTCGCCATCGTCTGCCCGGACGTGAACGTCAGCCACTTCTTCCTCTTCCTCGCCGCCTGGTACATCATCGCCGGGTTCTACTATCGCCTCCCCATGCCGATCGAACCGATGAAGGCGATCGGCGCCATCGTCATCGCCGAAGGGCTCTGCGCCGGCGAGATCGTGGCTTCAGGTCTCGTCGTCGGCGCGCTCTTCCTCCTGCTCGGCCTCGTCGGCGGCATGACCTGGATCGGGGAGCGGATCCCAAGAAGCGTCGTCCGGGGAGTGCAGGCGGGTCTCGCGCTCATCCTCCTCAGGACCTCGCTCGGCTACATCGTTCCCGACGCTCTCTTTGCGGCCGTATCCATCGCGATCATCCTCATCTTCTTCGTTCTGTCGCAGCGCACCCGGGTCCCGGACGTCTCCGCCCTGCTGGTGCTCCTCATCGGGCTTGCCGCCGGCATCGCAACGCAGGGGATGCCGCCGTTCCGCCTGATGCCCCTCCCCGTTCCTGTCATCCCGATGCCGGCGGACTTCATCGCCGGAACCTGGGACCTTGCCCTCCCGCAGATACCGCTCACGCTCACGAACGCCATCCTCGCGACATCGCTCCTCACCTACGACCTCTTCCCGAAGCAGGGCGTGAACCCCGACAGGCTCTCGCGGACGATCGGGGCCATGAACCTGGTCTCGACGCCGCTCGGCGGGTTTCCGATGTGCCACGGCGCGGGAGGGCTTGCCGCGATGTACCGG
>PGYH01000150.1 GCA_002839575.1 Methanomicrobiales archaeon HGW-Methanomicrobiales-6
GAAACAGGTATTACTCGACCTGCAGTCAGGGTCTATCCAGGTGGAGAACGTCCCCGTTCCCGCCGTAACGAGGGGGGTCGTCGTCGAGAACGCCTACTCCCTCATCAGCGCCGGCACGGAGTCGTCGCTGATCAACCTCGCACAGCAGTCGCTCGTCGGCAAGGCGAAGGCCCGGCCCGACGATGTGAAGAAAGTACTCCAGAAGGTCGGGACGGACGGCCCGCTCTCGGCATACCAGCAGGCGATGAGCCGCCTTGCAAAACCCGAACCGCTCGGCTACAGCTGTGCCGGCACCGTGGTGACGACCGGCTCCGATGACTTCGAGGTCGGCGACCGTGTCGCCTGCGCCGGGGCCGGGTATGCAGTGCACGCCGAGTATGTCGCGGTCCCGAAGAACCTCTGCGTCAGGATCCCCGACGGCGTCGGCTTTAAGGAAGCAGCGTTCACGACTGTCGGGTCGATCGCGATGCATGGGGTCCGGAACGCTAGAGTCACAGTGGGCGAGAACGTGGCGGTGATCGGGCTTGGGCTGATCGGGCTTTTAACCATGCAGATCCTCAAAGCCGCCGGGTGCCGGGTCATCGGGATCGATATCGACCCCGAAAAACTTGCGCTTGCGGCTGAGCTCGGTGCGGACGTCGTCTCGAACTACGACGGCCTCTTCGAGAGGGCGCGGGCGTTATCGTCGTTCGGGGCGGATGCGGTCATCATCACCGCGGCCACCCGATCAAGCGCTCCCATCGAGGCCGCCGGCAATCTGGTTAGGGATAAGGGCAGGGTCGTGGTCGTCGGGAACGTCGGCATGAACGTGCCCCGGGATGTCTTCTACGCAAAAGAGGCGGAGGTCATCGTCTCCCGGTCCTACGGCCCGGGGCGCTACGATAGGAACTACGAGGAGCGGGGGATCGACTACCCCATCTACGTCCGGTGGACGGAGAAGAGGAACATGGAAGCGTTTCTTGAACTCGTGCGGCAGAAGAGGATCGATCTCGACCGCCTGATCACCCACACCTTCCCGCTCGACGAGGCGCCGGGGGCCTACAACCTCATTAACACCGGAAAAGAGCGGTTTATCGGGGTTCTCCTGCAGTACAGCCCGAACGGTTCGGGCGCCTCCGGCACCGTCACCCGCCTCCCGGAGCCCGAGGGACGGAGGCGGAAGGTTCCGGCCGGTGCCCGCACGCTCGGGTGCATCGGTGCCGGGGTCCACGCCCAGAGCGCCCTCTACCCGCACCTGACGGGACTCCCGGTGAACCTCGCGGGGCTTGCGACCGCGACGGGGCTCTCGGCGCACGCGGTGGCGAAGAAGTACGGGTTCTCCTACTGCACCACCGACTACCGCAGGATCCTCGAGGACCCCGACATCGACGCGGTGATGATCGCGACCAGAAACGACCTCCACGCGCCCATGGCGATCGATGCGCTGCGTGCCGGAAAAGACGTATTCGTAGAAAAGCCGCTCGCCACCGATATCGACGGACTCAGGAAGATCGTTGCGGCCCGAAACGAGTCGGAGCAGCGGCTGACGGTCGGGTTCAACCGGCGCCACTCGCCGCTTGCGAAGAGGATGAAAGAGTTCTTTGGGAACAGAGCAACCCCTATGGTCCTGCACTACCGCGTCAACGCCGGGCAGATCCCACCCGAGCACTGGGTGCACGACGAAGAGCAGGGCGGCGGCATGCTGATCTCGGAGTGCTGCCACTTCATCGACTTCATGCAGTACATCACCGGGGCACGGCCGGTCCAGGTCTATGCCCGGGCGATCGAGCCGACCGGGACCCTGCAGAAGTACGACAACTTCCAGGCGACCCTGACCTTCGACGACGGGTCGGTCGGCACCGTCACCTACACGACACTTGGGGACCGTTCCTACGCCAAGGAAACGGTCGAGGTCTTCTGCGACAACGCCGTCGGGAGGATCACCGATTTCCGCGACCTCGAACTCCGGCGGGACGGGAAGGCATCGAGGGAGAGGCGGTGGCTCGCCCAGGAGAAAGGGTTTGCCGAGGAGCTCCTGGCGTTCGTGAAGGGCGAGGAGCCGGACTTCGCCGGCAACGTCGCGACGACGCTTGCGACGTTTGCGGCGTGGGAGTCGATCGATACCGGGGCGCCTAAAGAGATCGATCTCGGGCGGGTCGGGTTGTGATGCGGTTAAACCGATTTTTATGGAGCCTAGGGAGTCGTTTACGATCTTGATGCATGGACGTTCCGAAAGGTCCCTACCGGGAGGGGAACACTCCTCTCAGTCCCTCCCCGGATCACGATACCTGCAGGATGGGCATATCAGAGATATAATGCGTTGCGCTCAATTTCCGATAACAAACGTAAGAACGCTCTGAACAGCGGAGATCTGCATTTCCAATCAACAGGATATTTTTAGGACGGCCTCAACTACTGAATGAACAGATCTCTCTGTAAGGATATAGTGTTATGATGAATTATGCGCACTGTCCATTACGGTAGGCGCTGCCAGAACCCATTCTTATTCCATGGATCTAATTAAAAAGACACTTTGTTTGGGACAGAACAATATCTTTTCCGTCTTTATTTTGTCGCATATTTGATTCCTGAACAACTCCACAAAAAAAATACATCGACAAGCATTTAATATCGGAATAAAAACTCCCCACCATGGTAGTAAATGAAACAAAGCGAGAGTCGTATGTGCAACGACTTTTTGCGGGGGAGAGAAAACGCGTCGACTTGGGAAAGAAGGGAAATAAAGAGAGGATAAGTCCTAGCGGCGCTCAAGGCAAAGAGATCGTCCGCAAATATAAAGCAAAATGTGATGTGTGCGGTTTGTCTTATATGGATCCTTCCCAATTTGTGATCCACCATATCAACGGTGATCCGAGCATTACAGGGACTCAAAACTTAGCGCTCCTGTGCAGTAATTGCCATAATAGCATTCACAATACCGTAAATAGCCAGATTAAGGATTATATGAATGATCAGAAGAGAACCACCAGCGGGAAACAAAACATCCCAAAGAAGACACCAAGGCCTAAAATGGTCAAAGTCGATTGCGGATTTTGCGGTGGCACCGGGAGGGGATTGACAGGATTTTACCATTGTCCGGTATGTCAAGGGGAGAGACAAATCGAAGTTTTCAGTCCACCAGAGAAATGTAGAGTCTGTAACGGAACTGGAAAAGATCTTCTTGGCACGACAACATGCCGGAAATGTGGTGGCACAGGATATACGAACATCGCAAAAAGACTTGACTGAAACTGAGAATCTGACTATCTTTGGATCTCAGGCTCCGGGTGGATTAACTGTCATTCCTCGAAACACCGAGAGCCCCATCCAAGGCTTTCCACCGGCTATCGCCACGCACTGCCCCCCGCCCCTCGGGGCGGAGGAGGAGGCCGAAGGCCGGGCGGGGTGGGGGCTACAGGCAGCAACCTATGAGCCGGGGACGGAGAGGGAGCATGCCCCTCCCCGCAAGCCGCCTCCCCCAATCGCGATATCATCACATATTGTTCTCGCTCCGGAACAGCGTACCCACAAAAAACGCCCGGGGGGAGCCGGAGCATCGGACGGTGGGCTCACAATCGATATGGGAAAGCGTTTACGAGGACGAGAGCCGGGAAGATCGCACATACGCAAGCTGATCCCGGATCCTCTCCGGGATCGTTCGGGAGTCTTCCACCATAGCGGCCTCCTCCCACTCCTCCCGGCACGAACCGTCCAGCCCGTCGAACTCCGTCGTATCGAAGTGGCAGTTGTAGCGCTCGATTGCGCTCGTGACCTCGGCATCGCACTTCCCGCAGTTCCGGGCCCAGTCGAGGGACTCGACCGAGTAGTTCCAGGGGCTGACGTAGACGTGGGCACGGTCTCCGAACCGCTCCCGGCACTGCTGCAGGAGGTCGACCAGGCTCCAGAGCCACGGCGGGCGGTAGAGGTTGTTCTTCCAGAGTTCGTGCACGACGGTGTTCTTCTCGACCGTCGTCACCTCGAGGTCCACATAGTCGATCCCGCGGGAGATGCAGTAGGCTATGGTCTGCAGGATATCGTCTATCGCTTCTCCTTCGGTAAGGAACGGCGGCTTTACGAGGAGGAGCGGTTTTGTCAGCACGCCCATCCCCCGCATCCTTGAATGAAAGACATCAAAGTTGTTGGCCGAGAACCCCTTGTTGATGCAGAGGTTCATCACCTGGGAGTTCGCGGACTCAAACCCGAAGGCCACCTCGAGCTGCCGCCCGTTTAAGGCCTTCTTCATCTTTGCCACGTGCTCGTCCGGCGAGTAATCTATCCTCGACTCGACGACCACCTTCTTGATGTTCTTATAACCGTCGATATACGAGCAGATCTTCTCGATGGCGGCAACCGGCATCTCGCGTTCGTTGAAAATATTCCCATCGTTGTAGATCGAGACGATCGGGTAATCCCCCAGGTCGACGGCGTTCATCACGTGCTCGAACTGCGCGACGTACTCTTCTGCCGAGACCTCCCTGCCCCGGGACGTCGCACAGTAGAACCCGCACATGGTGCACCCCCCGGTCTTCTCGACCCACTCGCAACCTGTAGACCGGAGGAAGATGATCAACCGCCTGATAGGCTGGTCGTCAAGATAGCCTACCCGCTCCTCCCAGCCGATGGGAACCGTAAAATCGAGGTTTTGCGGGCCTTCCCCGTTCTGCCTGCGCAACCCGGCGGCCAGTGCCCGTATCTCATTCAAAACGTCATTCTCTGTTGGGAGACCCGTGAAGATCTCCGCATTGCTACTGCTATCAGGTACGGCCTTCTGAAGAATGATTATCCCCCCTGTCCCGGGTATGTACCGTCACATCAGGTGTGCACGGCTCCGGTGACTGTCGCCTTATCTTGCTAAGACATACCCCTGATGGGCTTTTGCATATTTATAGTTTATCCAAATGCTCATTTCATCGGGCCATGTTTGCCAAATGGCATTATCATGCGGGAATTTAAGGAAATCAGACCATCTATCAAAAAGAGCCGGATTCGCACTCCCGCAATACATCTCCCGGAGGGCTATCCGTCCACCCATAGAACCCTGATCTCAAATGGAACAGATGACAGCATGCCAATTTTTATATACGACGTCGGAGGCTATACTCTCTCGATGCACCGGGAGGAACATCGTCCGCGGGGTGGTGCTCCCGGCGGACTGCCCGGGAAGCGGCCAGAGACAGCCCGGTGAGAGCCGGGAAACGATGATGAGGCGAGAAGCGGTACAACAGTGCCGTTCCAGTACGTATGACAGAAGAGTACACGAAAAGGGGAGAGAAAATCCTGATACGCCTGGGAGAGAGGTTCTGCGGCAGGGAATCGTTCACGGCGAAAGCCCTCGGCATCCTTCCCTCATATAACATTTATCGCAAGACCTACGCTCTTCTCAAGCGGTCCCGCCGGTGGAGTCCAGAGGAACTCGCGGCCTACCAGGCGCAGGCGCTCTCGCGCCTGCTCGAGCACGCCTACGAGAACGTCCCTTACTACCGCCGGGTCTTTCAGGAGCGCGGGCTCGTGCCCGGGGACATCCAGGCGC
>PGYH01000151.1 GCA_002839575.1 Methanomicrobiales archaeon HGW-Methanomicrobiales-6
GCCGGGTGATCCGCGAGAACGTGCCGATAGGGATCTGGTCGACTGGCATGGATACAATCCACCTGTTGGCGTCGCCGGGCAATAGACGATCGGAGTCTCCCCTGGGGGAGAGTTCCTGCCCGGCAGAATAGCTCCCGGTTGGACGGTGTCCGGTGTCAACCTTCCGGAACGGCTCCAGGCAGGCCGTGCCCGGAGGGAGAGTCCGGGCTCCTCACCACTTCTGAATGAGGGAGAGAAGCATCTTCCTGACCTGGGTGGTCAGTTCACAGGAGGGGTTTATCTCAAGCGCCTTGTCGGCGCACGCAAGTGCATGCCGGTACATGCCGAGGTGGTAGAGGACACTGCACTTCATACTCCACCCGGCGGCGTACTTCGGATCAATTGCGAGCACCTGGTCGAAGCATTCGAGGGCTTTGCGGTACTCCCCAAGCGCATACAGGGCGCCGCCCTTCAGGCTCCAGACCCGGACGGTCCCGGGATCGTCGACAATGGCGTGATCGTAACAGGCGATGGCGTCCTCGTGCCGGTGCTGGAGGAAGCGGGCGTAGCCGAGATCGGTCCAGGCCGCCACAAAATGAGGATCAATCGAGAGCACCCGTTCATAACAGGAAACTGCATCGTCCAGCCGGTGCATCGCGACGAAGATGCCGCTCCGGTTGTACCAGGCGACCGCAGAGTTTGGATTGAGTTCCAGGGCACGGTCGTAGCAGGCGAGCGCCTCCTCGAGCCGGTTGCGGCGCCGGTGAAGCATGCCCCGGGAAACCCACGCCGGAGCAAATTCAGGGTCGATCGAGAGTGCTTTATCCCAGCAGGCAAGCGCATCCTGATCCCTGCCGATGAGATCCAGAAAGACACCCTTGTTGTTCCACATCTTCACGTTTGCCGGATCATCTTCAAGCACGCGATCAAAGCATCCAATAGCCTCGTTGAATCGCCCTTGCTGGGCGAGGGAGACCGCTTTCCTGCTTACTGATGTATCTGTGCCGGTGCCGTCACGCCCTTCGGGATCACTTTTGCCGAAGAGTTTTCCCGTAATACTCATGCCGGACATTCCCCCCGTGGTCACGCTACTGGTAGCAGGCATACGATATAACCGTTCCCCCGCTCCCGGCGGTGATCAACGGAGGAAGCGGTCTTCAGGAACGTCCAGTCTCCCCGCCCACAGGGGATCGCGTCGACCGGGGGGCTCGGCGCCGTACTGCCGGGAGCAGCCGCGCCATCCGTCTCGCCCCTCCTTCCCGGCGGAGCTCGGTATGCACCCGGGCATGGCAGATGCCGCACAGCGTGGTAAGGTTAGCCGGATCGTCGTTCGTGGGGTCGCAGTCGAGATGGTGAATGTGAAGGTCCCGTTCACCGCCGCAGATAGTGCACCGTTGCCCGTCGCGATCCAGGATCGCACTTCGGACTGCTTTCCATCCTGGAAGGGCATACTTCTCCTGCGCCCGGATGTAGATCGAGAACCGTTCGCAGTAGATAGTGCCTGCGGTCCTCATGGCGAACGGGCACTGGTAGCAGAGTCGGCGGAAGCCGTTCCGGTCAGGACGATCGTTGCAAAGGGGGTCCAGGGAACGGTCGAACGCGTCCAGGCACAGCTGGAGATCGGTGCTCACGGTCAAAAGAAGGTAGGTTCCAGGACGGGATAAGGATGGGGTAACCCCCATCCCGTGGATCACGGCGGTGTCGGGACGGGTGTCGCGGGGGCCACAGACGTCCTGCTCTGGTGCAGGACAACACCAGCAGTGTTCCGGATCTCAATCTCGATTGCCGCGCCGTCCGAGGGGTCCTCCCGCGGGACGACGATCTCGATGGGGTTGCTGCGAGAGATATTCTCGTACCGCACGTCCTCCCGGGTCTCGATCGTCGTGCCCCAGGAGACATCCCGCTCGATCGTGTGGGTCACGCTGTAGGTTGCCGCTTCATCGGTGTTCGGGATGAAACGGAACTCTACACGGTCTTCGTAACCGGAGGTCTCGCTCCGGAACTCCGTGGCCGCCTGCTCCGCAAAAGACTGCTCTTCGCCGGTGCACCCGGCAGAGAGCAGCACCGCCGTGAAAAACAGGCACATGAGAATCAGGCGCGTTGTCGTTGTAGTCATCATTACTGCCTCCTGTCCGGCTGGCGCCCATGCGGGCCGGTGCGCCCGCGGGCATATGCCGTGAACAGGGAAATATTGGCACCGGGACGTTAAAATTGGTTTTGCCGGCGTTCTGGCAGAACCCGGAGAGACGACAGGACATCACCCCTTCTTCTCCTCCCGGTAAGGGATCGGGACGTAGGCGACCGATGGGCGCCGGGCCATCGCCTGCGGGAAGAGATCCATCAGCCGGTAGATTCCGGCGAGCATGCCTGAGGTGACGGGGAGACCGAGTTCCCGTGCCTGTTCGAACGTGATCGGGTAATCGTGGGTCCACGTCCCCTCCACAAGCAGCCGGGAGAGGCGATCCGCCCTCCCGGCATCCATTCGGTCTCCGAGCAGGCCAGTCACGAACTCCCGCATCTGGTTCTGGGCTTTTGAAGCGATGTCGACCAGGATGAAGGTCTCGTCATCGATCTCCTCCGGGGGTTTCAAACGTGGAACCCGGAGGATTGACGCTGCCGGGTACTCCCCGATCCGGGGATCGACCGGACCGAGCACGGCGTTCTCGTCCATCACCACCTCGTCGGCAGCGAGGCAGAGGAGCGTCCCGCCCGACATGGCGTAGTGGGGAACAAAGACCGTCACCTTTCCCCTGTGGCGCCGAAGCGCCATCGCGATCTGCTCGGAGGAGAGGACCAGGCCTCCGGGGGTGTGGATGATGAAGTCGATCGGCATCTCCGGCTCCGTGAGGCGGATCGCCCGGAGGATGTCTTCGGAGTCGTTGATGTCGATGTAGCGGTAGAACGGGATACCAAGAAACGCGACCCGTTCCTGCCGGTGGATAAGGGCGATAACCCTGGTTCGGCGCTCCACCTCCAGGTCCCGGATCGCCCGCAGGCGGCGGGTCCTGGTCACCTGCTGCTGGACGATCGGCACCGCGAAGAGGAGGAGAAGGATGGCAACGAGGAGCACGGTCCAGATATCGGGCATACCGGAACCATGGTGCACACCGCACGTAAAGAAGGTTCGCTTCACGGGACGTGTCAGGAGAGGAACTCGTCGATAGACGCCTGCCGGGTGCGCCCGCCCTCCAGCGTCGAGAGCCTGATCCCGAGGAGCCGGACGTCTGTGCCGTTGAGGAACGGCAGGAGCAGGGCGGAGGCAGCCCGCCGGATCACCCCGGGGTCCGCGGTGAACCGCGGGAGCGTCCGCGACCGGGTATGCGTATCGAATCCGCGATACCTGACCTTGACCGTGACGGTCCGGCACCGGAGACCGTCGGCGGCAAGTGTCTCCGCGACAACATCCGCAAGTTCGGCAAGGGTTCCCGCGAGGATTTGGGGGTCGGCGGTATCTGCTTCAAACGTCGTCTCCCGGGAGACGGATTTGCACCCCTCCCTGCCCCGGACCTCGCCGTCATCGATGCCCCGGGCGAGACGGTGCACCCGGACGCCGGGTCTCCCCAGCCGGGCGACGATCTCCTGGACGTCGCGGCACGCGAGGTCGCCGACGATCAGGATGCCCATCTGCCGGAGGCCTTCACCGGTCTTCTTCCCGATCCCCGGGATCTTCTCCACCGGCAGGGGGCCGAGGAATTTTGTAACCTCGTCCGGGCGGACGATCGTCAGCCCGTCGGGCTTCTGGTAGTCGGAAGCGATCTTCGCCACGACCTTGCCCGGAGCGACGCCGACTGAGCAGGTGAGCCCGGTTTTTTCGCGCACCTCCCGCTTGATTGCCGTGGCGAGCGATTCTGCCGCGGAGAAACTGCCGGCACCGCTGACGTCGAGGTAGGCCTCGTCGATGCTCACCTGCTCGATGCGCCCGGCGTGACAGGAGAGGACCGCCATGATCTCTTCCGAAACTCTGACATAGAGCGGGCGGTCCACCGGGAGGTAGACGCCGTGCGGGCAGAGGTCGAACGCCCGGGAGATGGGCATGCCGGAGTGGACCCCGTAGCGGCGGGCTTCATACGAGCAGGTGCTCACGACCCCGCGGCCCGCCCCTCCCTTCGGGTCGGCGCCCACGATCACCGGCCTCCCGGCAAGGGACGGGTCGCGGCGGACCTCGACAGAGGCAAAGAAACTGTCCATGTCCACGTGCATGATGATCCGGCCGGTTGTCACTTTGTGAAGTCCCCCTCCCCGGTTTCTTACGAGAGTGTTGGAGGTCCGGCGATATAGGGGGTTTGGTGGCGTGGGGCGAAAGTGCAGGGTTGAAAGAGGGTTTGCACGGGTGCCGGATATGGGCCAAGAGCGGCTTCCTCTGATCATACCGGTAGTGACCATGTGAAAGCCCAAAAACGGATTTCTACAGCAGATGGATATGTTAGATCCGTGGAAAATGCCCATTCCTGTGGATCGTGGGGGTATCGCCTCGCACTGCCCCCGCCCCCCGGGGCGGGGGAGGAGGCCGGAGGCCGGGTGGGGTGGGGGTCACAGGCATAGCCTTACGGGGTAGAGACAGGGGAGGGGGGATGCTCCTCCCTCCCCGTCACCCCCACTCCAAACGCGATATCCCCTCGGAAGCTGTTTTTGGGCTTTAACCTCGTATCTTACACTTGCCTCGATCTCCAGACGCCCCGGCATGGAGCATCTCTGCAACAGGGGTTTCGCCCACCAGCCCACGCACCCCACCCCAACCCCTGCGCGCCTCCCGGTGACCGGGGCGGGCATCCCGGCGGCCGGAATAACCGATGATGCGAAAAAGTCACTGAAAATAAGCAAACTTCGTGATACAAATATAAAGCCTCATAAGACGTGGGCGAGTGAGAACCACTCGCTCCACCTTCTCCAGCTGATCGGCAGGAATGTTTGCGATCGCGGGACTATGAGGACGTGCAAATAAAAGGGGTAATGGAGTTGTTTACCGGGCCGGAACGATGAGCGAACGCTCACCGGCGGGCATAAACTCGCGGATGGCACCCTTCGCGAACTCGCGGCGGGGCTCGGCGAAGTCGAACCTCAGCGCCGGGTCGGCGAAGCAGACCTTCACGAGCGGGCTGTAGCAGAACGCGTCGCCGCGGCCGTAGTGCGCACCGCCGACGATGGCGGCGTACTCGCCCTGGTGACCGACGTTCATCGCGTAGTTCGGGTAGTTCGGGCCACGCAGTTCGCCCATCAGACCACGGTCGGAGACCATGGAGAGGGAGTTCGCGGAACCGCACTGGTCCTGCAGGTCGTAGCCGAAGAAGCCGAGACGCGACCATCCGTCCTTGTGCAGGAGCATGGAGAGATACCAGCCGTTTAAGCCGGCGTTCGAGTTTCCGGTCGTGATAGAGGTCGTGAGACCGGACGCGGCGGCGATGACCCCGGCACGCTGGGACCCGCCGAAGTGGTCCTCCATCATGGTCGGGAACTGCTCGTACTGCTCCATAGCGTTGAGGGTGA
>PGYH01000152.1:0-5324 GCA_002839575.1 Methanomicrobiales archaeon HGW-Methanomicrobiales-6
ACCTTGTTTGTCGCAAATCGAAGCTTCTCAGCCTCTTCGAACCTCCCGGATTTCCTCCCCAATCATCGCTGCCCTGACAGCCACACATGAAAACCTGCAGGCCTCTCACACACACCTTGTCCAACACCCTACCAAACCCCGCCCCTGACAAGGTTTAAAAGCCCCGGACGCTACTGTCCCACCGGTGCATGAAGTCATGGACACCGAAGAATACCGTTCCATTATATCGAATGCCATTGATCGGGAGATCGAGGCATACACCTTCTACCGCACGGTCAGGGAGAAGGTCACGGATGAGAACCTGAAAAACCTCTTCAACGAACTTGCCGGGGAGGAGAACCAACATCGGAAGACCCTCGAAGGCTTTCTCACGAAAGAGCCAGGGAAACTCGGGTTCGACACGAAGCGGGACTACAAAGTCGCCCAAACCCTGGAGACACCCGCGCTCTCGGCCGACTTAAAGCCGCTTGACGGCCTCGTCATCGCGATCAGAAAAGAACTCGACGCGATGCAGATGTACACCCAGCTCGCGAGCCTCAGCGTGGATCCGGAGCAGATCGAGTTGTTCGAGAGCCTCGCCTCGATGGAGCGGGGCCACAAGGCACGCCTCGAGGACATCTACACCAACATGGCGTTTCCGGAAGTCTGGTGAAGGTGGGGCTTCGCAGCTCCGCCACTTTTTATCGCACGGGGAGGGAGAAAAGAGAGGGGTGCAGGCTCTCCCATGCATCATTCGACAGCGCAGTAGGCCCCCTTGAAGAACCAGTTCCGGTAAACGATCGGGGTGATGAGCGTGGTCAACAGACTCATCAGAACGATCACCACGAAGACGTTCTGGCTGATGAGTCCCGAATCCAGTCCTATCAGGGCAACGATAATCGCCACCTCGCCCCGCGATTCGGGATGCCACGCGGTAGGCCGGCGAGAGCGAGGAAGAGGAGGAGGCTCATCTGGATCTCAATTGCCAGGGCAGCGCTTTCCATAGTTACCTGCCCGTGATCTGGGAGGGTGGCCTTAAGAAATCTATGCAACGTGCACGAGTTATAGGGGACGTGCCGGGAGAACAACAGCAACATCCCGCTATCATCGGGGATGGCCGGCATTCCCGATGATAGCGGGATGGAAAAATAACCGTTGGATGAGCGGGGCTCTCTCCGCCTCTCCAACCGGAAAGAGGAAGTACACTCCCAAACGCAAAAATAACCAGTTTTCAAGACTCGTTATGGGTACACTACCTTCAAGACCTTCCACTGCAAACCTCCATCACAGATGGAAAAGCAGGTACGGGTGACCATCCAGAGCGATCCGGCTATCCTTGGTATTGTTCGGTCGGCGGTCTCCCGAATGGCATCCCTTGCCGGTCTTCCCGGCGGTACGATCAAGGAGATAACCCTCGGCGTCGAGGAAGCAGTGCTCTGGATCATCGACCACGCCTTCCCGCCGGGCGTAGAGGGCGAGATCACGCTCACCTGCTCGATCAACGCCGACCGGTTTGAGGTACGGATCGTCGAACACGGGATCCCCTTCGACCCGGAGATAGCTGCCCCGACACTGCCCCGGTGTCGGGCGGTCATGGATCAGATTGCCTTTACAAACAGGGGCTGGGCCGGGAAGGAGACCCTGCTGGCAAAGGTCTGCAGAGTGTCCCCGCATCCCTCCCGCTCTCCGGTACCGCCTGCCTCCCCCGGATTCGTCCTGATCCGACCGACCCTGCCCGATGAGGCGGTGGAGATCTCACGGTGCGCTTACTTCAGTTACGGCTACTCCTACGGCTACGAGAAAGTCTACCATCCGGACGTGCTCAAAGCCCTGATCCGATCGGGTGACCTTATCTCGTTCGTCGCGGTCGATGGGGATACCGTGGCCGGTCATGCCGGGCTCCTCTTCTACGACGACCCCGGTGTAGCCGAGATCGCGCTCGGGTTCGTGAACCCGCCCTACCGGAGCCGGCGGGTCTTCTCGGACCTGATGGCAACCGTCGTTGCCGAGGCCGAACGCCGGCACCTGGCAGCGCTCTCCGGGCAGGCGGTCTGCACCCACCTTTACTCGCAGCGGTCGGCCCAGGCCTTCGGGATGAGCGAGTGCGCCCTCCTCCTCTCCCGCTACACCCCGCTCCGGTTCACCGGAATAGCCGATGAGAACCGGGTCAGGGAGAGCATCCTTGCGGTCTTCCGCTACCTCTCACCGCCGGAGCACCCGGTTCTCTACCCGCCGGAGCACCATGCCGGCATAACGAGAGAGATCTACGATCACCTCGGCGTGCACCCGCCTTTCGGTATCGGCGATGCGTCAGCCAGGCTGCCGGAGAAGAGCGAATACGCTATCACCGTCGAAGAGATTTACCAGACAGCTCAGATCCGTATCCGATCCCTCGGCACCGATCTCATCCCCCGGCTCAGGCGCGAACTCGGCCGGCTCCGTGCCGGACGTCTCGAGGCCGTCTACATCCACCTTCCGCTCACCACTCCGGCAACCTCTACCGTAGCGGACGCGATCGAGAACCTCGGCTTCTTCTTTGCCGGACTGCACCTCACCTCTACCGGCGAGGATCTCCTCACCCTCCAGTACCTGAATAACCAGATCCTGGACTACGACACAGTCATGGTGGCATCATCCAACGCCGGCCGGCTGAAGGAGTATATCAGAGAGCGAGATCCCTGGCAGGCGTGAGGAATGCCTCCCCGGGTCTCCAGCATCTAACGGTGCGCCTGAAAAGAGTCCGGGTTACATTTGCAGCGAGTTCGAACATAACGTGGTATACTCCCGGCACGTCCCCTGCCACCGGCAATAGCGGCAGCAGAGGACGGTCTCGGCACGAAGGTTCCCCTTCCCAAAGGTGGCGATTCGTTCGTAACCGGTCAGTTCCGCCCCGCAGTACGGACATGCGACCATACGTCACCCCGGTTCAGGATCCGATCGACGCCACCCTACCGGACGAACCCGCTCCGCCCGGCATACCGGGCCGTATCCCCGGCCGCCTCTTCGATCCTGATGAGCTGGTTGTACTTCTCCACCCGCTCGCCCCGTGCCGGTGCGCCGGTCTTGAGGTGGCCTGTCTGCATGGCGACGGTGAAATCGGCGATGAACGTATCGACCGTCTCGCCGCTTCGGTGGGAGACCATCGCACCCCAGTTCTGCTGCTGCGCGAGATGCACCGCAGCGATTGTCTCGGTCACCGTCCCGATCTGGTTGGGCTTGATCAGGACGGCGTTGGCGGCCCCCTTCCGGATACCCTGATCGATTCGGTCGACGTTCGTGACGAAGAGATCGTCGCCGACGAGTTCCACGCGATCGCCGATCGTTCTGGTCAGGAGCCGCCAGCCGTCCCAGTCGTCCTCGGCAAGGCCGTCCTCGATGACGATGACCGGGTATGCCGCCACAAGGTCGCGGTACCGGTCAACCATCTCAGCAGCGGTCAGGGTCAGCCCTTCGGTCCTGAGGTTATAGACGCCGTCGCTGTAGAACGCGCTCGACGCCGGATCGAGGGCGATGCCGATCTCCCTGCCGGGTGCATACCCGGCACGCTCGATCGCTTCCACGATCAGGTCCAGCGGCTCGGTGTTCGTGGAGACCGCAGGGGCGAACCCGCCTTCGTCGCCGACGCCGGTCGTGTAACCCTGCGTCTTGAGGATCTCTTTGAGCGCATGGTAGGTCTCGCTCCCCCACCGGACCGCTTCAACGACGCTCGGAGCGCCGTAGGGGGCGATCATGTACTCCTGGAAGTCCGGGCCCTGCCAGTTGGCGTGAACGCCGCCGTTGAGGATGTTCATCATGGGGACGGGAAGGAGCGGTTTAAACGGGTCTCCCAGGTACTCCCAGAGCCAGAGACCCTGTGCGGCGGCGGCAGCCCGGGCGACGGCCATGGAGACCGCAAGCGTGGCGTTGGCGCCCAGGTTCCGCTTGTTCGGTGTTCCGTCGAGAGTGATGAGCGCCTCGTCCACCGCCGCCTGATCGCGGGCGTCCACGCCCTGCAGGGTAACGGCGATCTCGCCGTTGACCCGGGCGACAGGCCTCTGCACTCCTTTGCCACCGTAACGGTCTTTTACGCCGTCCCGGAACTCGACGGCTTCGTGCTTGCCGGTCGATGCGCCGGACGGGGTCGCGGCACGCCCGGACGCCCCGCCGGCGAGCGTGACATCCGCTTCGACGGTCGGGTTTCCCCGCGAGTCCAGTATCTCGCGGGCATGGATTGATCGTATCCTCGTGTCAACCTCGGTCATGCTCGATGACACCGTGGGGCGGGAGGGTATCGAGCGCAAAAAAGGTATCGCCGGCGCCGGGTCCGTCCGGGCGGTGGCGGCAGCATAGGCCGATATCGCATTGCCGTTTACGATGAACCCAATTGCCCGTTCTTGTCCGTCTTCGGAGAAGATCGAGGAACAGGGTAGGTATGCGAAGTTCTGGCGAGATACAAACGGAGCCGGCAGCGGTGCGGGTGATGCTCCCCCCTCACCACGTCCGGCCGCAGTGCAGGCAGCGATCCCTGTGCATGCTGAGGATATTCCCGCACTGCGGGCACCTCCAGCGGACCTTCTCCTGTTCGACGAACTCCGCGACTCCCCGCTCCCGTATCTCGCGCAGGTTGTCGAGCACGCTCGTCCGGTATTTTGCATAGCGCTTGTCCAGGCGTTTCAGCCGCGTGCAGGGATATCCGGCGCATTCGTAGCAATACTCCCCCGTACGGTCTTCGCACTGCCGGAGCCTGCACCGGGCGCAATACGCGTTCAGGCTGCCGGCATCCTCCGTCCGGCAGCCCGGGCACCTGTTCTTCTCCCGCAGGTAGGCGATGCAGAGCCCGCAGTTTATGCCGCAGGGGGCGATCAGGACAGGAGAGAGATGGGTCATTCTCGTATGCTCGCCGTACGCCAAAAAATCCCTTCCGGTTTCGCCGCCGAACAAGATGAGAGTGACTGCGAAATACTCACGTGTATCATCTTATGTGAATGGACAATACTCCCGGGCGGAACATAAAAAAGTGGCGTGGGTATCGAACTTCACGCCCTGATACCCCCGGGCGGATTCGAACCGCCGTCGCCGGATCCAAAGTCCTGCATGATTGACCACTACACTACGGGGGTACAAGAAATCTAAACCACCGATACCCGCGGCATCGGCTCCTATATTCTATGTACCGCGGGATTATATCGGTTTGGTCGCGGGCAGGCGGGGGGAGGGAGGGGGTCCCGTCCGGCGGTTCACGTCCGCTCGAAGTCGTCCTCGAACCGGACGATATCGTCCTCGCCGGTATACTCCCCGATCTGGACCTCGATCAGTTCAAGCGGCAGGAGGCCGGGATTCGCGAGCCGGTGGACCGTTCCCGCCGG
>PGYH01000152.1:5356-7817 GCA_002839575.1 Methanomicrobiales archaeon HGW-Methanomicrobiales-6
TCTCGTCCCCGATCGTCACCTCGGCGCACCCGGTGACGACCATCCAGTGCTCGGAGCGGTGGTGGTGCATCTGCAACGATAGCCGCCGTTTCGGGGGGACGGTGACCCGCTTGATCTTATAGGACCGCCCCTCCTCGAGGTTCGTGTAGGAGCCCCAGGGCCGGTGGACCTGCGTGTGGAAGAGGGCACGGGAGTCCCCCTTCTCGCGGAGGGCCTTTGCGATCTCGCCCACCCGCTGGGCCTCGTCCCGGGCGGCGACCAGGATCGCATCCTTCGTCTCGACGATGGCAAGGTCGTGAACACCGACGGTGGCGACCAGGCGGTCGGCGATGATCAGGTTCTCGGAGGAGTCGATCCCGATATGCTCGCCCCTGACCGCGTTACCGCTCCCGTTCTTTTTAAGGGCGGCATAAAGCGTGTCGAAGTTCCCCACGTCGTTCCAGTCGCATTCAAGCGGCACGACCGCCGCCTTCCGGGTCTTCTCCATGATCCCGTAGTCGATGGAGAGGGCAGGGGTTGCACCGTACGCCTCCTCGAGGGGCTGCTCGAACGCCCGGGCCACCTCCGGTGCGCACGCCTCGCACTCAGAGAGGAAAAGGCCGGCATCGAAACAGAACATGCCCGAATTCCAGAGGTAGCCGTCGGCGACGTACCTCCCGGCAGTCTCGAGATCAGGCTTCTCGACAAAGGCGTCCACGGTTGAGCCGTCTCCGAGAGGCTCACCGGGGCGGATATAGCCGTATCCGGTGTGTGGCGAGGTCGGCCGCACCCCGAAGACCACCAGGTAGTCCTTGCTAAGCCGCTCCGCCCGGCGGAAAGCATCCTGGAACGGTCCGGTCGCGGTGATCAGGTGATCCGAGGGGAGAACCGCAACGGTATCGGATCCATCCTCCCGGGTGGCCTCCCGAATACCGTAGTAGATCGCCGGCAGGGTGTTTCTGCCCACCGGCTCCACGAGGACCCTGCAGTCGCACCCGATGGCGGCGAGCTGGTCCCGGACCAGGAACCTGTGGTCGGTGTTCGTGACGATCGCGATCTCCTGCGGGGAGGAGAAGAGGAGCGACCGCTTTACAGTCTTCTGGAAGAGAGACTCGTCGTCGACCAGCGGGATGAACTGTTTCGGGTAGTGTTCCCTTGAGAGCGGGAAGAGGCGGGTGCCGCTCCCGCCTGCGAGTATGAGCGTCTTCATGGGATAGACTCCGTGCCGGAGGGCACTCGATTGTATATCTCTATTGCGGTAAGGGAGATAAAAACGTAAGGTTCTCAGGGAGTTCGGGTGAACCCGGGCGATCTCGCGGTGTTGACGGGACGAGCCGGGGCGGCCGGACAGGGGTGCATGCGGAGCCTGAACCTGAAGACGATCCGTATCGCACTCAAGGGTGTATCACCTCTCTACCCCGGGCATCCGGCCACGCAGAGACCTGCCGGCTGCTTCATCCCGTTCCCGGAAACATGAGCATCCCTGCTCAAGCCCGGGTCATCGTCAGAGTTCCGGGGTAGAGTGATCTGGCCTGCGGATCGAGGTCTTCTGCCACCGCAAGAACCTGTTCGGCCTCCTGGTAATTCCCGAGCCTGCCGAGCACCATGCCATAGGTCACCCAGGCGAAGATGCACGACCGGTCGATCGCGAGCGCCTGCCTGCATGCAAGCACTGCTTCCTGGTGGCGATCGAGCCGGGCAAGGATCACCGCCCGGTTGTTCCAGGCGTAGACGTCATCGTTGTCGGAGAGTATCGCCGCACTGAACGCAGCCAGGGCCTCTTCGTAGCGCCCCTGCCTCTCAAGCGCCACACCTCTGTTGTTCAGGGCTGCAGGGTCGTGCGGGCCCTCCACGATGATGTCGCTGTACGCCCGTGACGCATCTCTCTCATCACCCTTACGGGGCATCTCCGGTGTAACCAATCGGGGCATACGTCTTGCACCTCCCACTCCTTACTACAGGGTGACGATATATAAGTTCCTGCACCTATCTCGTCCGGGAGCGGGGCGGGGGGATCGCCCGAAGGGATGCCTTGAGCCGGGTTCCTACCCGTGGGGGTGGTTACCGGCCACCGTCACGGAACCACGCCACTGTCTCGCGGAGTCCTTCGGTAAGTGTGCAGCGGGGAGAGAACACAAAGGCATCGTAGGCCCGGGATATGTCGGCGAGCGAGTCACGCACGTCACCCGGCCGCGGTGGTTCATATACCGGCCGGTGGTGTATGCCGGTGATCTCCGCGAGAATGGATGCAAGCTGGTTCAAACTGATCCTGCTGCCCCCGGCGATGTTGAAGACGCCGGAGGCATCCGCCTCCATCGCCCGGAGGTTCGCCCGCACCACGTCGGCGACAGAGATGAAATCGCGGGTCTGCTCCCCGTCGCCGTAGATGATCGGCGGCTTATCCCCAAGCATCCGGGTGATGAACTTCGGGATCACCGCCGCATACTCGGAGTTCGGGTCCTGCCGGGGACCGAAAACGTTG
>PGYH01000153.1 GCA_002839575.1 Methanomicrobiales archaeon HGW-Methanomicrobiales-6
ACATCATGGGCGAGAACCCGATGCTCTCCGACCCGGACCTGACCCACGTCAAGCACGCCATCGAGAACCTGGAGTTCCTCGTGGTCCAGGATATCTTCCTGACCGAGACCGCCGAACTCGCCGACGTCGTGCTGCCGGCCGCCTGCTACGCGGAGCGCGACGGCACCCAGACCAGCACCGAGCGCCGTGTCCAGATGTGGCGCAAGGCCCAGGACCCGCCCGGCGAGGCGAAGGTCGACTGGCAGATCATCAGCGAGCTCGCCGCGAAGATGGGCTACGCTGCCCAGTTCCCCTACCAGAGCGCCGAGGAGATCTTCAACGAGGTCGCCGCCGTCACGCCGTCCTACCACGGGATGAACTACAAGCGGTTGAGCAAGCCTGAGGCCCTGCACTGGCCCTGCCCTGCAGTCGACCACCCCGGCACCCCCATCCTGCACATCGGCAAGTTCTCGCATCCCGACGGCATGGGTGTCTTTGCGCCCCTCGAGTGGAAACCGCCGGCGGAAGTCCCCGACGCGGAGTATCCGTTCGTGCTCACGACCGGCCGTGTCCTCTGGCACTGGCACACCGGCACCATGACCCGCCGGTCTGCAACCCTCGACCATGAGGTCCCGACTGGCTGGATCGAGATCAACCCCGAGGATGCGCAGGCGCTCGGCATCAAGGATAAGGAAATGATCCGTGCCATCACCCGCCGTGGGTCCGTCGAAGTCCCCGCGAGGGTGACCAGAGACATCATGAAGGGTGTCATGTTCATGCCGTTCCACTTCAAGGAATGTGCCGCGAATGTCCTGACGAACAACGCACTCGATCCCGTAGCAAAGATCCCTGAGTTCAAGGCCTGTGCTGTGAAGGTCGAGAAGATTACGGAGGCCTGAACATGGCGGCGATTGGCGATATGTTCTACACATGGGCGGCAGACGCCGATGTGCTGAAGAAGGGAGAGTGCGGCGGTGCGATCACCGCCCTGCAGCAGTATGCCCTTAAGTCCGGTATGGTAGACGCAGTCCTTGCCGTCAAGAAGGGTGCGGACCTCTACGACGCGGTGCCGACCGTGATCACCGATCCTGCGGAGATCGCAGAGACGGCGGGCTCGCTCCACTGCGGAACGCTCCTGCTCTCGAAACTGGTGAAGGACTACCTCGATAACAACAAGGCTGCAAAGCTCGGCGTCACTGTCAAGGGCTGCGACACGATGGGCCTTATCGAGCTCGCGAAGCGGAATGCGGTCGATATGGATCGCCTCCTCCTGCTCGGCGTGAACTGCGGCGGCTCCGTCAGTCCGGTTCTGGCCCGCAAGATGATCGCCGACAAGTTCGAGGTCGACCCCGACCTGGTTCACAAAGAGGAGATCGACAAGGGCCAGTTCATCATCGAGTATGAGGGCGGCCATAAAGGGATCAAGATCGACGACCTTGAGGACGAGGGCTACGGCCGCCGCAGCAACTGCCGCCGGTGCCTCTACAAGGTCCCGCGCCAGGCGGACCTCGCCTGCGGCAACTGGGGCGTCATCGGGGAAAAAGCCGGCAAGGCCACCTTCGTCGAAGTCTGCTCCGAGAAGGGCGCACAGCTTCTTGACGCCGCCGCAAAAGCCGGGGCGGTCGCCACCGAGCCCGCGAACCCGAAGGGTATCGAGATCCGCGGCAAGGTCGAGGGCGCCATGCTGAATCTCGGCAACAAGTGGCGGAAGAAGGACTTTGGGGCGCTCGCCTCCGACCTCTGGGGCACCATCGCCCGCGAGACCGGCCGGTGCATCAAGTGCTACTCCTGCATCGAGAACTGCCCGGTCTGCTTCCCGGTAGCAGACGAGCTCAAAGGAAACTCCAGGATGGTCACCTCCGGAGAGGTTCCGCCGAACCCGATGTTCCATCTTCGCAGGTTTGCGCACATATCGGACTCCTGCATCAACTGCGGCCAGTGCGAAGAGCTCTGCCCGATGGATATCCCGCTTGCGCTCTTCTCCCACGCCATCAGGACCGAGGGCGACACTACGTTCGAGCCCAAGCTCGGGACGGCACCCTATAAAAACTAACCCTTTTTTTGCAATCTGAGGGCGCATCCGATATCCGGGCTCGATGATGGGCCTGAATGCATATTCCGGCGAGGACCGCCGATATCGTCCGGATCTCCCGGTGAAAGGCGTGCTGTAGCCCACACTTATTCGTCAAAATTGCACAGGTTAATCACTACAATTAAATATGGCTAACCTCGAAATTTAATGTATCCGAGGTTTTAACCATGGATCTCAAGTATGTACAGACGACATGCCCGTACTGTGGTACGGGTTGCAGTTTCAACCTCGTTGTGAAGGACGGGAAGGTTGTCGGCACACAACCTTACAAGCGTTCTCCGGTCAACGAGGGAAAGGTCTGCCCCAAGGGGACCTACGCTCACGAGTTCGTGAACAGCCCGGACCGCCTGACCAAGCCGCTCATCAAGAAGGACGGCAAGTTCGTCGAGGCGACCTGGGACGAGGCTTACGACCTGATCGCACAGAAGTTCAAGTCGTACAAGCCCGATGAGATTGCCTGCCTCTCCTCAGCCCGTGTCTCCAACGAAGAGAACTACCTGCTGATGAAACTGGCACGCGGCGTCTTCAAGACGCGGCACGTCGACCACTGCGCCCGGCTCTGCCACGCGTCCACCGTCGCCGGCCTCGCCGCCTCGTTCGGCTCCGGTGCGATGACCAACTCCATCCTCGACATCGCCGAGTCCAAGTGCGTCTTCGTCATCGGGTCCAACACATTCGAGCAGCACCCGCTGATCGGCCGCAAGATCGTCCAGGCCAAGCTGAACGGTGGGAAGGTCATCGTCTTTGACCCGCGCTACACCCCGACCGCCAAGCAGGCCGATCTCTACGCCTCCTTCTACTCCGGCACCGATGTGGCCATCCTCAACTGCCTGATGGGAGAGATCATCAGGAACGGATGGGAGGACAAGGAATGGGTCTCGAAGCGTGCAAAGGGATACGAGGATCTCAAAGCGGTCGTGCTCAGCGACGCCTATCTCCCCGAGAACGTCGAGAAGATCTCCGGTATCTCCGCCGCAGACCTTAAGACCGCAGCCGAATGGATCGGTACCGCCGAGTCCTCCGCGCTCCTCTACTCGATGGGCATCACCCAGCACACCGTCGGTGTCGACAACGTCAAGTCGACCGCCAACCTCCAGATGCTGACCGGAAACATCGGCAGGCGTGGTGGCGGCGTGAACGCGCTCCGTGGCCAGAACAACGTCCAGGGCGCCTGCGACATGGGTGCGCTCCCGGTCGTCTTCACCGGCTACCAGAAGGTCATCGACGAGGCCGTCCACAAGAAGTTCGCCGACGCCTGGGGCTTCCCCGACGGCATCTGCGAGCCGAAGAACGGCTACGAGGTCACCGTCATGTTCAACGTCCTGGCCGACAACCCCGGCGAGCTCAAGGCGATGTACATCATGGGCGAGAACCCGATGCTCTCCGACCCGGACCTGACCCACGCAGAGCACGCACTCGAGCAACTCGAGTTCCTGGTCGTGCAGGATATCTTCCTGACCGAGACCGCCCAGCACGCAGACGTCGTGCTGCCCGCCACCTGCTACGCAGAGAAGGAAGGCACCCAGACCTCCACCGAGCGGCGTGTCCAGATGTGGCGCAAGGCCCAGGACCCGCCGGGCGAGGCAAAGGTCGACTGGCAGATCATCAGCGAAGTGGCGGCCGCCATGGGCTACGCCGACCAGTTCCCCTACCAGAGCGCCGAGGAGATCTTTGCAGAGATCGCCGCCCTCACGCCGTCCTACCACGGCATGAACTACGAGCGGCTCAACCGGCCCGAAGCACTCCACTGGCCCTGCCCCTCCGAGGACCACCCCGGGACCCCGATCCTGCACATCGGCAAGTGTTCGCACCCCGATGGCATGGGCGTGATGCACCCCATCGAGTGGAAACCCCCGGCGGAAGTCCCCGATGCGGAGTACCCCTACATCCTCACCACTGGACGCTGTCTCTGGCACTGGCACACCGGGTCCATGACCCGCCGCTCTGCAACCCTCGATACCGAGGTTCCGACCGGCTGGATCGAGATCAACACCGAGGATGCGAAGGCGCTCGGCATAGCAGACAAGGAGATGGTCCGTGCGACCTCCCGCCGTGGCACGGTGGACGTCCCCGCGAAAGTGACCGACGAGATCAAGAAGGGCGTCATGTTCATGCCGTTCCACTTCGCCGAGTGTGCAGCGAACAGACTGACGAACAACGCACTCGACCCGATCGCGAAGATCCCTGAGTTCAAGGCCTGTTCTGTGAAGGTCGAGAAGATTACGGAGGCCTGAACATGGCTGCAATTGGAGACATGGTCTACGCATGGGCAGCCGACGCCGCCTGCCAGGAGAGGGGCGAGTGCGGCGGAGCGGTCACCGCTCTGCTGACGCACGCGCTCGAATCCGGCATGGTGGATGCTGTCTTTGCCATCAAGAAGGGACAGGACATCTATGATGCGGTCCCCACACTCATCACCGACCCCGCCGAGATCGCAGAGACGGCAGGTTCGCTCCACTGCGGAACGCTCCTGCTCTCGAAGCTGGTCAAGAAGTACCTGGAAGGCGCCCAGGACATGCGGATCGCCATGCCGGTAAAGGGCTGCGACGCGATGGGCCTCTACGAGCTCGCGAAGCGCAACCAGGTCAATCTGGACAACATCCTCATGATCGGCCTCAACTGCGGCGGGTCCGTCAGCCCGGTCCTGGCCCGCAAGATGATCGCCGAGAAGTTCGAAGTCGATCCCGACGATGTCGTCAAGGAAGAGATCGACAAGGGCCAGTTCATCATCGTCACGAAGGACGGCCAGCACAAGGGCATCTCGATGGACGAGCTCGAGGAAGAAGGCTACGGCCGCCGGTCCAACTGCCGCCGCTGCAAGATGAAAGTCCCGCGCCAGGCGGACCTCGCCTGCGGCAACTGGGGCGTCATCGGCGACCAGGCAGGCAAGGCCACGTTCGTTGAGGTCTGCTCTGAGAAGGGTGCGAACCTCCTCGACGGTGCTGTCGCGGCCGGCGTTCTCAAGACCGGTGCCGCAAACCCGAAGGGTATCGAGATCCGCGGCAAGGTCGAGGGCGCCATGCTGAAGCTCGGCGACAAGTGGCGGGCGAAAGACTTCGAGGCACTCGGCGAAGGCAAGGAGCGCCTGAAGAAGATCATGGACGCGACGAGCCGGTGTATCAAGTGCTACGCCTGCATCGAGAACTGCCCGATCTGCTACTGCGTCGAGTGCAGCACGAAGAAGGCTTACCTGGTCGAGCCCGGTCAGGTCCCGCCGCCCTTCATGTTCCACCTGATCCGCTACGC
>PGYH01000154.1 GCA_002839575.1 Methanomicrobiales archaeon HGW-Methanomicrobiales-6
GTCGATTTCCACTGGATGTCGGCCACATTACTCATGAACCGGAATGATGTCGAAGTAGGGAACCGGCCCACCCTGTCATGGCGTGCTCCCAGTGGGTACGATTGAGGCAAGCCCGGCACCCTCCTGCAGAGGCTCTCCGTTCAGAACCTGCGGTACACCCTGCTCCGGTGTCCGACTGCGATGACATGGATCACCAGGAGGTCGTCTATGATCGAGAGAACCAGCCGGTAGTCCCCGCTTCGGAGCGAGTAGAGCGGGGGATTGCTCGCTCCCTTCAATTGTTTGAGATGCTTCTTCGGGTCGGTCTCGCCGGCGAGTGATGCAATCTCCTCGCCTATCCGGATTGCTAGGGGTCGTGGAATGCCCTTAAAAGGATGATGGGCTGCCTCGGTGAGACCACACGGCCGGTTATTACTCCTCATATTCCTCATGCCCTCCTCTGGGTGCGGACCCTTCTGGCTCTGAGATTCTTCAAGTGACCACTCTTACGTCTCCGGGACAATCTTGGGGATATACGATGGATATGTCTCATAGACGGAGTATACCTTGCAGGAATCGTTGATCTGAACAACAATCATCGAGGCGGTCATGTGGTCGTCGGGGTCAGGATCTTGGAGACGAAAGACGATCTGGGTATAATTCATATCCTGTTCGCTATAGGTGCCTCGTGAGAACGCGATTGCGCCAATACTTTTGTTGCCCAGCAATCCGATGACCTTCGGGTCATTAAGCGCCACGGTCAGTATATTGAGGGACGTGACCTCTGCCGGGCACGTCCCTTCAGCCCCTGCTGTGGGGGCTTCATTCCGTGCTGTAAGGAGATAGCCGGCCCCGGTTCCGGCTATGAAGGCCAGTATTACGATACCGGCAGTCAACGCGTTTATGCTGGCCATGATGTTACCTGCTGCTCATTAGATTGCTACACCCTACAGGAGCCACCCCTCAAGGACATCAAATGAGATATCGCCGGGCACTTTTCAGAGATTATACGGTTCATTCTCTTTCGGATGATCTCCTACCGGAAGATGAGATCCCCGCGCGACGAAGCGCTCTCTCCGCCTTTATCGCACGCGATCTCCCAGTGGTACGCACCGGGACCCTCAGGCATGAAATCCACCGACAGCGTCCCTTTCCAGTCGTCGTTGAAGAACGGGGTGTCGTTTATGGACCATGTATCTACCGCACCATCCGGCCCTTCCAGCCGGAACTCGGCTGTCTCTCCGATTGCACGGTTGGTGTCGGCGTATTCGCACTCCACGATGAACCGGTAAACCGACCCCGGCACATTGTTCTCGACGAACCATGAGCCTGCATATGCGGTGCAATCTGTCCCTCCTCCTTCGTCGATGACGAGCGAACCACCGTCGATGGGTATGATGTGGACCCATGTCAGGTTCCCGCCAACGGACATGATGGTGGTCAGGTCCGGATCTACGGGCGTGATGCGTGCCGAATTCCCATCGACAGGTATAATGTGGGTCGGATCGTTCTCTGCGCTGACCGGCACCACCGCCATGCAGGCCAGAAGCAGGCCGATGGCAGCTGCAGCGCACATTCTGAAGATTTTGCTCTGTTTCATGATTCGATTCCCCTTTCACGCATGCTCCAGGAGGCCGCGGAACCGCAACGGCTATCCCTGTTCGCAGCCGTCAGCACCATCAGCCCCCGGGCACGCTGTGGGCTCCGGGGCACGACGCCAATCGAGACACCCGGCCCCCGCGAGATACCACGTGCGGTATCCTCGATTGAGGCTTTGTTGTTTCTCTTAATACCTTTTCTGTGCCAATCATCGACACGTCAAGGCGTTTGAAGGCTCCGAACAGCGAATATGATCAGTTCTGCAGATACTCCGGTACTCGGGAAGATCCTACGGGGTTACCGAGCCTACGAGGCACCGCGTGATGTCCGCCCGTGTAAATTATCAGATATGCTCAGCAGGTTTATCTGGTAGGACCGGGCCGGACAAAGCGCCCCTGGTGACCCGGGTTGAGCTGGTCGATCCGTTGAGAGTGCAGTAGATCCACCCGGGATCGGAACTCCGGTGATGGTCGCTCGTTACGAAGAACCAGCGGCGCTACAGTCTCCTCGTAGGGCGCGCATAATCCCCTTGCCGGAGGTGGATTTTCCGAGGAGGGCCATAATATTGCCGGGTTTTGCCATTCCGGGGAGTATCTCTGTTATTGATTCTAAACGCCGTTTAGCCTCCTGGACTGTGTCCGGGGGTGACTTCCACTGGAAAATCTCCATTCCTTCCGTGTTATCGATATCCATCGCTGATTCGATGAAAGCGTTACTCGGAAATTCCCGATGACAATTCGAGGGTCAGCACAGAACGTTTAAGGTTGGGGGTTCGGACGTTGTGCATAGGGTTCATGCGCATAACAAAGCACAGTGCACACTTTGGAGAATGGGGCGTTGTCCGGTGCAGCCCCCTCATAGGGGGCCGGACCGTGCACAGAGCGGCTGACCTGTTCATTGTCCTGGCCCTGCTCCTCCTCTGGAGTCCTGCGACGGCAAAGATCATCGTCGAGCCAGGTCCCGCTGAACTCCCCACTGATGGGATAAACGTCGACGACGAGTTCTTCATGCCGCTCTGGTCCTACCCGCCGATGGAGTTGCTCACCATTCTCCTCCTCCTCCACTGCCCGCTCCTCGCGATGCCCTTCGAACTCGTCTATTCTACCGGCGTCACGGCGTACCTCGGCTACCGGTCTTCACGCAGTCTCCTGGACAACAAGAAACGGTCCCGGATCTACGCCTGCATCCGGGACCACCCCGGGATCGCGCCCGCAGAGATCGCCCGTATCACCAGAATCAACCGGGGAACGATCCGTTACCACCTCTCCCGCCTCCGGGAGGCCGGTCTGGTCAGTATCCTGCATCGGGACAGCAGGGTGGGCTACTTCAGAAACGGTGACTATGACACGGCCGAGAAGGTCGTATGCCTGCACCTCCAGAACGGCACACGTCGGCAGATCTTTGCCCTTCTCCTTGAAAAACCCGGCATCACGCAGTCGGAGATAGCCGACATCATCGCCATCTCGTGTTCCACAGCCGCCTGGCACATGCGACGGCTCGCCGCAGACGGACTCGTCGAAACGAATCGCGACGGCCGGACGGTACGCTACGCACTCACCAGCGAGGCACTGGCATCTTCCGGGGCTCTCGAGGGGACGGTAGGCGATACGGTGCCCCTCCTTCCCTGGAACGGAACGGGTGCCGAAAGCCGTGCCGACTCACCTCTCCGGTAGGCGTTCCGGGCCCTACCGCAACTCCTCGATCCTCCACCCGAGATAGTCCCGTATCACCGTGAACGCCAGCCCCGGCGGGATCGCCCCCTGCTCGGTGACGATCAGGTCGACGTATTCCGCGGGCGTCACGTCGAAGGCCGGGTTTCGGACCCTGACGAAGGGGAGTTCCTCCGCCACCGCCCGGGGCAGCACCTCGGCGGGATCGCGCTCCTCGATCTCGATCAGTTCCCCGAGGATGGTCCGGGGCGCGAACTTGTAGGTCTCGGCCGCCACGATGACGTTCGTCCGGGCCTCGTGTGCGGCATGCGCGATCTGGGCGGTCCCGATCTTGTTCACCACCGCGCCGTTCACCGCGATCGCGTCGGCGCCGACGACGACCAGGTCCACGTCATTGATGAAGTAGCGGACCGCCGAATCGACGATGTAGTTCGTCCGGATACCGGCGTCGTTTAACGTCCGGATGGTGATGAGCCCCTGGCCTCGCGGCCGCACCTCCGTTGCGTAAACCTCAACCTCCTTGCCCTGCCGGTGGGCCTCGAGGATGCACCCGAGCGCCGCCTCGGAGTTGCAGTGGGTCAGGAGTACGTCGCCGTCGGAGATATGCCGTGCCCCGATTGCCGCTATCCGCTCGACCGCGTGCTCCGAGTGGTCGACAAACTCCGCCGCCCGGGCAAGAACCGCGTCCCGTGCAGCCTCCACCGAGTCGAACGAGTCGAGCGCCCGCATCACGCTTCGCACCGCGTTCGGGAGCGAAACGGCGGTCGGACGGGTCGCGGTGAGGGTATCCGCTGCCCTCTGCATCTCCTGCTTGAAGGTCTCGGGGTCGGACACATCGAGATTTCTGGCATAATCAGCCAGTGCTTCCACCGCCGCCCGGGCGATCCGGCCGGCGCCCCGGATCTCCATATTCTTTATGCTTGCAGCCGTCCCACTCAGTAACATAGGTTCTCATTGAAGAGATGACCAGAGACTACATAGATTTATTGACGTGAAAACACATGTCGGTAGCCGTTGTTTTCGATAGTGCAGGCACACTCCTGCGGACCTACCGGGTAGCACGCGATCTCCTCCACGATGAGATGCTGACCGAGGTCGAGACCACGACCATTACCTTCGGGTCGGATGCGCGAGTGCTCGTCGTCCTCCACCTCCACTCCCGGGACGTCATGGAGGCGCCGGAGGATCAGCTCCTCTCAGAGTTCTTTCTGGAGCGGTCGATCGGGTTCGGGGTGGCCTGCTCCCGGCGGGTCATCCCCGCCGAGGAGGTTGGGAATCTCCTCTACAACGATGAAAATGCCCGCATCAGCGATCTGCAGGCCTGTATCAGGCAGGTCTGGAGTTGCTGCAAAAGAGAGTCGATCGTCACCATGAACAGCGGCGTGATCCTGAACCTGGATATCCCCGGCATCGAGTTCACCGTGACGACCGGCGGGAGGCCGTTTGACGGTGCGAGAGAAACCATCACCGAACTGCACCGGATGGGTGTTCCCGCGTACATAGCGTCCGGGGATCGCGTGGCGAAGCTCGAACGGATGGGCGACTACCTCGGCATCCCCCGGGAGCGCGTTTACGGTGTCGCGACCCCCTCGATGAAGGCCCGGATTGTGGAAGACCTCAAAGAGCAGTACGACAAAGTTGTTATGGTAGGGGATGCCATCAACGATCTGAACGCCTTCCGGAAAGCAGATCTCGCGGTGCTGACCGAACAGCAGTCTGATAGAAAACCAGATATACTCTATACTACCGCGGACCGGGTGATCCACAACGTCAGCGAGGTGCCCGGTATCGTAGCGGAACTTCTCACGGATACAGCGGCGACAAGGGAAAGTGCAACAATATAAACCCTAATATGATACCACGAGAAGATTAGTTTAACGAGGAGCTCAAGATGACCCCACTCATT
>PGYH01000155.1 GCA_002839575.1 Methanomicrobiales archaeon HGW-Methanomicrobiales-6
GCATCGCGGCGAAGGCGAGGTAGGGGTTGCAGGTCGGGTCGGGGCTGCGGAACTCGACCCGGGTGCTGTTGCCGCGGGGCGACGGAACCCGGACCAGGGCGGAACGGTTGCCGGCGCTCCAGCTGACGTAGCAGGGCGCTTCATAGCCCGGGACGAGCCGTTTGTAGGAGTTGACCGTCGGGTTCGCAACCCGGGTGATCGCCTTTGCGTGGCGGAGCAGCCCGCCGATGAAGTGCATGCAGGTCTCCGAGAGCTGTCGCGGGGCATCCGGATCATAGAACGCGTTATTGCCGTCTTTTGCAAGCGAACAGTTGGTGTGCATCCCGCTCCCGCAGATGCCGTAGATGGGCTTCGCCATGAAGGATGCGTGCAGACCGCGCATCAGCGCAATCGTCTTCGCGGCGAATTTGAAGGAGATGACGTTGTCGGCCGTGTGGAGCGCGTCGCTGTACTTGAAGTCGATCTCGTGCTGGCTCTCGGCGACCTCGTGATGGGATGCCTCGATCTCGAACCCCATCTCGGTGAGCGCGAGGATGATCTCGCGCCGGACGTCTTCTGCCAGGTCGGTCGGGGCGAGGTCGAAGTACCCCCCGACGTCCTGGAACTGCGTGGTCGGCCGCCCCTCGAGCATCTTGAAGAGGAAGAACTCCAGTTCCGGCCCGGTGTTGAAGACGTAGCCGTCCTTCGCGGCGTCCTCCATCGCCCTCCGGAGCACGTAGCGCGGGTCGCCTTCGAACGGTTTGCCGCTGGCCTTGTAGACATCGCAGACGAAACGCGCCTCCGCGTAGTCCCCGGACCTCCATGGCAGGAGGGTGTAGGTGGAGAGGTCGGGTTTGAGCACCATATCGGACTCTTCGATCCGGACGAACCCCTCGATCGACGACCCGTCGAACCCGATGCCGCTGGTCAGTGCCTTCTCAGCCTGCTTCACCGGGATCGCGACGTTCTTGGGCATACCCAGGAGGTCGGTGAACTGCAGGCGGAGGAATCGGACATTATCCAGTTCGATACGCTCGAGCATTGCAGAAATGGCATCACGGGACATGTGGAAGTCAACTTCTATCCGATGAAATAAATACCTATTGACACAAATATTCCCGGGCAGAGTTCTAGAAAACGGCAGTAGAACATTATCTCACCGAGGTTACCATGTGCGGCATTTTTGGTGTAATGGATAAGAGGCGCCAGATGATGGATGGTTCCGGAATCCGGCAGGCCCTCTCCATGATGAATGAGCGCGGCAGCGGCGAGGGGGCGGGGTACGTAGCCTACGGCATCTACCCCGACTACCGGGACTGCTATGCGCTTCATGTCTTCTTTGACAATACTTGCGAAAGCAAAAAAGTTGTCGACGCGACGCTGGAGCAGTGGGGAACGATCGAACATGACGAGGCGATCCCTACGTACGACCAGCCGAATCTCCGGGTAAACTGCACCCCCTGGCGCTACTTCTTCAAGCCCGACGCCTCCCTCGCTCCGGGAAGCGCATCGGCGGAGAAGGACATCGTCACAAATCTTGTGATGCAGATCAACGCCGCGTCGAACGGCGCCCAGGTTGTCTCGTCCGGTAAGAACGTCGGCGCCTTCAAGGCCAATGGCTGGCCCGAGGACGTGGCGGACTACTTCCGGATCGAGGACTACGAGGGCTACATCTGGCTCGCGCACAACCGGTATGCAACGAGCAACCCGGAGAAGTGGGAGCGGCCCGACCCGTTCAACCTGCACGACTGGAGTGTCGTGGAGAACGGTAAGATCACCACCTACGGGACCAACCGGCGCTACGTCGAGAGTTTCGGGTACACCTGCTCGATGTCCACCGACAGCGAGGTCATCACCTACTTAATCGACCTTCTGACGCGCAAGCACGGTCTTGGGATCGACCTCGCCATCCAGGCGTTCGCCCCACCTTACTGGGAGGAGATCGACCGAATGCCCGAAGCCGAGCAGAAACTGAACCGCGCACTCCGGTTCGCCTACGGCTCTGCGACGATGAACGGGCCGTTCACCGTCGTGGCTGCGAACCCCGACATGATGGTCGGGTTCACCGACCGGGGCAAGCTCCGGCCGATGGTCGTCGGCGAATGCGGCAACCGCCTCTACATCGCAAGCGAAGAGACGGCGATCCGGGCGATGGAGCCCGGGATCGAGTCAATCACGCGGCCTGCTGCGGGTGAGCCGGTGATCGGGAGGGTTGCTCCATGAGCAGCAACTTCGGCAGCATGCCGCTCCGCTACCGGATCACGATCGACCGCGAGCAGTGCATGGAGTGCGGACGGTGCATCGAGAACTGTTCCTACGGTGTCTTCCGGCGGGACGGCGACAGGATCCTGATCAACTCCCGAAACTGCACCGCATGTCACCGGTGCATTGCCTACTGCCCCCGGGATGCCATCATGCTCGAGGAGCAGCCCTGCGACTACCGGAGCCATCCGGTGTGGACCCGGACGGTTCGGGAGTCGATCTATAATCAGGCCCGGACCGGCAAGATCATCCTCGCTGGCATGGGCAGCGTCGCGAACCTCCCGATCATCTTCGACCACCTGATGCTGGACGCCTGCCAGGTCACCACACCTCCGACCGACCCGCTCCGCGAGCCCGTTGAGATCCGGACCTACCTCGGCAAGAAGCCGTCGAAGCTGGATCTCCGGCAGAAGCCGAACGGTGACGTCGAGCTCGCCACGGAACTCGCCCCGAACCTCATGATCGAGACGCCGATCCTCCTCGGTCACATGAGTTTCGGTGCAATCAGCCTGAACGCCCACCTCTCGATGGCCCGCGCGGCACAGGAGGTCGGCACCTTCATGGGCACCGGGGAAGGCGGCCTGCACCCGGCTCTCTATCCCTACCAGGACCGGATGATCGTCCAGGTCGCCTCCGGGCGGTTCGGTGTGAACATCGATTACCTTGAGCGCGGCGCCGCGATCGAGCTCAAACTCGGCCAGGGTGCAAAACCGGGCATCGGTGGACACCTCCCGGGAGAGAAGGTCAGCAAGGACGTCTCCAGGACACGGATGATCCCCGAAGGAAGCGACGCGATCAGCCCTGCACCGCACCACGACATCTACGGCATCGAGGACCTCCCCCAGCTCGTCCGGTCTGTCAGAGAAGCGACGGGGTGGAAGAAACCGATCTTTGCGAAGATTGCGGCCGTCAACAACAACGCTGAGAACGTGGCGGCCGTCGCCCGTTCCGGGGTGGACGCCATCGCCATCGACGGGTTCCGCGGCGGGACCGGCGCAGCACCGCGGGTCTTCCGCGACCATGTCGGCATCCCGATCGAGGTTGCCATCGCGACCGCCGACAGGGAGCTTCGCAGGCAGGGGCTCAGAAACGAGGTCTCTCTCATCGCCTGCGGCAGCATCCGGGAGAGCGCAGACGTCATGAAGTCGATCGCCCTCGGCGCTGATGCGGTCTACATCGCAACCGCAGCCCTCGCAGCGATGGGCTGCCGGGTCTGCGGGAACTGTTACCAGGGCCTCTGCCCCTGGGGTATCGCCACCCAGCGCCCGGACCTCGTGGCGCGGCTGGACCCCGACGTGGCATCGAAACAGGTGGCGAACCTGATCCACGCCTGGACGCTCGAGATCACCGAACTGATGGGCGCGGCCGGTATCAACAGCATCGAGAGCCTGCGCGGCAACCGCGACCGGCTCCGGGGCTACATGCTTGACGAGGGGCTCCTCGAAATTCTCGACGTCAAATCGGTGGGAGCGTGAGCATAATGGCAAAACAGGTCACGATCGATGCGAAGGGAGTGCATTACACCCCCTTAAACCAGCAGATCCGGAAGGCTATCGAGGACGGGGCCGACGAGATCGTCGTCAACAACGTCCTCGGGCAGCGGTTCATCGGCGACGGTCTCCGCGGAAACGCCACCATCCGGGTTAACGGTGTCGCCGGCGGAGATCTCGCTATGTTCATGAGCGGGCCGACCGTCATCGTCAACGGCAACGCGGAGCACGCGCCCGGCAACACAATGGATTCCGGGAAAGTGGTGATCCATGGAAGCGCCGGCGATGCGGTGGCGCACAGCATGCGGGGCGGCAAGGTCTTTGTCCACGGGGATATCGGCTACCGTGGCGGGATCCACATGAAGCAGTATGAGACGCAGCGCCCCATACTGGTCATCGGAGGATCCGCCCAGATGTTCCTTGGCGAGTACATGGCGGGCGGCCTCCTGATTGTTCTGGGTCTCAACGGAGCCATGAAGGCCCGCGAGATCGGGAGCGGGATTCACGGCGGTGAGATCGTCATCCGCGGGGACGTGGACGACGCCTGCCTCGCTGCAGGGGCAAAGAAGGTGCCGCTCACAGACGAGGACAGGGCACGGATCGCCCCGGTTATCCGGGAGTTTGCAGGCGACTTCGGGCTTGATCCGGAACCATTGATCAACGCGGACTACACCCGGATCGTTCCTGCGAGCGCAAGGCCCTTTGCCGGGAAGTATACGTGGGAGTGATAGGCATGGAGATGAAGACTTATAAAGACCTGGAGGCCGAGATCTGGGACACTGAACTCTGCTCCGGGTGCGGGGCGTGCGTGGCGGTCTGCCCGGCGGATGCCCTCCGGTTCGAGCCGGGGAACACCGACACACCGGTGAACATCGGCTACTGCAAGGCCGAGAACGACTGCGTGCCCTGTGGGGCATGCTACGCGGCCTGTCCGCGGGTCGACCTCGCGGCGCAAGGGAAGATGCTCGGGTCGTATCAGGATATCGTTGCGGCCCGGTCGGTATTCACCGTTGAGCGGAAACAGAGCGGCGGTGCGGTGACGGCAATCCTCGTGAACGCTCTCGATGAGGGGCTGATCGACGCGGTCGTCACCGTGACGAGAGATCCCTGGACGATGAAGCCGTCCTCAGCGGTGATTACCTCCTCGGAGGAGCTCGTCCAGCACGCCGGGAGCCGCTACTCCTGGTGGGTGCCGCTTCTGGCTTCCCTGAAGGAGGCCGTGGTCACCCGGAAGTACCGGCACATCGCGGTCGTGGGCGTGCCCTGTGTGGCGCGGGCAACCCAGGCGATCCGGGCGAGCGACCATGAACTCCTCCGGCCCTACGCGAAGGCGATCCGGCTCGTGATCGGCCTCTTCTGCACGGAGACCTTCGACTACGCGAAACTGGTCGAGGGGAAACTGCAGT
>PGYH01000156.1 GCA_002839575.1 Methanomicrobiales archaeon HGW-Methanomicrobiales-6
TCTCACAGAAAGCGCTCCGCCTCTACGACGAGCGGGGGCTCCTCGTCCCCGCGGCAAGAGACATCTGCACGGGATACCGTTACTACACTTTCGCCCAGACCGAGCGGGGCATTCATATCAGGCACCTGCTCTGGCTCGGGTTCGGCCTCTCCGAGGTGGACGCCATTCTCGGGGCACGGGAACGCGGCGATTCCGCGATGATCCGGGAGCACTTTGCACGGCGTCTCGCTGCAACCGAGCAGGAGATCGGACGGCTGCATGCGATTGCAGAGGCCCTGCGGACACAGGACCCACTGAACGGAGGATTTCGTATGTCGATTACCGAACCTGTTATCAAGGATATCCCTGCCATGCGGGCGCTTTCCCGCCGGGAGCGGGGTGTCTACCAGGAAGCGATCCCGAGACTGATCGGGGAACTCTGCGCTGATATCTTTCCTGCAGAAGGGCGGAAGCCTGCTGCAAAGGTGACCGGGCCGATCATGTTCATCTGCCACGACGAGGAGTACCAGGAGACGGACGCGGCTATCGAGGTGGCGATCCCGATCACCGGTTCCGTCAACCTCGACGGAACCGCCGTCGAGGTCGTGACCCTTCCGAGCGGCCGGTTCCTCTCGGTGCTCCACACGGGCCCCTATCCCGGCGTCGGGAAGGCCTACGAACGGCTCTTTGCTTACATGGGTGAGCACGGCCTTGCACCAGCCGGCCCCTCGCGGGAGCTCTACCTCAACGACCCCGCAGAGGTGCTGGAGGACGAACTCCTGACCGAGGTCCAGTTCCCGGTGGAGGAGATCCCCCCGTCCCCCTGAAGGGGAGCGGTCACTCTCCCGCGACCTCAAAGACGTGGCAGCCCCATCCGGGAATATCCAGGTACAGGCCGGGAGAGAGGAGGCTTCCCCCGTCCCGGTCGTACCGCGCCGACCCCATGAGGTCGTTGAGCCGGACCGCCTTCCCCGCAAGATCCGCCCACGGGAACGGGACGTAACACTGGCCCCGGTCGGGGGCGTAGTTGACAGTGATGATGCAGCGTTCTCCTCCGTGTTCCCAGGCAAAGGCGATGTACCCGTCGTGAGACGGGTTTCCCTCCCAGGCGGGGTTGCAGTCGAGGAGCCGCCAATCACCGTCCCGGAACACCGGCAGGCGCAGGCAGGTAAAAAGCCTCCGGTAGAACTCTCCTATGGCCCGGTCGGCCGGCTCCTCCGGCCACCGGCAGAGGTGGACGGGAACCTTCTTCCGCCGCCCGGCAAACTGCCCCTGGTGGAAGAACCGGAGACCGGGGCAGAGGAAGGCGAGGACGGCGGCTGCCCGGTGGCGGTCGGGCGGGAAGGATGCCGCCGCCCGCCCTTCATCGTGGTTCTCGAGGAACCGGACGGATCTTCGCTGGTATTCCGTGTCCGCCCAGAAATGCTCCCGCACCGGCCGGGCCTCTCCGTTCCTGAGCCGATCATAGAGACGCTTGTCGTAGGTGTAGTCAAACCCCTGCTGCTGGAGCTTCCACCCGAGATCCCAGTAGACCTCAGCCACGAAGGTAAACCCGGGGTGCTCTTTGTGGACCTCCCGAACCGCGCGGGGCCAGAACGGCTCTATCTCCCATCCCCAGGTCTGCCGGAAAACCTCCGGGAGGATGAGCATCGCCATATCGCACCGGAGGCCGTCGCACTGCCTCGCGATCCTCTTCAGTTCGGCGCCCATCGCCTCCTGCAAGGCCGGGTTGCCGTAATCGAGCTGCAGGGTGTCGGGCCAGCCGCCGGAGTAGGGGTCTCGGCCGTGGGCGAGGACGGTCGAGCCTCCGGGAAGGTCCAAACGGATGAATTCCTGCGGTCGGCGGGCGCGTTCCTCCTCTGTGCCGTGGACGTAGTAGTCGGGGCGGTCACGTGCCCAGAGGTGGTCAGGAGCGGTATGATTCGGGACGAAGTCGAGCATCAGCAGGATCCCGTGCCGGTGCAGGCGGTCACGGAACCGAACGAGATCCTCCGCCTCCCCGAGTTCGGGGTGAAGCCGGTAGCCGGTGACGGCAAAGGGAGAGCCGCAGATATCCTCCTCGACAAGGTCGGGGAGCAGGCACCGGTACCCGGCGAGCCACTGCTCGTTCGAGCGGGAGACCCGGCGCCCGGCCTCCCCGGTTTCCCAGACCCCCATAAGGTAGACCCAGGAAAAGCCGCACCCGGCAAGGTTTGCGAGCCAGGTGTCCGGAATATCGTTGAGCGTGACGTGGCTGCCCGCCTCCCGGGCGAGGCGCCGGAGCAGGACGCGGGCGTTGACCTCGTAGAGGGCGGGGTGGCGTTGAGTGTTCATGGCAGGATCTCCTCGGATGTGCAGGCGGATAGATATATCTCTGACTTTACCAGACACCGGAGTGTAGGTCGCCGTCACGCCAGAACCCCCGGAACGACCGGGTGCCCTGCACCGCGTCGACGACCAGGGTGTTCGTCGCCCGCATGAACGCCACGAGCGGCGCATGCATCCGGGCGTCGAGGCAGCGGTAGAGGAAGTTCCGGAGCGCCGTCTCTGCCCGCAGTTCCTGGATGAGGCGCCGGCGGAGGAGGGCGGTGTAGGTCGCGGCGAGCGGTGCTCCGGCGGTAAGATGGCGATCTATGGCGTGGGCGGCAAGTTCCGCCGTCCGGTGAGCGTAGAAGATCCCCTCCCCGAGGAGCGGGCCTGTAAATCCGCCCGCGTCGCCGACGAGGACCGTCCCCTCGTGGGCCGGGGAGGGGATGTAGTTCCCGAGCGGCAAGGGGTATCCCGCCGGTTTCCAGCCAGCGAACGCGGAGAGCCCGACAGACTTCAGGAACGCTGCGAGTTCTTCGCGGAAATTGTTTCCGTTTGCCGATAGCAGCCCCCCGATCCCTATGATAATCGCCTCCCTGTTCGGGAAGACCCATCCGTAGCCCCACCGGCAGGTGCCAAGGACCAGGTGGGGCGTCGCGAGGCCGTCATCCAGGCGGATCGGCCCGTCCACGTTTACGAGCGCCTCCGCCTCCCTGCGGGGGACCGCGAGTTCCAGCGTCCACCCGAGGTTGTTCTGCCACCGCTTCCTGTCGACGACGCTCTCCGGGAGGGTGCGTCTGACCCGGCTGTGAACCCCGTCCGCCCCGATGATCACCCGGGCGGAATACCGGTCGCCGTCCGATGTCGTGACAGTCCGGCGGGCGTGGTCGACCGCAGTCACTTCCGCGCCCGTGTGGACTTCCGCTCCTGCCTGTGCCGCTCTCCCGGCAAGGTAGGTGTCGTAACGCTCCCGGCGGGTGAAGTAGACCGGTTCCGCAAGGTCTTCGGCGAGGATGCGCCTGCTCCCGATGTAGAGCGCGTACCCCGTCCCGGTGAAGTCGAGCAGTTCCTCCCGCCGGAGGGTCGAAACCGGGAGGGAAAAGACCCGGTCGAGGAACCGGACGGTCTTCTGGCTGAGGCAGCCCCCGCAGACTTTGTTCCGCGGATACGCCCGCCGCTCGAGGAGCGCCACGCTGTGCCCGGACTCCCCGAGCAGGCAGGCGACGGTGCTTCCGGCGGGCCCGCCGCCGACGACGACCGCATCGTATTCGGGCCGACTCTTCATCTCCTCTCTCCTTGCGATGATAGATTCCGGCACAGACCATATTTCTTTCCCCCGGGAGAGTAGATCGCTCCCCGAGCACTTTCACCCTCCGCGGAGCAGGCTCTTTTATTCGCGGGTCGATGCTTCCGGTATGTCCGCTCTGGAGCAGAAACTCACCTATCTCACCGCTGCCGGGCGGTTCGACATCTGCAGCCCGGGCGAATGCCTTCAACTCCTCCCGATGACGCTCGACGCCAAAAAGACCTCTCAAACGCCGGAAATTCTGCCTGTTCCGCTCGATACCCATCGTGCATCTCAAGAAGCCCCTGGCGGTCTCGAAGATCCGAATGTGCGAACCGTGATCGCTCCCTATATCTCCTACAACCGCCGGACGGGCGGGTGCGGGCGGATGCTCAAGATGCTCCTCAACGGCACCTGCTCCTACGACTGCGCCTACTGCGCCGTCCGCACCCAGCGGGAGCTGGTGAGTTTCTCCCCCCGGGAGTTCGCCGATACCTTCCTCCGCCTCTGGCGGGACGGACTCGTCGAAGGACTTTTTTTGAGTTCCGGCATCCCCCGGGACGTCGATTATGTGATGCACGATCTCGTGGAGACGGGGGAGATCCTGCGCCGCCGGGGCTACGGCGGCTACCTTCACCTGAAGGTCCTCCCCGGCGCAATCCGGGAGGATATCCGCGACGCCGCCCGCGTGGCCGACCGGATCAGCATCAACCTGGAGACAACGTCCCCCGACCGCCTTGGGGATATCGCCGGGGTGAAGGACTACCGGCAGGACATCCTGAAGCGCCAGTCGTGGGTGGCGGAGGAGAAGCCCGGCGGCCACACCACGCAGTTCGTCGTCGGGGCGGCAGACGAGACCGATGCGGAGATCCTCTCCTGCCTCGCCGACCAGTACCGGCGGGTCCGGCCCTCCCGGGTCTATTTTTCGGCGTTTCGCGCTCTCTCGGGGACTCCCCTCGCGTCGCATCCCGATACCCCGACATGGCGGGCGCGGCGGTGGTACCAGGCCGACTACCTGCTCCGTGATTATGGGGTTACGGCCGACGAGCTCCGGGCAGCCCTCGACGAGGAGGGGTTCTTCGCAAACCGGGACCCAAAAGTTGTTCTTGCGGCCGGGAGCGCACCGGTGAACGTCAACCTTGCCCCGCGCCGCGACCTCCTCCGGGTTCCCGGGATCGGGCCGAAGGGGGCGGACCGGATCCTTGCGCTACGGAGAGTGCGGCCGTTTACCGGATCTGCCGATCTTGCCCGGGCCGGTATCCGGGGGAAGGCCGCCGGGCGCTACCTCACGTTCGGCGGACGGGATGCGGTGCAGACGAAGCTTGTCCTGTAGCGTGCGGATGGGTGTGGTGTCCCAAAAAAAATTGGTGCGGGTTATCTGACCTTTCCGAACTCACTACCCACGTCGGCAGCAGACCGGTACGTCCGGTCGCCGAAGCCTTCAAGCGTTGCGATCACGTTCTCCGGGGCGTCGTTCTTTCTAGCGCGGGCGATCAGGTCCTGTTTGCCCGCCGGGTAGTCCATACCCTTGAGGTAGACCTGCAGGTCGGCGGCGGAGAGGTGGGCGAGCGACGGGGCTCCCGT
>PGYH01000157.1 GCA_002839575.1 Methanomicrobiales archaeon HGW-Methanomicrobiales-6
GCCTGGTCTTCGGGACCTACATGCACGGCCTCTTCCAGAACCCCGGTGCGGCAAACGCCCTCCTCGCCTACCTCTCGGAGCGGCGTGGCGTAGCCTTCGAACCGGTGGCGGCAGAGAGCGGTGCCCTCGGGGCCGCGGCATCCTACGACGATCTGGCGCGGCACTTCGAGGAGCACGTGGATATGGAGGCTATTCTGGGATGGTTTATGGATGCGACGGGCCGAAGGGCCGGAGCTTGAGAAGACCACAGGTCTTCGACTTGCGACGGGGCCCGCCCCCCGCATGACCGTGAAGATCCCCGATAGGGGTTGCTGCGCCGGCGCGAGGGGTAATAGCCAGATCCGGAATGCTTGCAAAGACCAGAATCCTGCTCCAGGCAGTGGCGGTTGTCATGCCCGGGTGCTGCACCAGGAACCTGCCGGCCCCTAACCACAGAGAGACAAAATAAGGATCTTATAACAGGCCGATCTTTGCCTTGATCTGCTGAATATCCTGTTCCATTGCAGAGAGTCTTTTATCGAGGTGAGAACACAGATCAGTGCGCAGATCGCGGATCTCACCCGTAATGGATATCTCCATCCGATCCATCTTCTGGAGCATCTGATCAGTCTTCTCAAGCATCCGGTCCTGTTTCTCAAGCATGCTGCTTTGCTTTTTGTCGATGCTGAGGATTGCGGGGATGCCTTTTGTGAGCTGCTCGACCTGGATGACATGCAGATAATCGATCACCGGGAGGACGTAGCCCTCATACGGTTCAAACGCAATATCGGAGACATCTGCATCCGGAGGGCGCCCCTCACGGATGATGGAGCTGAATGCATCCACCTGCCCGGGCTCGCCCTCGTACTGCACCACCACCTGTTCGACGCCATTCTGCATCTGGTTTCTTGCATTGAACCTCTGAAATCCCAGTTCAAGGGACCTCTGGAGCAGGAAGAACCGGTAATCCACGCTGTGCACTCCTTTACCGGTGATGACTGCCTGCATCTTCATGCCAGAACATCTTTCCAGGAAGGCTAAATAATCTCTGGAACGGGTGCGATCAACCCCGCCCTTCCCCCGCTGCAGCAGGAGGCCCGCTCCGGTTTACCCGTGCCCGGGGAAACTCCCGGGCAGTGCGAGAACAGATCAATACGTTGAGAGTGCCGGCAACTGAGAATCGTTGCAATAGTGGTCAGGCCGGACGGATACAACAAAGGAATGCTGGCGGTGGACTCCGGCAGCAAGGGAAGATTGACGGATTAATGGAGAGCAGGGCGGCCGATGTCAGCAGGATCGACCGGAATAACAGTATTGTACTATCGGGCCAAACTATGGGAGATGAACAAGAGAGGCAGACACGCTCGACGCAACCGTTCTCGATTACATAAACGTAAGAGTTGTCGATTATGATCCGATCTGGCCGGATCTCTTTCGCACGGAAGCCCGCCAGATGGAGGATATCCTGAAAGAGAACCTGATCGAGGTCTTTCACATCGGCAGCACGTCCGTGCCGGGACTGAAGGCAAAACCCATCATCGATATCATGCCGGTTGTACTGAGTATCGAGCAGATCGATGAGAGATCCGGGCAGTTTGAGGCTATCGGCTATGAATCCATGGGTGAACTTGGCATACCTGGAAGAAGGTATCTTCGCAAAGGCGGGGAGAACCGCACTCACCAGATACATGCCTTCCAGTACGATAGCGTGCAGAATATCACAAGGCATTTAGCCTTCCGGGATTACCTGAGGTGCCATCCCGATGTCTGTTCTGCATACGCCGCTCTCAAGTCAGAACTTGCCATGCGGTATCCCGGAGATATAGGGGGATACTGCGACGGCAAAGATACTTTTGTAAAACGCGTGGAACGCGACGCGTTGCAATGGTACTGGAAAAAATACGATGCAATCAGTCGGTGTTAGGCTCTGGGGCCTAACACCCGACTTCGCTTCGGACCAGGTTGGCCCGAAGATCCACTATTCTTCAATGGCCGTTAGATAAAGAACCGAAACGCAATCCAGGCGATCAGTACCATGATAGCGGCATACTTCAGCCCTGCAAGCGCCCGGCCTTCGCCCATGACGCCTGCCGCAAGCCCCGAGAAGAATCCCTGGATCAGTGCGGCGTGGCAGAAGAGCCGGTTGTAGAGGAAGAGATCCACGGTGCCTATGAACGCCTGGCTCGAACCCGACGCCGCGACCGCCTCGCCCGCCTCCGCCATGGTGGTCAGGAAGGTGCTCGAGAGCACCCCAATGACGAAGAGGAAGACGAAGAACGACATAACGACGATGATCATGTAGATCATCATCCCGTTCTTGCGCTCCGTCTTTAAGTTGAAGAACTCGTAGGCGTCGTGCGCCGCCGCCCGCAGCACCTCGCTCACGTCGCCGCCGGCGGAACTCGCGTGGGCGATGAGATCGACACTCCGCTCGGCGAGCGGGGTATTCACGGTCTTCCCGAACCGGCGGATAGCCTCCACGAACGGGACGCCCCAGGACATCTCGGTATCGAGTTTGCGGATATGCGGCGTGAGCGACCCGTACTCGCCTTCCGAGACGATGTGGATGGCATGCGGGAGCGTCATGCCCGAATCGTTCATTCCGGCCACATCACGGAAGAAGTTCGGGAGGGATCCCTCAATGCTCGACACACGCAGCGATTCTTTGAGGTCGAGGGCCGCGAGCGGTACGATGGCGATGAGGAGTGCGAAGACAAAGACATCGTCGATCATCGTCGTCGTGAAGAGGACACTGACGCCGTAGGAGAGCACCATGCTCGCCAGCGCGCCGATGAAGAGAAAGAGCGCCACCGGAACGGAGACGAAGAGGACGGTGGCGGGCTCATCCATCATCACCTGAAGCGGGTGTTTCAGGAACCGGTAAAACCCTTCCTGGTACTTCCGCCAGTTCTCAATCTTCCCGAAGATCTCCTGTTCCCGCTCCGTGAACGGGTCGGGTTCCGGAGTGATCGTTTCCGCGCCGCCGCCCCGGGTGCGGTTTCTGTTCAAAAAGTCGTCGAAGATTTCCTTGAAGCCCATATCACACCTCCGGAGTCATGGAACTGATCAGGATGACGAACATCATGCTCCCGAACGGTACAAGCAGGTAGATGATGATGTAGAGGAAAAACGGGTTCGAATCGCCGGAGATGAGTGTCATGATCGACTGCAGGATGATCAGAAAGAGCATACCGGCAACCATCGCGGTAACATAAGACTCCGCGATCAGCCCGAGCGTCTCTAAAAACGACTTCTGCTGCTGGTTATTCTCGAGCGTATACTGGTGAGCCTTGGTGCGGAAGTACTCCGTAAGGTTGCTCCCGCTGGAGATGCTCGCAACGGCCCCCTGCAGGAACTCACGCATCCGCTCGCTCGGCGTCGCCTGCGAGACCGCCCGCAGGGCCTCAAGAAGATCCTTTCCGAAGAAGTCGGTCTCCCGGGTAACATAACGTGCCTCGACAGCACTCTCGCCGTAGATTTTGCTCTGGCCGAGCAGCCGGAAGACCTCGTCCGGGGTGATCCCGGCTGAAGACATAGCAGTGACGTAGTTGATGGCGTACGGGAGGGTGGCGTCGATGTTCCTGCGGCGCTCCCCGGCCCGTATGCCGGGATACAGGAGGAAGATCAGGTAGGTAATCCCCCCGAATATCAGGAGAGCGACGACCGTGATAGTGATGGTGCCAAGCAGCATCTTGTAGTCGTTTAACGCGTAAAAGACCTCCGGAACCGCTCCACGGTAGACGATCATGTCGGGAATCCGCAGGAGGTAGGTCAGAAGCCCGATAAGCACCGCGGCGACCAGCCCCATGACGACCGAGGAGAAGTACGCGGTCGCAAGATAGGCCTCGAACGGCGTATTCATCCGGGCCCCCATCAGATCGTTTCTGAGGCTGATATAGTCGCCCCGCTTCTCCTTCAAGCCGTGACCGATCAGGTTGAAGCAGAACCGCTCATAACCGTTCATGCGGAACCGCCCTCCCCATAGAGGTCGGCCCGCACCCGCTGGATGACGGTCTCCGGATCACGGAAGTAGGAGACCAGGATCTTGCTCACGTCCTTGAAGTGGCGGATCTTCTTGATACGCATCCATTCCAGCACTTCCTGCCGCCGCTTCAGCTCTTCACGCATCCGCTCCTCGCTCCATCCCCGGTCTTCCATGATCTGTTCAAGGATGTAGGATTTGCCGGAATACCGGATCTCGTCAGTCGCCGGATGCCACCGGAAGACCTCGTTCGTGATCAACTCGTTCGTCCGGGGATCGATATCCAGGATCTCGATGAGCTGCTTGTTGCGCCGGATCCGCTGGCCGCCCACCCGGGCCTGCACCTGGATGGACATCAGGGAGAGCGCGGAAAGCATGTTCCTCGGCACGTTGATCGGCGGGTTTTCCAGACGGTGAACGGCGCTTGCCACGGAATCGGCGTGCATCGTCGCGTAGGTGACGTGACCGGTGCTCATCGCCTGAAAGAGCGTCAGGGCCTCGCGGCCACGAACCTCGCCGACCAGGATATACTCCGGGCGCTGCCGGAGGGCGGCACGCAGGAGCTCGTACATATCGATCTCGCCCCGCCCGTCCTGCGAGAACGAGTCGCGGGTGATGCTCGGGATCCAGTTCGGGTGGGGGAGTTTCAGCTCCCGGGTATCCTCGAGGGTGACGATCTTTGCAAGCGGCGGAATAAACAGTGATAAAGCGTTCAGCGTCGTGGTCTTCCCGGACGCCGTCCCTCCGGCAAATATGCAGGACTTGGCGTTCTCGACCGCGAGCCAGATGAAGGCGATGCCGAGCGGCGAGAAGGTGTGCCACTCGATCAGGTCTGTGGGCGTGATCGGCTCCTCCCGGAACTTACGGATGGTGAACGTCGAGCCGTGAGCGGTCACCTCCGCCCCGAGCGTCATCTGGATACGTGACCCGTCGCTCATCGTGGCGTCCAGCATAGGCTCGGCGATCGAGATGTACTTCCCGGCCCGCTGCGCAAGTTTCGTGACGAATGAGTCGAGTTCAGCGGCATCGTGGTAGACGAGGCTCGTCTTCATCGACTCGTATGTCGTGTGGTAAACGAATATGGCACTGTCCACGCCGTCGCAGGAGATATCCTCGATGTACTTATCGTGCATCACCGGGTCGATCAGTCCGTCGCCGAGGAACTCCTTC
>PGYH01000158.1 GCA_002839575.1 Methanomicrobiales archaeon HGW-Methanomicrobiales-6
TCGACCGCGCCCTCCTCCGCCCGGGCCGGTTCGACCGGATGATCGAGATCCCGCTCCCCGACCACCAGGGGAGGCTTGCGATCTTAAAGATCCACACCCTGCATATGAACCTCAGCGAGGATGTCAACCTCTCGGAGGTCTCGCGGCTGACGGAGGGGAAGAACGGCGCCGACCTCCGCGCGATATGCATGGAGGCGGGGATGTTCGCCATCCGGATGGAGCGCGATTCGGTCAACACCGATGATTTCATGAAGGCGATCGACAAACTTGCGCTTGACTTCGATCGCCACCACTTCCACACCACCTTCGGCGAGATGTTCGCCTGAAGGGTGCCTTTTTTTTGAATAACTGTTTTGCCGCGATCCTTTCATCGGGTTATCGTTGCGGGAGGAAGAGCAAGCAATCCCGAAAAAAGATACACCGACCTCGTTGAATTGGGCGTGAATCCAGATTCAAGCCCTCTGGAGAGTCATTGATTGCATCCCAAACACGGATTTCGAGGGAGGAGGCAGGGTGGGGGGTACAGGTAGAGCCTTCTGGGGTAGAGACAGGGGAGGGGGGATGCTCCCCCCTCCCCGTCAGCCCCTCCCCCAATGGCGATTCCCCCACGGTCCACTGCACCGCGATATTCTCCCATTTTGACTGCTCTGTTTGTTACATCTCGCACCTGGCGGTGCTCGAACTCCGGACAGCCTGCCCCCCAGTTACGACCTTCAGAACCAAAACAGGGACTTGACAGAGCCGGTATATCCAGCATCAGTGCATGGTCAACTATTATGCCGCCGTGAACGTCTCCCCCAGTTCCGACAGGCGTTCCGGGGCAAGATCACTCTTGAGAAGGCCGAAGATCAGGCGATCGTGATATTCGCCCCCGGCACACCAGTACTGCCTCTGGATACCCTCCAGGACAAAGCCGCATCTTTCCATCACCCGCCGTGATGCCGTATTGCCGGCAACGGTGTCGCCGTTCAGCCGGTAACCATCGAGCACGATGAACGCGAAATAGACCAGAAAGGTGCAGGCCAGGGTGCCGTAGCCCTGTTTCCAGTATGTATCATCGAGCTGGTAGCCGATCAGAAACGATCCCGGGCTGAAATCGACCGGAAACAGTGCACACTGCCCGACGAAGTCCCCGGTATCCTCCAGCCTTACCGTGAAGACGTGGTGGTCCGGCTCTCTCCCTTCCTGAAACGCCGTCTGCATCTCCTCGATCAGGGGGAGGAAGTAGGACCGTGTGGCCTCATCCGTATTCGGCCCAAAGCACAGCCACCTGCAGACCGACTCCTTTGCGAGCATCCGGGCTATATCAGGAAGGTCGTGCTCGGTGCAGTAGGAGAACCTCAGATCGCCGCCGGTCCAGCTCGGTTGCATGCATCAGTGTTTGATCTTCCCACATTTAGCCGGTAGCCGGCAGTTCACGCACCGGGCAGCATCACGATCACGCCATTGGGGCATACGTGGGAGCAGAGGCTGCACCCGTCGCAGAGGTTCGTCTCGATGATGACCTCTCTGTCCGTTATCGAGATGGCATGGTATCCGCCGTCGCGGCAGGCCGTTACGCAGCGGCCGCAGGATCTGCACCGCTCCGGGAACCTTCGGGATGCAAAGAGCCGTTCATCCCGGGAGAGGGCCGCATGCGTTCCGATCCTCGCGAGGGCGCGGCCCCTGAGCGCCGCGACACCGGTGAAGCGCTTGCGCGAAAGGTATTCGGAGAGGCCCTCGTTCATCCCGCGGACGATGCCTGCCCCCTCCCACATCACCGCCGTACAGACCTGGACCGCGGACGCCCCGGCCGCTATGTACTCGGCGGCGTCCTGCCAGCGGGATATCCCGCCGATCCCCATGAGGGGGACCGGGAGTTCCCGTCCTTCCAGGCCGCAAACCGGGGCGAGACGTCCCGGATCTCCATCGTGTCCGGGACGATGGTCTTCGTGACCGCACCCGCCCAGCCGAGCCGGAACGCACGCCGGATCTGTTCGCCGGACGCGGCCGGCGGGCCTGAGGCCAGCAGGAACGGGTTCTTGAGCGTGAGCGAACCGACGGTTGTCTCGAGGGAGGGGGCAGGTGCGGGCATACGGTTCTTCCTTATCCGAATTGCGCCGGAATGCCATATGGTTCTTGCCATCGGGCAGGTCCGGCGCCGGCACTCCGGTTTCGCCGCCTGTAACCGCCCCGTATCTTTTCGCAAGCGCATAGAACGATTTATATGAGGTGCGGCCAGGTATTTTCTGTGAGAATGAGCAAAAGGACAGGAACAGAAGAACACCTTGTTTTAACCGTCGTGGTGCTGGCCGCACTCTGCTGCAGTTGCGGCTGCACTCAACAAACCGCCGCGATGGAATGGTACAGGCAGGGGTTGCACTTCAACGCCCACGACAACCAGTTCGAGCAGGCGTTGGAGTGCTTCAATACATCTCTCGAACTTGATCCCCAATTTGAAGAAGCCTGGCTGGGCAAAAGTGTCGCACTCTACAACCTCAAAAGGTATCAGGATGCGCTCCAATCCGTAGATAGGGCTCTTGAGCTCGATCCGGAGTATGCTACGGCCTGGTGGATGAAGGGAGAGATATTGTCGAGTCTGGGAAAACCCGATGAGGCGGATCGTTGTTACGCCCGGGCTCAGGAGACAGACCCGCGCTTTGTCAGGGTATAGGGCTCTGCTGATACTCTGTTCTGATCTTTCCCCACCCCAATAGGTGGGTGCTGGATTCGGCCTGTCCTCGAGATCGGCTTTTTTTCTCGGGCATGTCACTGTGCAGTGGACCGTGGAGGTATCACCGTGAGGGGGGAATATTCCCCCCCTGAAACCCCTCCCCCAATGGCGATGCTGGGTGGAAAGCCGCATATGAGTTTGCTACAGACTTACCCACTTCCACTGATTAAGAAGGCGAAAACCATGCCCCCGAGTGCCTCTGGATTGCAACCCTCTAGAGCAAACAGAAGGAGTTTCAGCAGATCTGAATTAGTTATTCTAGTGAATTGACATGCATGTCTTTTAATTCAATCGCTTCTGAACGAACCGCAAAAAACCTGTACAACCCCTTCCGGCCGCCCTACCCTGCCGGATACTCCTCTTCAGCGCACCAGACCTCGAGCAGCGTATCCTCAGGCTCCGTCCGGTCGGCGTATGTCTCCGGCGCCGTGCCCTCGTCCATCCAGATCGTATCGACCATGTGGTCGCCGGCGATCCGGTAGAGGCAACGGTACCTCCATGGGGACGCGGGTTTCGCGTCCCGCTCGTAGATCTGCCGGGCAAGCCCGAACGAGCAGAATATGCCCTCCCCGGGCTCGAAGAGAACCTCCTCGACGTAGCGCTGGATGTACCACCGGAGTTCGGAGACGAGGGCAAGCGCACTCCCGAGCGACGCCGTCCGGATACGTATGCCGTACGCGAGCCGATCAGGCTGATAAAAACGAAGAACGCCTCTGCTGGTCTCGGACTTGAGCAGGGTGGCGTAGAGGTCAACCCCCTCCGGCTGAATGAGGAGGACGTTCATTGCATATCTGTGGGTGCGTGAGGTCGATAAGGTTTCCTTCGAGAGCGCCCCGGGGCTTCGTCGGTGGGAATGTATCCTGAGAGAAATTGAAGTTATAAACTATTGTAAAGCCCGGTGGAGTGGACCGTGGTGATATCGCCACGCACTGCCCCCGCCCCTTGGGGCGGGGAACGACGCTCCGCTAGGAGCGGAGTTGAGGCACCGAAGGTGCGGGTGAGGAGGCCGAAGGCCGGTGGGGTGGGGTTTACAGATATCCCTCATGAGGTAGAGACAGGGGAGGGGGTCTCCCCCCTCGAAACCCTTCAGGTTTCTCAAGCTCGCTACGCTCGCACTCCCCACCTGACGGTGGTCGAGCTCCGGGCGTTCCGCCCATCGCACTCGCACCTCCGGTGCTCAAGCTCTGCTCCTTCGGAGCATCGCACTCCCCGTCAGCCCCTCCCCAATGGCGATACTCCCTCGGAATCCGTGTATCATGCCTGCGACTGGCAGAACTTTGGATTTCGATATGCGAGCACCCAGGAAATCCTCGAACCCCTCGGCATCAGGATTTCAGGATGCTCCCTTTCATACCCCGGCGGCAGGTGCAAACAAAAAAGATCGGCGGGGAAGAAAAACCCCTATCAAAGATACATGCGGCTGTCGGGCGCCGCCACCTCGCGCTTCACCTTCTTGACTGCAAGAAGGAAGTCCTCCTGTTCGACGGCATCGGCGTCCCGCCGGATCGCCATCATCCCGGCCTCGCGGGAGATCGCCTGCAGCTCCGCGCCGGTGGTGTCCCCGGCGAGTTCCGCAAGCGAGGGCAGGTCAACGCTCCCGGCAAGCGCCATCTTCGCGGTGTGGATCTTCAGGATCTCATGGCGTGCTCCGGCATCCGGCAGCGGGACCTCGATGATCCGGTCGAACCGGCCGGGACGGAGGAGGGCCGGGTCCAGCATATCGATCCGGTTCGTCGCCGCCATGATCCGGATGTTGCCGCGGTTCCCGAAGCCGTCCATCTCGGCCAGGAGCTGCATCAGCGTCCGCTGGACCTCGGCGCTCCCGGAGGTCCCGTCGTTCGTACGCATGCTCCCGATCGCATCGATCTCGTCGATGAAGACGATCGCCGGAGCGCGCTCCCGTGCGAGGACGAAGAGCTCGCGCACGAGCTGCGCACCCTCCCCGATATACTTGTGGACGAGTTCGCTCCCGGACATCCTGATGAACCGGGCCTGTGACTGGCGGGCAACCGCCTTTGCAATCAGGGTCTTCCCCGTCCCTGGCGGGCCGTAGAGGAGGATGCCTTTTGGGGGCTCCACGCCCACGCGCTCGTAGATCTCAGGTTTCGTGAGCGGGTACTCGACGGCTTCCCGGACCTCTTCGATCTCTTCTTTCAGGCCGCCGATCTGCTCGAACGTCACGCTCGGCTGCTCATCGAGCTCCATGACTCTGACCCTCGCGTCATAGATGTTGCCGATCGTCTTGACGATCGAGAGGGTGTTGTTCACCGCCACCTTCATTCCGGGCTTGAGGGTGCGGTGGAGTTTCTCGTTGACCGCGGTGACGTATTCCTGGTTGTTGCCCTGCTGCCGGAGATACA
>PGYH01000159.1:0-5008 GCA_002839575.1 Methanomicrobiales archaeon HGW-Methanomicrobiales-6
TCCTCACCGAGTTCCTCACCTGGAGAAGCATCTTCCTCACCAACATCCCGCTCGGCATCTACATCGTCTTCATGATCCGCCGCCACCTTGCCGGGGAGTGGGCCGACGCCTGCGGGGAGCGGTTCGATATCGTCGGGTCGGCCTTCTACGGCGCAATGCTCCTTGCCGTGGTGTACGGGTTCTCGCGCCTCCCGGATCCCGGCGGCGTTGCAGCAATCGTCATCGGGGTAGCGTTCTCCGTGGTCTTCTATGCCTGGGAGACAAGGGTGGAAAGTCCGGTCCTCAACATCGGCCTCCTCGCAGCGAACCGGGCGTTCGCCTTCTCAAACCTCGCTGCCCTGATCAACTACGGCGCGACGTTTGCCGTCGGGTTCCTCCTCTCCCTCTACCTCCAGGTGGTCCGGGGGCTCGATCCCGGCGCTGCGGGGCTTGTCCTGATCACGCAGCCGGTCATCCAGGCGCTCTTTGCCACCCCGGCCGGAAGACTCTCCGACCGGGTCGAACCCCGGTACGTCGCCTCGGCCGGGATGGGGCTCACCGCCGTCGGCCTCGCCCTCCTCACGCTTCTTACCGCCGCCACCCCGATGACCTGGATCGTCGCAAGCCTCGTCCTCCTCGGGTTCGGGTTCGCCCTCTTCTCCTCCCCGAACACGAACGCCGTCATGAGTTCGGTCGACCGGTCCCTCTACGGCCTTGCCTCGGGGATGCTCGCCACCATGCGGACGACCGGGATGATGTTCTCGCTCGCCATCGCCACCGTCACGTTCGCCCTCTTCATCGGCAGCACCCAGATCGGGCCGGAGGTCCAGGAGCCGTTCATGACGAGCCTCCGGGTGGCGTTCTCTATCTTCGCCGTCCTCTGCACCGCAGGCATCTTCGCCTCGCTCGCCCGCGGCAGGGTGCGGAAATGAACGCCGGACAGGTCACTCCCCGACGCAGTAGACGTAGTAGACCCGCCGGCCGTCCCCCGTCACGACGTCCACCCCGTGCACCTCGCTCTCGAACCCGGGGAAGAGGGTATCGAACTCCTGCAACGCCGTGAGGTAATCGGCGATCGCCCGTGTGGCCGCCCCGCACCGCTCCCCCGGCATGATGACCGGGATACCGGGCGGGTAGGGAACGACCATCACCGCGACCGTCCTCCCCTCAAGGCCGCTCGCGGGCACCGGCGTCACCTCGCCGCGCACCAGGCAGCGGTAGGCCTCAGCAGGCGTCATCGCCGGCTCCGGCAGCGTCGCGTAGATGTTTCTGAGCATGTCGGCGATCGACTCGTCACGCAGGTAGCCGTGCATCTCCCGGCAGAGGTCGGCAAGCCCCCGCCCTGCATACCGGGCCGGGTGCTCCCGCACGAGATCGGGGAAGACCTCCTCGAGCGGGCTGTTGCGGTCGTAGAGGGCTTTGAACCGGAAGAGTTCCGCGAGCAGCGTCCCGGACTTGCCCTTGGTGATCCCGAGCGTGAAGAGGACCAGAAACGAGTAGTACCCGGTCTTCTCGACGACGATCCCGCTCTTCCTGAGGTATTTCGTGACGACGGCCGCCGGTATCCCGCGGTCCTCCATGCCCCCGCACGGCAGGATCCCGGGGGTGAGGATGGTCACCTTGACAGGGTCGAGCATGGCGTAGCCCTCCTCGAGGCCGGGAAAGCCGTGCCACGTATCGTGGGGGTTCAAGAGCCAGCAGCCGGCGTTCTCCCGGAGGAGCGCATCGTCCGCCTCCCCGACCGGTCGCTCCGTCTCCTGGTCCATGATGCAGTCAGGCTGCCAGACGGCGAACCACCAGTAATCCTCCCCGGGGGCAGAGCCGGCCCGGATCTCGTCGGCCACCGTCACCATCTTCTTTCGAAAGACGATCGCTTCCTCGATCGCTTCCTCGACGAGGAACTTTCCCGAATGCCCGGCCATCATCCTGGCGGCGACGTCGAGGGACGCAATGATGGTGTACTGGGGGGAGGTGGAGGTGAGCATCATGAACGCCTCGTTGAACCGCGGGTGGTCGACGGGGCCCCGGCCCTGCCTGATGTGGAGCATCGAGCCCTGCGAGAATGCGGCGAGGACCTTGTGGGTCGACTGGGTGGCAAAGACCGTCGGGCCGACCGTATCTGTGGTATGCATCCCGAACCTCCCGGCATAGAGAGGGTGGAACCTGGCGTAGCCGGACCACGCCTCGTCGAAGTGGATGTAGGAGACGATGTCGCGCAACTGCTCCTCGATCCTCTCTACGCTGTAGCAGATCCCGTCGTAGGTGGAGTTCGTGACCGCGGCCATCCTGATCGCCTGCGACGCGGGGTCCTTTATCAGCGGGCAGTCCCGGACCTTCTGTGCGATGACCTCGGGACGGAACTCGCTGCTCCGGACGGGACCGATGATCCCGTACTCGTTCCGGGCGGGTACGAGGTAGACGGGGACGGCGCCGGTCATGACGATCGCGTGCATCACGGACGCATGGCAGTTCCGGTCCACCAGGACGATGTCGCCACTGGTGACGGTCGCAAGCCAGACGATCTTGTTCGCGGCCGATGTGCCGCCGGTGACGAAGTAGGTCCGATCAGCCCCGAAGACCTCCGCGGCCTTCCGCTCCGCCTCCCCGACGACGCCGGAGTGCTCCAGGAGCGAGCCGAGTTCCGGCACCGAGGCCGAGAGGTCGGCCCTGAGAGCGTTCTCGCCGAAGAAGTTGTAGAAGATTCGGCCGGGTGCGCTCTTGAGGAACGCAACGCCGCCCATGTGCCCCGGTGTGTGCCAGGAGTAGCGATACTCCTCGACGTAGTCCATCAGCCCCCGGAAGAACGGCGGGAGGACGTCGGCGAGGTAGTTCGTTGCCGCCCGCTTGATGTGGCCGGCGATGAAGCCGGGGGTGTCCTCGAGTTTCCAGATGTAACCGTCGATCCGGGATATGACACGGAGAGGGATGGCGGAGATCGCCAGTTTCTCGGTGTTTAAGAATATCGGGACCTTCGGGTTCCTCTCCCGGATGAGGGTGATGAGATCCGCGGCGGTGAGCGTGCCGTCCGCGGCCTCCGGCGTGAGTTCCCAGTCGATGACGATGCAGCTCGCGTGGGGGTGCGAGAGGAAGGCGTGGATTCCGTCGCGGGCAGTCAGCGCCTCGATGACGGGAAAATCCTCACGCTTCAGTTCCTTCACGATCTCCCGCGATGCCCGGCCTTCTGCGGTATCCGAGTGCAGTTCGTCGTCGATGACGAGAACGGGAAACTCCTCCAGGTAGTCCATACGGTCGTACTCCTGGATGATACTCTTCTGGGACCTTTAGAATATTGTGATCAAGGGCAGGAGCATCCCCGGGGCGCTGGACATCCCCGCAGCCCCGGGGCTGGCGCGAAGGATTGGGCTGGGGGCTTTTCCGGGAACGTTGTCCTTTCGCGAGAGGGGATGAGAGAGTGTTTCCCCGTGTGGGAAGAGGAAGACCCCCGCCCGATCCACTGTCAATCAGGTCCCGGGCACGGCTTTCTCCCGGGTTCGCACCTTCGGTGCTCTAGCTCCGGTTCTCCGAACCATCGCTTATCGCCACGCACTGCCCCCGTCCCAGGGGGCGGGGAACGACGCTCCGCTAGGAGCGGAGTTGAGGCACCGAAGGTGCGGGTGAGGAGGCCGAAGGCCGGGCGGGGTGGGGGTTTTTGGACACTATCCTTTCGAAAGGCGGGAGAAGAAGAACGTTCCCTGTGCGGGGAGGGGGAAAGATCCGGGTCTGGCACCCATCCCATCGGTGGTGGGGATGGGAACCAGACAATAGTATCAATCCGAGATCGATGCAGTGGTGCAGGGCAGCTCCGTCACCCGAGCTCGAACGACGTCACGCCGAAGACCTCCCCGAGCGGCAGGTCGGGGATCGCATTCGTATAGATCCGTGCCGTCTCAAAGACGGGCGACATCCCGTGCCGGCGGGCGAGCGCCACGGCGGCGGCGTTCGGTTCCGGCGTATCGAGGTAGACCGGCTGGCCCGGCGCCTGCGCAGCAAGCGCGAGGAAGATATCCTCTGCAATTCCGGGTGTGTCCGCAAAGAGCGGCCCGATTTTGTGGCCGTTATGGCACCTCCGGATGACGCCGTATCCCGCAATAGTGCCGTCGTTCTTGAGAACCGCCCGGCCCACCGTCCCCTCCTGCCGGATCCAGGCCGCGAGGAAGCGAGGGCGCGGCGCCGGGAAGTGCCGGGCATCGTATGCGCTAAGCCGGTCAAACGGCACCTCCTCAAGGTCGACCGGGATTTTGGGCTCGCTGCCGCCCCCGGTGCCCTCGAACCTGATGTTTCGGTAGGCAAGCCTGAACCCGGACCGCGTGCGGTACTTCTCCTGCATCGCGACGACGCCGTCGCCCCCGACGTTCCGCTCACCGGCATGAGCCATGCCGGCGGCAAACAGCCGGCTTCCGTAACCCCGGTTCCGGTATTCGGGTTTCAGAATGTACAGGCCGGCGAAGGCGAATGCCTCATCGTAATTGACGACCGAGACCGATCCTATCGGCTCGCCGTCGAGTTCCGCGATGAAGAATCCCTCCGGATCGGCGGCATAGAAGGCCTCTGCGTCGTGAATCCCCGGGTTCCACCCCTCCTGCTCCGCCCAGTCGACGGCGGTTTGAACCTCCTCCTGTCGCATCGTCCTTATAAGAAACCCATCGCTGCTCACGCTGCTCCTCACTATGCAGTACGTAGTTATCCCATTTGATGATATCCGGAAGATGAAACGACAGCAGCAGGCCCGGGGTTGTTTCGATCGTCCCCGGAGACGATATCCGCCCACCACCAGGGCATCGGGGCCCCGTAACATACGAAAGACCGGCAGGTAGTCCCGGTCGACGACATTTATATACGGAAACCGCCATCTACCACCGATGACGGGCGAGGGCTTAAATCCACCAAAGGTCTGCCTGGGATTCGATATTCATTATCCATGCTATCTCAATCCCGGGTTTCATCCCGACGTGGTAAAGGGAAAGAGAAACGTAAAAGAGAGTTACTTTAACCCGGACGCGAAGGAAGACCTGGGAGGGGTCATCGACCG
>PGYH01000159.1:5053-5786 GCA_002839575.1 Methanomicrobiales archaeon HGW-Methanomicrobiales-6
ATATCCGGAACGGTGGTGGAGAACCTCGATGCGTGGTACCCGGAGATGCTCGAACTTCTCTCCCGTGCGGCAACCCACCAGAACGCCGAACTCCTCGCCCAGACCTACTACCACAGCGTCGCCGGGCAGTTCACCGATCTCACGGAGTTCACGGATGAAGTCCTCATGCACCGGAACCTGATGAAGGAGCACTTCTCGGTCACGCCGACCACGTTTGCGCATACCGACTACCCCATCACCCCGGCCACCGCAGAGGCGCTTGCCGGGGCGGGGATCGAGGCGGCCATCATCGAGGGAGGGGAGGGCCCCGCTCTTGAGAGGGACCAAAACCTCATCTACACCTACCGGGGCCTCCCGGTCCTCGTCGCCCACTGCGATCTCTCCGACGACATCGCCGTGCGGTTTCCGTGGCGCGGGTGGGACAAATGGCCGCTGATGGCCGACCAGTATGCAGGGTGGCTCTCCGTATCCCCCGGCGACTGCATCACGCTCTTCCTCGATTACCGCATCTTCGGGGATTTCATCGGGCCCGAGACGGGTATCCTCGAGTTCCTGCGGGCCCTCCCGTCCGCCCTCGCCGCGGAAGGGATCGAGACCATACGCCCCTCAGACGCCGTCCGGCTCGCCCCGCACGGGGACCTCGAAGAGACCGACGGGCCCGGCCGGCAGAGAACCATCCTGCAGCAGTCAGCCATCGAGGCGCTCGAGGAGGCCGGGGGCCTGGTGACAGACG
>PGYH01000160.1 GCA_002839575.1 Methanomicrobiales archaeon HGW-Methanomicrobiales-6
GCTCCCGATGGCGATCCCGACGTCCGCCTGCGCGAGCGCCGGGGCGTCGTTGATCCCGTCGCCCACGAACGCCACGACCGCCCCCCGCTCCTGGAGCGCCCGGACATCCAGCGCCTTCTCCTGCGGCAGCACCCCGGCGTGGACGTCCTCGATCCCGACCTCGCGGGCGATGGCGTTTGCCGTCCGCTCGTTGTCGCCCGTGATCATCGTAACAGCAAGGCCCATCCGTTTCAGCTCCGCAATGGCGCTCTTCGTCGTCGGCTTGAGGGTATCGGCGATGGCGAGGATGCCCGCAAGGCCGGTCCCGGCGGCGACGAGAACCGCGGTCTTTCCCTTGTCCTGGAGGGCGGCTATCTCCCTCTCCGCCTCCGGCGGGACGGCGATACCGTGCTCCGCGAGGAAGGGCTGGTTCCCGATCAGCACCTCCTCGCCCGCCACCACGGCGCTGACCCCCCGGCCGCCGAAGGTCGTGAACCGCTCCGACGCCGGGATACCGACTCCGGCGCTCTCTGCCCGCCGCACGACTGCCTCCCCGAGCGGGTGCTGCGAGTTGCGCTCGACCGCCGCCGCGACCGCAAGCAGCCGGTCCTCCGGCATCCCGAGCGGGATGATATCGGTGACGTCGGGTTTCCCCCGGGTGAGCGTCCCGGTCTTGTCGAAGACGATCGCGGTCAGTTTCTCCGAGACCTCCAGCGCCTCGCCGTTTCTTATCAGCAGTCCGAGTTCCGCGCCCCGGCCGATCCCGACGGTCACGGCGGTCGGGGTGGCGAGGCCGAGCGCACAGGGGCAGGCCACGACCAGGACGGAGATCAGCACCGTGAGCGCAAACAGGAGCGATGAACCGAGCCCCACGTACCAGACGAGGAAGGCGGCGGTTGCGATCGCGAGCACGGCCGGGATAAAGTAGGAGACCGCGACGTCGGCGATCCGCTCCACCGGCGGCTTCGAGCCCTGGGCGTCCCGGACGAGCCTGATAATCTGCGCAAGCACCGTGTCCTTTCCGATCTTCTCGGCCCTGACCCGGAGGACGCCGTTCACGTTCAGGGTGCCGCCGACGACCCCGTCCCCCTCATTTTTATCGGCCGGGATGGGCTCGCCGGTGATCATCGACTCATCGACCGAACTCTCGCCACCCACGACCGTCCCGTCCACCGGCACCTTCTCCCCCGGCCGGACCAGGAGGACGTCGCCGACGACGACGTCCTCGACCGGAACCTCGACCTCCTGTCCATCCCGGATCACCGTCGCGGTCCGGGGTCGCAGACCGACCAGTTTCTTGATGGCCTCAGACGTCCGCCCCTTGGCCCGGGCCTCCAGATACCTCCCGAGCGTCAGGAACGCCGCGAGCATCACCGAGGTGTCGTAGAAGTTGAAGTCCGCCGTCAGGACAATCCCGAATGTCCCGAGAAGGCTTGCACCGTAGGCGACGCCGATGCCCATCGCGTACATGACGTCCATCGTCAGCGCCCGGTTCCGGAGCGCCGCAGCAGCCGCCCTGAAGATGGGGGCGCTGACGTAGAGAAAGACCGGCAGGGTGATGACGAGCATGGCGAGGTTGACCGAGACCGGGAGGGCAGCCGCCCCCGGCATCCCGAAGAGCATGTAGAGGAAGAGCGGGATGCTCACCGCGAACCCAACGGTAAACCGCCGGAACTTGTCCCGGAGGTCCTCCTCCCGCATCTTCTCTTCGACGTCTTCGGAGACCTCCTCCTCAAGCCCCAGGTACTGGTAGCCAGCATTCTCGACGGCGGCACGGATATCCGATGTGGTGACGAGCGCGGGGTTGTAGACGACGTGTGCGTTCTCGGTCCCGAGGTTGACCCGGGCTTCGTAGACCCCATCGAGGTCGGCAAGCGATGCTTCAATCACCTGAGCGCAGGCCGCACAGACCATCCCCCCGATCCTGACGGTGGCCTCGTTCCTGATAACCTCGTAACCGGCGTCCGAGACCGTCCTCTCAAGGTCGGCAAGGGTGGCCTTCGTCGGGTCGTACTCGACGGTGGCGGTCTCGCCCGCGAGGTTGACCCGGGCATCGTGGACGCCTTCCCTGCCCTGGAGGGCCCGTTCTATGTTGAGGGCGCAGGACGCGCAGTGCATCCCGGAGATCTTCAACTCCGCCTTCTTCTTCTCCTCCGGCATGATATTCTCCTTACCGGGGGGGGTTAAATACCCGTAACTTCCGGGCCACGGTTGTACGATCACTCCCGGGAACGGGCCGGTTCCCCGTCATATTATGCGATGATTTTTATACACAAGATTATTATACTTCCAGCCAGTTACAAACGCCGTATCCAGAGGTGATTGTGGTGCAGAGAAGGGATATTACGACGGGGGAATTGCAGGAGGAGAAGCGGTATGATGTCAGTCATATGGCGTCGCGACAGGATATCGACGGCCTGACCGACGCAATGCGGAGCAGCGATCCAGAAGTTCGCCGGAGCGCTGCCCTCGCCCTCGGTGCGCTCGGGGAATGGAGGGCGGTTGACCCGCTCATCCAGGCGCTCGGCGACCCGGTGCAGGCCGTCCGGGAGGGGGCGGCAAACGCGCTTGTCCTGGTCGGAACACCGGCGGTCGAGCCGCTGATCGATCTCCTCGAGCGTCCCGACGTTGCGGCAGGCTACGAAGTACCGCGGGAAGCGCGCGGGGAAGGGCTGAGGCAGGTCGACCTGCTCGGGGGGCCCGACAACATACCGGCCGCGAAGAGGAGGCTCCGACACGGGGGAGGAATCAGGCAGCACGACGCGTTCGGCGGACCGGAGGATCTCCGGGAAGCAGGGGGAGGAAGAGCCCGCGACGAGGAAGAAGGCCTCGCCCAGCACGATGCGTACGGTGGACCGGAGGATATCCGGAGGGCGGGAGGCAAGGTATCCCGCGACACTGAGGGTGAGATCACCCAGCACGACCTCCTCGGAGGCCCGGGGGACGTCGGGACGAGAAAATCCCTCCGGCACCGCGAGCTTGCACAGCACGACCTCTTTGGCGGCCCGGAGGACGCGAGGGAGCACGAGGCTCTCTTCCCCGGAGCGAGGAGGGCGGGTGTCGTGACGGAGGGTGTTCCGCCCGGCCGGGGACTGCGCCGGGCTTATGCTGCCGTCATCCTCGGCGAGATCGCCGATCCGCGGGCGGAGGGTGCTCTCAGCCGATCGGTCTCCGATACCGATCCCGCCGTCCGGAGGGCGGCCGAGGACGGAATGACACGGTTCCGGGAAAGAAAGGGCGAGGCCAGGCCTGTCCCGCCGGCGTCCCGCTGATGCCGGGACGGACCACTCTTTCTTTGGGCGTGGCGAGAGCACTTCCGGACCGGAGGGACCTCGTGAGGATGGCGGAGCCAGGGGTATATAAGGGTGGACCTCGCACGTTAGACACCTGGGCACCCCGGGTGCAGCCATGACCCCGAAGACCGGGAGCGGCGGTATATGCCTCGACCGGAGTATCTCTGATGCGGGTCTTCACATTCCTGACTATATAAGATAGCAGCCGCCGGGCGTAGACCGATTCCGGGCGTGACGATATGCCGCGCACGAGAGGGTCGACCCGGACGGGTAGCCTCTACCACCCCGGTGAGACCGTTCCGTCATTCTCTTATGAGTTTTGCCAGATGGCGGCGGTTGCCTATGCTAAACAGCGAGCCCGAAGGAGATATGGAGTCTCCTTGCCGGGTTTGAGAGAATTATACCATGACAGCAGACACAACCGGAAACAACGCCGTCTATTACTGTGGCAGGTGCCATCACCGATGGACGGGGGAATCTACCAGTGGACACGTCAAGTGTCCGATATGTCGAAACTACAGCACCATCGGGCGCACTGAACCGAGAAGCCGGCGGAGGCCGTGACGGGCGTTGTCGTGAGCCCGGGAGGCCATGCACGACCGCGATCGTGACGGCCGCATGGACTCTGCCTCCCACCCTCTTTTTTGAAGACCGTCATCGCCCGGCAGGGTCGCGCCCGGGGCGGGGTGAAGAAACCCTGGAGCAGACGGTCTCTTTGATCGGGTCTTTTGGCGCATCAAGAGATCATATTACGAAAGTTATTATATCGACTGTTCGCCATACCCCGGCCACGGAGGCGAAAAGATTGGAGCAAGAGAGCAATCTTCCCGAAGAGCAGCAGGGGGAAAAGAGATTCAACATCGATCTGTTACGGGCCGAGAAGGCCGTAGACGGCCTGATCGAGGCACTGGGGAGCAACGACGCCCTGACGCGCCAGCGGGCCGCCCTGGCGCTCGGGGACTTCGGCGGCGCTGAGGCGGTCGGCCCACTCATCCGGGCGCTCGGCGATCCACTGACGGCGGTTCGGGAGGCAGCAGCGGACTCGCTCGCCCTGCTTGAGGGGGCGGCGGTCGGGCCGCTGGTGGAACTCATCGAGAACCCGGAGGCGTCGGGGAAGTACGAGGAGGAGGAGGCCAGGACCCCGGTGACCGTGACCGGGGCCGGCGGCCAGACCTGGGAGATCGAGACCCGGCGGGATCTCCGGCGGGTCTACGCGGCCGCCATCCTCGGCGAGATCGGCGATCCGTCTGCGGTGGAACCCCTCGCCCGGGCGCTCAAGGACGCAAACGACGACCTCCGGTGCCAGGCATCGGGAGCCATAGCGAAGTTCGGCCCCGGGGCGGTGGAGCCGCTCGCTGCGATGCTCGTCGACCCGGACCCGAATACCAGGATCCTCGCGGCCGGCGTCCTCGGGGATACCGGCGATCCTGCCGCGGTGGACCCGCTCATCGGTGCGCTCCGGGATGAAAACGACGACGTCCGGGGGGCGGCGGGAGGCGCCCTCTTCCGGATAGGCGATGCCGCGGTCGAGCCGCTGATCGCGGCGACGAAGGACGCCGACCGGA
>PGYH01000161.1 GCA_002839575.1 Methanomicrobiales archaeon HGW-Methanomicrobiales-6
ACGGCTACCGCGACGGCCTCGAGCCGGGCTGGAACACCCTCTCGTTCCCGCTGGCGCTCGAGAACAACACCTGGCAGGCGGTCACCCACGCCGGCGACGGCCTCAACTACAGCGTCGCCTGCACCTGGGACGCTGCCGGCCAGCGGTGGGTCCAGGTGACCGGTGCGAGCAGGATCAACCCGCTCGACGCGGTCTACATCAGGATGAACGACTACGACCGCCTCCCGGTTGCGATCAGCCCGGAGATCACGAACCCGCCGACCAGAGCCCTCAAGGCAGGGTGGAACCTGATCGGCCCGGCGTATGACCTGAAGAACGGGCCGATAGAAGTGCCGGCCTGCTATCTCTGGTGGGGAGAGCCCTACGGGACTTCAGTCAAGAAGGCGCTCGTCTCCGTCGAGAAGACGCCAACCGGCCTAACCGGCTACAACGTCGTCGTCTCCCCGTCCATCAACCCCGAATCCTGGGTTTATATTCCGGGTGACGGGGCGGAACCCGATATGGACGCCACCTGCGGCTACTGGGTCTACATGGAGAACCCCGACGAACTTGCCGGGTTCTCCACAACCCCCCTCCCCATGCCCAACTGGGCCTGGGACCTGTGAGGGCGGAGGCCCACCAACCCATCTTGAGGAACAACCATGAAGCGAAGACCAGTACCACAAATCACAGCCATCCTCACGCTCCTCATCGCCGCCAGCCTCCTCGCCGTCCCTGCACTCGCGGACGGCGGTGAGCCGTCGACCATCCCCCACTTCTTCTACGGGCAGGTCCACAATGCGGACGGCTCGGACGCCCCTGCAGGCTCGATCATCGTCGCATCGGTCGCGGGGAACCCCGCGGGAACGATCACCGTGACCCCGGCAGGCCGGTACGGGACCGACTACGGAGACGGCGCAAAACTCCTCGTCTGGACGCCGGCTGTACAACCGAACGACACCATCGCCTTCCACATCGACGGGGTCCGGGCTACGGAGACGGCGAACTACGAGAGCGGTGGCCTCACGAACCTGACGCTCACCGCGAGCGCGGCGCTCCCGAAGGAGCGGCCCAAAGAGAGCACGACCCGGCCGGTCAACACCACGAGCGGCCAGCCCGTCACAATAGACGGCGGCAATGCCTCGGTTGACCTGACGACGACGGGTGATTTCCAGGGCGAGACGCTCGTCTTCACGCTCTTCACGGCACCCCCCGACGACCAGGCGATCCCATCGGGCACCGGTGCGCTCGGCAGGTTCGCCGAGATCACGAGCACCATCACAAACGACAACATCCAGAAGGTGCGCGTGACCCTCCACTACACGGACGCGGACGTTGCCGGGATCGATGAGACCTCCATCCGGGTCTACTGGTGGAGCACATCAAACAGCACCTGGGTGCAGCTCCCCGGCGGCGTCGACACCGCCGCGAACTTCGCCTGGGGCGAGACGGACCACTTCTCGACCTTCGGCCTCCTCGGCGTGACGCCGACGCCGACGCCGACAGGCGGCGGAGGTGGAGGTGGAGGCGGGGGTGGCGGCGGATTCGTCACACCGACCACCAGCATCACCCCGACCCCGACAGCCACCGGGGAGGAGACCCCCACCCCGGTAGAGACTTCCGTGACGGCAACCCCGGCCCTGACCGGAGCGCCGGGCACCACCGCGGGCGCAGAGGCCACCAGGGGTGAACCGAGCGCGGCAGCCGCCGGCGACCTCCCCCTGGTCCCCATCGCTATCGTCGCAGGGATCATCGTGATCATTGCGGCAGGGTTCCTGCTGCTCCGGCGGCGCTAACTCTCCCTCTTTTTTCCCGCGTCCGGGCCTGATAGCCGGCAACACAGTCCCGGCGCCCATAACCGGGCTATACACCTCTGGGAGGTCGAGGGATACCGCTCCCGGAACATTGATGCACCGGTAGAAGAGAGACGGGAACGGAAGGGACAGGGGAGGCAGCCCCCATCCGGGCTCTCGAGCCGGCCATCCGGATCACGAAAGCGGCGGACCTCCCTCTCCGGTTTTACCTGAAGGGGAGCCAGTACGTCTCGCGGCGGTAAGGCCAGGCCCGTGGCCCTGGCCCATCCCGGACCCCCGGCGCTGAATCGTCTTCTCCCCCTCCTCTGCAACCCGCCCGCTGATCAGGATGGTGTGCTCTTTTACCGGGATCTCCTTTTCCGAGCGTTCCAGCGCCTGGTTCACGACGTAGCGTACGCCGCTGCAGCAGGGCACCTCCATGTGCAGGACCGTGATCGAGCGGATCGCGTGCTGCGAGAATATCTCCGCAAGCTTCGTGATGTATCCCTCGACATCCGAATCCAGTTTCGGGCAGAACATGATCACGATCCTATCCCGCAGGAAGTCACGGTGAAAGTCCGCGTATGCGAAGGGAACGCAGTCCCCGGAGATGAGGAGATCCGCGTCTTCGAAGTACGAGGCGGCGGGATTCAGGAGTTGCAACTGGACCGGCCACTGCCTCAGTTCCGACTCAATCTGTTCAGCACGCTCTCTCTTCTCGGCTTCCCTTCGCGGAAGGCTCCTCGCGGCGGAGCCCGGGCACGCAGCACCGCCGCTCGCGGTTCCGTGCTCGGGAACCGGGATCCCCTTCTCGTTCAAGTACTCGACCGCCTCGCGGTACAGCCCCTCCTCCCCGTGGCCGAGAAGGTGCTCGAGGTGCGCCCTGATGACCCCTTCTCCCTGGGGCACGATCTTCTCCATCACCGCCCGCTCGTCATACGGCCCGGCCTCACGCTCGACGACGCAGATCGCCCCTTCCGGACACGTCCCGATGCAGGCGCCGAGCCCGTCGCAGAAGAGGTCGCTCACGAGCCTTGCCTTCCCGTCGATGATCTGCAGCGCTCCTTCCGGGCAGTCGGGTATGCAGAGCCCACATCCAGTGCATTTCTCCTCGTCGATATCGATGATCTTTCGCTTCATCCTGGAACCTCGCATCTATCTCCTGACCACTTACCGCTCAAAAACGTTTGGAACCGGGAGAGCCGACGCCAGCCGTACCCCCATTTCCGCCGGGCGCGGGCTGCAGTTCCGCTCCGGGGCCCGGGACCACACACTGCGCCGGGATGACGGCTGCGGGCATGGCGATGAACACGAAAGCAGTTAACCATGAAACGCTAAATGCGTAACAATGCCCTCGTCCCCGATCTGCCATCCCGCACACGCCTTCGACGTCTTCAACGTCTATTTCGAGCGGATCTACGATCCGACGATGCACGTCGTCTTCAGTCTCGACGGCGAAGTCGACGCCGGGGTCATGAGAGCGGCGACGATGCGGCTCGTTGCGTCCGACCCCTATCTCCGGTCGAGGTTCGCAGAGGTTGACGGCCGGCCGGTCTGGGAGGAGATCCCGGAAGAACTGTGGGAAGGAGCGTTCGTCCTCGTCCCGGCCGGAGAGGTTGAGATCCTGCCCCCGCCGCCGCACATTGACGTTCGCTCCGGGCCGCAGATGCGGGTCAGCCTCTACCGGAGGAAGGAAGGGGATCTCGTGGCCGTCACCTGCCACCACGGCTTCTGTGACGCCACCGGCGCCCTCACCCTTGCCCGGGACCTCTTTGCGGCTTACCGGGGGATCGTGGACGACCCCGATTTCCGGCCGGCCCCCCGCGCTCCTTACGACCGGAGCACGGACAGGGTTCTTGCGCTCTACTCCGACGAAGAGCGGCAGCGGGCGCTCGCGGAGGAGGAGCCCTTCGTCGACCGGTGGCGCTTCCCCATCAAGCGGACCGGGAGGGGGACGCCCCGGGTGTCCTGCCGGACGCTCTCGCCCGGGAGACTCGGGCACATAAAGGCGTTTGGGAGAGAGCACGGGGCCACGGTGAACGACGTCCTCATCGCTGCGTTCTTCCTTGCGTTCCAGAAGATCCGTAACGACCCCTCCGACCGGGGTGCTCCCCGATCGTTCCTGACCTCGGCCGATCTGCGGAGAAAGTATCCCGGCCTCTATGAGGACTCTCCGCTCACGAACCTCTCCATCGCCTACGAGGTCACCCTCTCCGCCGGGGAGGAGGCCCGGCTCGAGGATATCATCGACCAGGTGACGGCGATAACAGCCCGCCGGAAGGCAGGGAGTCTCGGCGTTGCTGCCATCCTCTTCTACGAGGAGATCATGGGGGGCGGGATGCCGGCGGTGCGGGCGTTCTTCGACGAGATGATCGAGCGGTACGGGACGTCCGGCCTGAAGAATCCGGTCTTCTCCAACCTCGGGGTCTTTGACCCCGGCGATTACCTCCCCATCCCCGGAAAGGACGGTACGGCGCTCGATATCCGGGACATCCAGTACCTCCCCTGCGTCTGCTGGCCGTACGGGTTTCTGATGATCGCCTCCACGTTCCACGACCGCCTGACGCTTATGACAGCCTACGAGGAAGGGCCTTACTCGACAGCCGTCGTGGAGCAGTTCCTCGAGTACGTGGACGAGTATCTTCCGTGAGAAGTGTTGCGCCGGGGCGGGACCCAGTACTTCGCTAAACAGGTTGAGGTAATCTTCATGAGGTCAACCCATCGCCCTCCCTTCGCGTTCTTCGCGACAACGCGAGAGTTAACAGTTTATGAGCGATGATATGGCCTCACGCGAAGTGCGACGGATGGGACATCCGGAGCTTGAGCATCGCAGGTGCGAAGAGCGCGAAGCCGCGAAGTTTGGTGCCCGGGTGCTGCCGATCCCGTTGTAGGCCGCTATGCGAGGCTGCAGTGGTCGATTGCAGATGCCGAAATTAGCGAAGTACTGAGTCTTCGTGAGTTAGAGACAGGGGAGGGGGTCTCCCCCTCGCACCTAACGGTGCTCAAGCTCGCTACGCTCGCACTCCGCACCCTTTGGGTGCTCGAGCTCCGCTCCTTCGG
>PGYH01000162.1 GCA_002839575.1 Methanomicrobiales archaeon HGW-Methanomicrobiales-6
GATCACCCTATGAGCTCAAAAAAGAGATAGAAGCTCGACTCAAAGGTTATCTCTCACGGGACCGGGACGGAATCCGGCACGAGTTGCTCAACCTGTTCGTAAAAGTAAAATCACTCACCATACCTCAGATCTATGAGAAACTGCAGAAACAGTTCTCGATCAGTTATCACTCTATCGCGTCCATGGTAGGCATCATCGCATCCCGGATAGGCATCCTGCACGTGAGGCGGAACGCGGAGGGGACGAACACCATCTACGAGTTGAAAGACCAGTACGTAGACGTGGTAGCGAAGATTCTCGGGACAACATAGCACTCAAAAACCATACCTCTTTTTACACCCCAGAACAAATATGGAGGATTACCATGCAGAGCGACGTTGGGGAGTCAGGACCATCACGGAGCATATATGTCACGGAGGATGTCCGATCGTACGTTCTCCAGAGAAAACGCGACTTCAGAGTGAGCACATCCTGCAGCGGACCGATTCTCCTGCCGACATCGGTCAAACCTCCGAAAGTGACCGACCTGAGGATCCCGGTCGGCGATTATACTATCTATATCTCGAAGTATCAGGCCCGTTACATCGAGGCTATCCACAGGCGAATGATTCCTATATTCTACGAAGACTTCTAGACCATGAGTTTCGAAGAACTGGAGCATACCGCCGACGTTCTCATGCGGGTGCGGGGCGCGACCATACACGAGATCTTTGCCGATGCAGGCCGGGCCATGTTTCACGTGATGTACGGCCCCTGCGAGGACCGGGGTGTCGAACGGCACCTCACCCTTGAGGCGAACAACCTCGAATCTCTCCTCATCGACTACCTCTCGGAACTGCTCTTCATCACCGAGGTCGAGAACACCGTCTTCTGCACCTTCGACATCGATCTTCGGGGCACCCGGCTTTCCGCCGTTCTCAAAGGCGAGCCCTTCGACCCTGCACGGCACTCTGCGGGGACAATTGTCAAGGGTATATCCTACTTCGGGCTCGAAATCGTTAAAGAAGAAGAAGGTTATGTGGTGGAGATCATCTTCGATATCTGAGAGGTTGTCATGCTTACTGGAATCAATAGGATCGGGGACCTCGAATGGGAGGTTCCCATTGGCTACGTCCCCAATATGCGGGTACCGGGACGTTTCTTCCTCTCCCGGACACTGGCGGAGACGCTTGAAGAGGGGGCGGTCAGACAGCTCGCGAACGTCGCAACCCTGCCGGGAATTGTGAAGAACTCGCTCGCCATGCCTGATATCCACTGGGGATACGGGTTTCCTATCGGCGGTGTCGCTGCGTTCGACATGACCGAGGGGGTCATATCTCCCGGTGGGGTCGGATTCGACATCAACTGTGGCGTCCGGTTGATCACGACACCCCTGACCGAGGCCGATCTCGCCGGCAAGAAACGGGAACTCATCGAGCGGCTCTTTAACGCCGTGCCGACCGGTGTGGGTACAAAGAGCACCCTGCGGCTCTCGAACAAAGAACTGGCCGGGGTCATGGTCGACGGTGCACGGTGGGCGGTTGAACGCGGGCTCGGCACCGAAGCGGATCTCGTCCGGTGCGAGGGCGAGGGAGCGATGCCGGGCGCCGACCCCGAAGCGGTCAGCACCAAAGCGCGCCAGCGGGGCGTGCCGCAGATCGGGACACTCGGCGCGGGGAACCACTTTCTGGAGGTCCAGGTGGCAAAGGAGATCGTCGATCCCGAAGCGGCGAAGGCCTTCGGAATCGCCGAAGGGCAGGTCTGTTTCATGGTCCACTGCGGCTCACGGGGCCTCGGCCACCAGGTCGCCACCGACCACCTGCGAACGCTCGAAAGTGCGCTCGCAAAATACCGCATACACATCCCCGATCGGCAGCTTGCCTGCGCTCCCATTGATTCTCCGGAAGGCCGCGCCTACTACGGTGGCATGGCCTGCGCTGCAAACTATGCCTGGGCAAACCGGCAGGCCATCATGCACGAGACCAGGAACGTATTTGCACAGATGTTCGGGATCGATTACGACGAGATGCGGCTCATCTACGATGTTGCGCACAACGTCGCCAAGTTCGAGCGCCACGACGTCGACGGCGCCTCGATGGAGGTCTGCGTCCATCGAAAAGGCGCGACACGGGCGTTCGGCCCGGGAGCGGAGGGCATCCCCCGGGAGTACGCCGCGGTCGGGCAGCCGGTGATCATTCCCGGGAGCATGGGGACATCCTCCTATCTCCTCCATGGCACGGCGACTGCGATGCAGAAGACCTTCGGGAGCACCTGCCACGGCGCGGGGAGAGTGCTCAGCCGGTCGAAAGCGAAGAAAGAGGTCCGCGGAAAGGAACTCCGGGAGCATCTTGCAGGAGAAGGCATCCTGGTGCGTGCTCACAGCGATTCGGCCCTCGCGGAGGAGGCGCCCGAAGTTTACAAGCCGAGCCGGGAGGTGGTGCGCGTCGTGCACGAAGCGGGCCTCTCGAATACCGTTGTCCGGCTTGAACCGCTCGGGGTGATCAAGGGGTGACCTGCAGGACCGGGCTGCTCTGGGACAGCCCCCTCATGTTCTCGCGGCTCATCGAGGACTGCGGCGCCTGCTGCGAGACGGTCACTCCCCATATGCTCGCCTCCCCCTTCTGGCGGGGGAGATTCGTCTCGCTCATCGTGCCGACAGGGTTTGCGAACCCGGATTATTCAAACCTCCTCCCCGCTCTTCGGGCTGCAAGCGGGCGTATCCGGCGATTCGTTGAGAACGGCGGCAGGCTGCTGGTCTTCGGCGCGGGATGCTGCCGGGAGGACGCCTACGACTGGCTCCCGTTCCCGGTGACCTACTCGTTTGCATACGGGCCGCGTGCCGTCCGCTTCACCGGAGAGAGTGAATTCAACGCCCTTTTCTCCGAATACGACCTTACCGCCGTCGAGTGCGACGGTTCGTTCCCGGCCCATGGGGGCGAGACGCTTGCCGCCTCGGCAGCAGGCGAGGCGCTTCTCATCGGGAAGGCGGTCGGCGACGGTGTGATCCTGATCTCAAGCATCCATGAGTACCCCTCACGGGAGTTCCTGAAGGAGTTTTCATGCGGTGATAGGGAAACATTATTTTAGATAAACCATGATGGAAAGTAGGGATACGACCATGGAGCAATACGTCATCTCTGTCTCTTCAAGAGCGTGCGATCTCGCTCCCGTTATGCTCTGTATCCATGATCTGCTTGGCCGTCTGCCTGTCACGGCGCGATCCCGCGACTGTCCCGGAATCCGGATTGAGGAGGGGAAGGTCATCGACGAGGCCTATACGGGCCCCATCCTCGAGGAGGTCCTCGAGGAGAATGTCACAAAGAGAGTCCGGCCTCCAGGCGGCCCTTACAAAGGTATCCCGGTAGTTGTGGCGCCGGTAAGGGACGACGAAGGCAGGGCCATCGGTGCAATCGGCATCGTCGATGTGACCGGCATCTTTGATCTGGCAGGTTTCATGGAGCAGAACGCGGGGATCCGAAAACAGGTGTGCGGCGAAGATTTGCGTCCGCTCCCGACTGAGTCGCCTGCAGAGAAAAGGTAATGAACATGAAGGATACGGCAATCAACGTACTGAAGATTCTCGAAGAATCGCCCGGCCCGGTATCGGGAGAGTGGATTGCAGAGCAATTGGGCGTCACCCGATCAGCGGTCTGGAAGCAGATACGCGAACTCCGGAGGCTGGGATACAGTATATCGTCGTCGCGGGCGGAGGGCTACCGCCTCGAAACGAAGACCGACCGGCTCCTCCCGTACGAGATTCGCAAGCAGCTCCGGACCCGGGTCATCGGAAGGCAGATCCGCCACTTCGACAGCACCGCCTCCACGAGCTGGGTCGCGAAGAAACTTGCCGACGAGACCGATCCTGAAAAACTGCACGGCATGGTGATCATCGCCGAGGAGCAGACCGGTGGGGTGGGAAGGCTCGGACGCGCCTGGGTCTCGCCTGCCGGCGGCATCTGGGCCACCATTCTTTTGAAACCGAAGATCCCGCTCGACCATCTCTTCATGATCACCATGGCCGGATCGGTCGCGATTGCCCGCGCTATCCGCAAGGAGTACGGCATCAGTGCGCTCATCAAGTGGCCTAACGATATCTTCATCGGGGATAAAAAGGTCGCAGGATTGCTCCTGGAACTCAGCGCAGAGGCGGATGACGTGCATTACGCCCTCCTGGGGCTCGGGATCGACGCGAACGTCTCTCTCGACGAGCTCTCGTCGAACCTGAGGGATACGGTGACCACGCTCCAGGCCGAGGTCGGCCACACGGTCGACCGCGTGGCGCTGCTTGCCCGGGTCCTGCGGGAGTTCGAACTGCGCTACCAGCAGCTCGAGGACGCCGAGTACGATTCCATCATCCGCGAGTGGAAGAGCCTCTCGCTGACGCTCGACCACCGGGTGGCCATCAAGACCGTCAACAAGACCTTTACGGGAGAGGCCATCGATATCGATGCGCACGGCGCCCTGATCATCCGCAAGGACAACGGGAAGGTAGAGCGGGTTATCGCCGGGGACTGTTTCCAGCTCTAACCTGCCGGTCAACACCCGTACACTTTTTTGGGTCATCGGGCCCCGGAGAAGACTCCTCCATCGGTAACGGAACTACCTGGAGGTTATGAGGTCATCCCAAAACGATCTCCGAACATTTGGTATACACTAATCGGAGCACTTACCTCCTAGGTATCTACTATATGAACCACACCTGGGGCAGGGAGGGGGAGACGGCTTTCCATCGCCTATCGCCACGCACTGCCCCCGCCCTCAGGGCGGGGGAGGAGCGCGAAGCGCGGGCGGGGTGGGTTCGCAGGGAGAGTTAAAAGGTGTCATCTTGCAACCGGGAGGGGG
>PGYH01000163.1 GCA_002839575.1 Methanomicrobiales archaeon HGW-Methanomicrobiales-6
CTGTAGCGGTAGCTGTTGCCGTAGGTGGTCGGGACGCTGTAGCCGGACGTGGCGTGCAGCGGCCCGCGGCGGGGCGTCCTCCCCGCCCGCATATCCTCGGGGCTCATGTACCGCCCGAAGTTCACCTTCGTCCCGCAGATATGGGTGTGCGAATCGACCCCACCCGGCAGGGTGAGCATGCCATGGGCGTCGATCACCTCCGCCGCATCGCTCACTTCCTCGACGATCTTTCCGTCGCGGATGGCGATATCCATCGTCTCGGCGTTGATCCCCCGGAGAGGGTCGATCACGCACGCGTTCTTCACCCGGAGTTCGGTCATCGCTCCAGCGCCTCCTGCATCAGGGCGTACATCCGCGAGAGGACCTCTCTGTCGGACGGATAATCGGTGGAGAGAACCTTCCTCGTCCGGATAGGCACCCCGTCCATCCGGTAGGCGGTCCCTTCGGCGTCGATCCCGGTCACTGCCACCGGGATCTGGACGTTGCAGAACGCGGTGGTGGCGTTCGGGTAGGGGTCGAGCTGGACCACCGGTATGTCGGCGAGGTGCTCGAGGCATTTCCTCGGGAAGTGGGCCGCCGGATCGCTCCCGACGATCAGCGCCGCGTCGCACGCCTTCCGGGCCAGGATATCCACCGCCGTCGTCTCCCCGGGGTTGTAGAAGGCGATCCCCCGGGAGAAGTCGATCCCGAAGGGGTAGCCGGTCATCCAGGTGTTCACTTCGTTGGACCCGTAGACGTTGTAATGGCCCCGCATCGCCGAGATCGTGAACTTCGTGTGCCGACTCAGCTCCGAGACGAGTTCGATGGCGTTTCTGATGTTCTTGTACTTCCCCTGCGTCATCGTGAGCCCGAGCCCGAAGTAGACCGCCCCGAACTTCGCGGCTTTGCAGAGGGTTGCCACCCGGACGAGCTGCTCGCGGGTGACGCCCGCGACCGTCCGCGGGATCGTATCCGTCTTCCCCTGGACAATCGCCCGGAGCGCCGAGAGGACCGCGTAGTCCCCGCCGGGCTTGATCTGGACGAACTCGTCGGCGATGTTCGCGGTCTCGGTTTTGCGGATATCGACGACGATCACCTTCCGGTCACGGAAGGCGTTCTCAAGGAAGAACCCTTCCGCATACCGCGTGTATCGCGAGAGGTGGCGAGGATGGGCGTCGATCGGGTTCGATCCCCAGTAGATCACGAGGTCCGCCCGGTTCTTCACCACCCCGAGCGTGCATCCCGGGTGCCCGACCTCCTGGATGGCGAGGATGGACGGCCCGTGGCAGACCGAAGAGGTGTTGTCGATGACGCCCCGCACGAGTTCGGCCATGTGCACCCCCACGCACTGCGCCTCCCCGTGGGTGCCGCTCCACCCATACAGGAGCGGCCGCTCGGCCTCGAGAAGCATATCGGCGGCGTACCGGATCGCCTCGTCGTAGGTGATATCCTTCCACCGGTCCCCGTCGCGCAGGATCGGGTTCTTCATCCTCTTCTCGCCCATGAACTTCGTCGTGCCGAGTTCGCAGGCGTTGGTGACGGCGACTACCCTGTTCTCCTCAACCTCCACCTCGATGTCGTCGCAGAGGCATCCGCAGAAGGGGCAGACCGCGTCCTTAACGATCATAAGCAAGGCCTCCCAGGTCTACCATCAGTTCGTGAACGGTCTTTGGTTCTTCATCCGTTGGTTCGATCTCCACCTCATGCGACTTGAAATCCGGCATCCCGGTGGAGCGGGTGCCGGCAGCGACGATGTGGTTTGCGTAGGGCCCATAGGGGACGAAGACGGTGCCCATCTCCACTTCCGGCGATGCGCACGCCCGCATGACGACCTCTCCGCACGGCCCGGTCACCCTGACGGTATCCCTGTCATCAAGCCCGAGTTCCAGCATGTCGAACTCGTGCATGAAGCAGGTCGAGGTCTCGGCCGCGTACTCGGCGGAGGTCTTGTTCTCGACGGTCACGCCCTGTGTCACCGTCCGCCCGGTGATCATGAGAAACGTCATGCCTCTGCCTCCTCGCCCTGGATCCCTTCCACCATCCGGGCGACCCGGATCGCGCGGTTCGGGCAGTTGGTCTCGCAGGTCGTGCACCCGGTGCATTTCTCCTCGTGGAGGATTCGCACCCGGCCGCCCTCAATCCGCATGATCACCTCGTCGCTCGCGGACGTCCCGGTTCCCGCGAGCTGGGGATCGATCTGGCGGTTGACCGGGCAGGAGACGCAGCAGTTCCCGCACCGCATGCAGAGGTTGTCGTCGACCTCCAGGTGGTACCACGAGGCGAACGCCGTCCTGTCGCGTTCGGTGACGTCGAGGATCCGGCCGCTCGAGAGAACCCCTTCCGGGCATGCCTCAACGCAGAGGCCGCACCGGATGCAGTGGCCGGGGTAGACCTCCGGCTCCCATTCGTCCTTCTTGCGGAGAACCGCGATCGCTCCGGGTGCGGGGCAGATCATCATGCAGGTGAAGCACCCCGTGCACTCCTTCTCCGTCCGGGTCGGGTAGTCCTTGAAGTATGAGGGGGTTGTGAGCGGCGCGGTCTTTACCGAGAAGAACTTCCGGATCCATTCCGGCCTGAGGAACTCCCGCACGTAGTAGACGATCGACCGCATATCCTCACCTCTCGTTGCACGCTATGCAGGGGTCGCTGCTGATGAACGTCGACGTCACGTCGGCGATCGACGCGACATCCCGGATCATCGTGTGGGCGCAGGCCTCGATGTTCATGATTGACGGCGTCTGGATCGCGATATCAACCACCCTGCCGTATTCGTCGGTCTTTATGGTGTAGGTCAGCTCGCCCCGGGGGGCTTCGCCGGCATACGAGGCCTCGCCTGCCTTGCAGAGGCCGCCGCCCCGGATGGGGCCGTCGGGCAGGGTTTCCACGCATTTCCTTATCAGGTCGATGCTCTGGAAGACCTCCTGGAACCGGACCATGACCCGGGCGAAGTTGTCGCCCTCGGTCCGGGTTATCTGCGTAAAGCCGAGGTCCCGGTAGGTCGGGTGGCGGAGACGGATGTCGGAGTCCTCGACACCACTCGCCCGGGCGGTGGGGCCGACGGTGTGAGACCGAATTGCCTCTTCCCGGCTCATGAACCCGATCCCCTTGCTCCTGAGTGCAATCAGCGGGCCGGTCTCGAAGATCCGGACGTAGCGCTTCATCTCGTCCTCGACCTTCACGAGGTCGGCAAGCATCGCCGCGGCGTCCTCGGGGAGAAGGTCGAACCGGACCCCGCCCGGGATCATGTAGGCGGTGTTGATCCTTGAACCGGTGATCCGCTCCAGATTGTCGAGCACCGTCTCCCGGGTATTCAGGAGGTACATCGCGAGCGTCTCGTGCTCGATCGTGTAGCAGTAGGAAAAGTTCGCAATGAGATGGCTTGCCATCCGGTCGAGTTCGTTGACGACGACACGGAGGTAGGCCGCCCGCGGCGGGACCGCGATATCGCTGATCTCCTCCATCGTCTCGATGAAGACCATGTTGTGGACGACCGAGCAGATGCCGCAGACCCGCTCGGCGAGGAACATCACCTCCTGCCAGGGCCGCCCTCGCATGATCCGCTCGATCCCCTTCTTCATGTATCCGAGTTCCAACTCGGTCTTGAGCACCCGCTCGCCCGCCGTCTCGCACTTGAGGCGGACGGGCTCCTTCCAGCAGGGGTGCATCGGGCCGAGCGGGATGGATACGTCGACGGTCTTCTTCATGGCTGTTTCTCCTCGTAATCCTTGAATATCAGCGGCGCGACCGAGAGTATGGCGTTCAATATCTCCGTAGGGCGGGGCGGGCAGCCCGGCACCTGTGCGGCTATCGGTATGTACTTCTCGACGGGCGGGCTCGTCAAGGTACCCCTCCGGGCATAGACGCATCCCGATATGGGACAGTTCCCGATGGCGACGGCCACTTTCGGCTCCGGGATCTTGTCCCAGATGTCGCGGAGTTTGTCCACCCACTGGGGGGTGACCGAACCGATCACCAGGAGGACGTCGGCCTCCCGGGGGTTGTTGTGGACGTAGATCCCGTACTGCTCGATGTCGTAGCGCGGCGCAAGGCAGGCGAGCACCTCGATGTCGCAGCCGTTGCACGACCCAACGTCGACGTATGCGACGTGAATCGACCTCGACCGGACGGCGTTCTTGATCTTCTGGAGGATGCTCATGAGAGAACCGCCTCCCGGATCTGTTCTTTTCCTCTCGCGATCGCCTCATCAAAGGGTATTTCCTGTGTCATTGCTGTCGTATCACTATAGATTGTCTGCATTGTCTCTGTGTCCACGAGGGGTATGAACCGGGTGAAGAGTTCGTAGCCGAGTTCTTCTGCTACCGGATCGCCGTCGTCCGCGTGCCGCTGCCCCATCTCCCATCGGGATTCGAGGTTCTCGAGCAGGGACATATCGAACCGCCGGATCAGCACCATGCGGAGTTTCGCGTTGCTCATCCCGAGCCGCTCTGCGATCGCCCGGACGGCCTCGTCGTGCTTCGTGCTCGTCAGGATGTTGTACTTCATCTGCCGGAGGTCTTTTTCGTAGAGGTACTTCATGCGAGCACCCCCAGAGCGGTCGCCGCCGCGTAGGCGAGGAACCCGAGCACCATCACCCAGAGCAGCGCTATCTCGTAGCGTTTCAGGGCGAGTTCGTCGTGCATCCAGGTGAGGCCCGCGGCGACGGCGAGCAGGACGACTCCCGCCAGTGCCTGGCCGGCCACGCTCCCGTCCCGGGCGACCTGGACGAGGAATACCACGACG
>PGYH01000164.1:0-4706 GCA_002839575.1 Methanomicrobiales archaeon HGW-Methanomicrobiales-6
TCTCTTTATAATCCATCATACCGGCTCACTTCAGGAAGTCGATCTCAAACTGTTTCATCATGCGTGGCATACTCTTTTCATTTCTCCCATATATTTGTGGTGACCGGACGCCGGTGACCACGAGCAGCGTACGCATCTTGCCCTGCATGTCAGGGTCGACCTGGGCACCCCAGATAATGCGGGCATCGGGGTCGATACGGTCATATACCTCCTGAATGACGCCTTCAGCCTCGGACATCGTCATATCGGGTCCGCCAACCACGTTGACGAGCGCGGCCGTCGCGCCGGAGATGTCGACGTCGAGCAGCGGGGAGCGCAGCGCCTTCTTGACCGAGTCGGCGGCTTTGTCCTCGCTATCGCTCTCTCCCATGCCGATCATCGCGACGCCTCCCCGCTCCATGACGGTCCGGACATCGGCGAAGTCGAGGTTCACAAGCCCGGGCATTGTGATGAGCTCGGTGATGCCCTTGACCGCTCGCATCAGCACCTCGTCCGAGACCTTGAAGGCGGCGTGGAGCGGAAGCCGGGGCACGACCTCGAGCAGACGGTCGTTGGGGACGACGATGACGGTATCCGCCACTTCGCGGAGCCGCTCGAGACCTGCCTCGGCGTTCTGCCCCCGGATAGCGCCTTCGGCCGTGAACGGCAGGGTGACCACCGCGATGGTCAGGGCACCCTCTTCCCGTGCTGACTTCGCCACCACGGGTGCGGAGCCGGTACCGGTGCCGCCCCCAAGCCCGGTGGTGATGAAGACCATGTCGCAGCCCTCGACTGCCCGCTTGATGTCGTCCTCGTTCTCGAGGGCCGCCTCCTCGCCGACCTGAGGGATCGAGCCCGCACCAAGGCCGCGGGTCCTCTGCCTTCCGATGAGAATCCGGGTCTCCGCCCGGGCCCGGATAAGGTGCTGAGCGTCGGTGTTGAGAGCGATCAGCCGCGCCCCGTTGATGCCTTCCTCCGCCATCCGGGTGACCGTGTTCGAACCGCCGCCTCCGCATCCGACGACTGCGATCTCCGTCCGGAGCTCCATGAGGACATCCTCAAGATCCTTGTCGACCTCTACGGGCTCTGCAAAGCGCTGCTCCTCTCGCGCCCGTGAAAGTGCCTCTTCTACGATGGATTTCATATGTATCTCTCCAATCCCGGGATATGTATCCGCTTTACGCTGGTTGTCTGCACTGCATCGGGTGTGATCATCCGCCCTTCAATCTCAACCGCTTTCCCGCCGGCAAGCATGCCGAAGAGCGGTCCCTTTGAAACCCCGTGTCTGCGCGCCTTCTCAGGGTCGAACCGCACCTTCCGGAGGACGAGGTGATCACCGTCGATAGCAGCATTTTCACAGATAAGTAAGAGTTTTACACACAGGGTAGTTATATCACTTGCGAGTCGGGACACCCCATTTTCAAAGCAGATGAACGTCGGTAGAACTTCTGTAGAACCTTTTGAAAGATGGATGACCGGCAATCCGTCAAGGCCCATGATAAACCCGGACTTATCGATTTTTAGTACCTCTTCAATAAGATCAGGAGTTATCAGCACTTTAACGGGAGTTCCTTCCCCTGTAAGATCATGGATACAGATGCGTGACCCGGGAGCGATCTCTTCAGCAAGAGCCCTGACCCGGAGGTAGGTGGCCCACTCGAGGCGCGAGGCTTCCTGGACCTCCGACTCGGAGAGGACAGGGAGCCCGGTGTCGTCGAGCATTCGCTCGATCCGTCTGACCTCATCGTTAGAGAGCGATTTTTTGTCGATATACGCGGCCACGGCACCGCCCGCCGCCTGCATCGCTCGGAGGAGGGTCGGATTGACGGCACCGATCTGCCGTGCCGGAGCAATGTGCCCGAAGGCGCCCCGGGAGGAGAGGGCAATCTCGGTTTGCCGCACTGCGTAATGGGTTCCGCCGAAACCGAGGAGGTTGATCGTCTCCTGCGGCTCCGCGAAGAGGATGCTCTCCGCTACTGCCCTTCCGGCGACCGGATCGGCCCATTCGGTCGCGGTCGACCCGATCTCGACGAAGAGCGACGGAGTCTTGAGCGCCGTCGGACCGTGGTGCGTCACCTCATAGGAGACCCGGTACCCCTCCGGAGCCCGGGCGGCGAGGTTGCCGAGGATCGCGTGCATCCACGCGGGAGCTGCCGGAGCAAGTTTCCCGGGCTCCCCGCCGAGGTCGGCGGCCTCGTAATTGCCGGTGACGTGCACGGTCAGGGCGGGCGTCGGGTGTACGCTCGAGTGCCGGGATATGAAGAGGATGAGATCCGCATCGATCTCCTCGTCGATCCGGGCCTGGTGGATCAGCCTTCCTGCGACCTCGCAAAACGTCAGTTCGTGCTGTTCCGCAAGCGGCCACCGCCCGCCTGCCGCGAGCAGGGTCTCGAGATGGTGTTTGATGTTTACCCCCGCAACGTCTTCTCTTGAGTTAATCAGCGCGATCCGCATTGATATGTACATGGGCGGGCTGCATGGTAAATGGTAGTGCCTGACTGGCTCGATAGTAAATCCTATCTCCCTTCAGGCAGAATAGGTGAGTACGATGGATGAAGACAAGATACAGGAAGCATTCGAGGCGTACGGTATAACAGATGAGATCACCTGCCCGCAGGCGTTCGAGATAGCGGAGAAGTACAGCATCCCGAAGATGGACATTGCCCGATACTGCAACCAGCGTGAACCAAGAATAAAAATCAGGGGCTGCCAGCTGGGCTGCTTCAGATGAGCCTCTTTCTCGAGGTCGTTTCTGTCAGCGAGGCCGTGGAAACGGTGCGGAGGATCGCGCCCCTGCCAGGGTGCGAGGAAGTTCCACTCGAAGACGCGCTCCACCGGGTCCTCGCGAGGGACGTCCGCGCCGATATCGACATCCCGGGATTCGACCGCTCGACGGTCGACGGCTACGCGGTCGCCGCGGCCGAGACCACCGGGGCCTCCGAGGCCATCCCGGCGATGCTCCAGTGCCAGGGCCGGGTCGGAATGGGAACCGCGGATGCAGGGGTGGTCTCGCGAGGAACGTGCCTGTACGTCCCCACCGGCGGTGCTCTCCCCGGGGGCGCGGACGCGGTGGTGATGATCGAGCACACCGAACAGATCGGAGACGACGTCCTGATTCATCGTCCGGTGGCGCCCGGTGAGAACGTGGTATTCCGGGGCGAGGACTTCGGAGCAGGGAGGGTGATCCTGGAACGCGGGCGCGTGCTCTCGCCCCGGGAGATCGGGGTCGCCGCGGCCGTCGGCGCCGACCGGGTCGGTGTGGCAAAGATGCCAAAGATCGGGATCGTATCCACCGGGAATGAACTCGTCCCCGTCGTCGAGACCCCGGGGCCGGGGGAGGTGCGGGACGCGAACTCCTACCTCGCTGGCGCCTTCGTTACGGAGCGAGGCTGCCACCCGGTCTATTTCGGGATCGTCAGGGATGAGCGGGCGGTGCTGAAACGGGCGATCGCTTCAGCGCTTGATAGGTGCGACGCAGTCCTGGTCTCGGGCGGGTCCTCGAAGGACGACCGGGACAACACCGCGGCGGTCATCGCGGAACTCGGCAAGGTGCTGATCCACGGGATCGCCCTCGCGCCAGGAAAGCCGACCATCATCGGGACAGCACGGGGAAAACCGGTCATCGGGCTCCCGGGGCACCCGGCCTCGGCGTTTGTCGTGCTCGTCGCCGTCGTCGACCATCTGCTTGCGGCGATGCGGCAGACCGCTGTCTCCTGGCGGACCATCCCCGCACGGCTGACCCAGAACATCCCCTCCGCCCGCGGGCGGGAGGACTACGTCCGGGTCAGTCTCAGCGGTGGGGAGGCGACACCGGTCTTCGGGAAGTCAGGGCTCCTCAATACCCTGGTGCAGAGCGAAGGGCTGGTGCGGGTTCCGGCATCGAGCGAGGGGTTCGAGGTCGGCGAGGAGGTCGAGGTGATCCTGTGGTGAAGCGCTACCTCTCAGTCATATCGCTCGCAGAGGCGCGGGCACTTGTTGAAACCTCGTTTTCGGCAGTTCCGGGGGTCGCCCGGGTTCCGGTGAGCCCCGGGATGGTGGGGAGGATCACCGCAGAGCCCATATTCGCCCGGTTCTCGGTCCCCGCCATCCACCTCTCGGCGATGGACGGGATTGCGGCGAGAAGCGCCGATACCATCGGGGCGAGCGAGCAGAATCCGGTGACCCTCCCTGATGCAACGAGGGTCAACACGGGAAACATCGTCCCGCCCGGCTACGACACAGTGGTGATGATCGAGGATGTCTGGGTTGGGTCGAAGTCTGACGACGTCGCCCGCTCCGCTCCCGTGGAACGTCGCGACGGCGAGACCTACACCGTCCGAAAGCCGGTCAGCCCCTGGCAGCACGTCCGCCCGGTCGGCGAGGATATCGGCGAGTCGGAGATGATCCTCCCGAGGGGGCACCGGATCCGGCCGCACGATGTGGGAGCGCTTGCGAACTACGGCGTCACGGAGGTTGCGGTCCAGAACGTCCGGGCCGGCCTGATCCCCACCGGGAGCGAACTCGTGCCGGCTGGCGAGATGCCCCCGCCCGGAAAGGTGGTGGAGAGCAACACCCTGATGGCCGCGGCGGTCCTCGCCGGGGTGGGCGTGGAGGCGCACCGCTACCCTATCGTCCCGGACGACTACGATACGATCCGTGACGCCGTCCGGCGCGGCGTCGCGGAGAACGATATCCTGCTCGTCTCGGCGGGATCGTCCGCCGGAACGCGGGACTACACCGCCGATATC
>PGYH01000164.1:4772-7592 GCA_002839575.1 Methanomicrobiales archaeon HGW-Methanomicrobiales-6
ACTCCACCGCCGATATCATCCGCGACCTCGGCGAGGTGCTGGCGCACGGGGTCGCCATCAAGCCGGGAAAGCCGGTGATCATTGGCAGGGTCGAGGGAAAGCCGGTGATCGGGCTCCCGGGCTACCCCCTTGCGGCGGCGACGGTGCTCCGCGAGCTTGTCATGCCCCTCGTCGCCCGCTACGGCATGCCCGGCCGCGAGCCCGGGCGCGTTGCCGCCCGGCTGACTACGAGCCTCCAATCGGATATCGGAACCGACGAGTTCGTCCTCGTCTCAACAGGGAGGATCGATGAGCGCTGGGTTGCGGTCCCGCAATCACGGGGCGCGGGAGTCCAGATGAGCGCGATACGGGCGAACGGCTACCTGCAGATCCCCTCGCAGAAGGAGGGGGCTGAGGCCGGGGAGACCATGGACGTCCGGCTCACCGTCCCGCGCGCGGAGGCGGAGGAGGCGGTGCTCGTCACCGGCAGCCACGACCCCGCCCTCGACTACCTGGCTGACCTGGTCCGGCCGCGCGGGGTCGATATCCACTCCACCCATACCGGGAGTATGGGCGGGGTGATCGCGCTGAAGAAGCAGGAGTGCCACGCAGCGCCCATGCACCTGCTCGCGCCCGACGGCACCTACAACACCCACTACCTGGAGCGCTACATGCCCGGAGCCGACCTCGTCCTCCTCTGCGTGGCGGAGCGCCAGCAGGGTGTCATGTCACGCGACGGCCTCGGATTCGGCGACCTGCCCGGCCGGATGTTCGTCAACCGGCAGAAAGGATCCGGGACCAGGATGCTGCTTGACCACCATCTCGCACAGCGCGGCACCGACCCGGCGTCCATCCCCGGCTACGAGCGCGAGGTGACGACGCACCTTGCGGTGGCGCTTGCCGTCCGGACGGGTGAGGTCGACGCGGGGATGGGGGTCTACAGCGCCGCGAAGGCGCTCGGCCTCGCATTCGTCCCGGTGGCGACGGAGCGTTACGAACTTGCGATGCACCGTGAGATGCTCGACGACCCGCGGATCGCGGCCCTCATCGAGACAGTCGCCTCGGAGGAGTTCAAGAAGATTCTCCGGGACCTCGGGGGCTACGAGACGGCCGAGACAGGCGTGCTGCGCGAACTGCGAGGATGACCGCCTCCTCGGGCGTTGCGCAGACAAACACCCCCTCTATCTTCCAGGTCTGAAGGCCGAAGACCGGCTTTCCCGTCTTGAGCGCAATGGCAATCTCCGAGAGCGTGCCGTAGCCTCCCCCGACGGCGATCACCGCGTCGGCCGAGTTGACCAGGACGACGTTCCTCGCGTGGCCCATCCCGGTACGGATGACGATATCGAGAAAGGCGTTCCCCTCCCCGGTGTCCGGGAGGATGCCCACGGTCGTTCCGCCGGCCTCTTTTGCCCCCCTGCAGGCGGCCTCCATCACCCCGCCAAGGCCGCCGCAGCAGACGGTCTCATGGTTGCCGGCGATGAGGTAGCCGATGGTCTCCGCCGCTTCGTACTCCTCAACGGAACAGTCCCCCCGCCCGATGACTGCAATCTGCATGGGGGAGATGTCGGGGGGTTGGGAGATAAAAGAAGGGGTGGGTTAAGGTGCAATGAACGTCGCACTTCGCGTGAGTCTGCACCACTCCCTATAGTACAAAACGCTTTGTCTCCCAACAACAAACGGTACACCAGAGTGCTGAATATGAGGGATACGAGGTGAAAGAAGTCACCGGCAGTTATAACCCGCGCGAACTTGAGGCGGGAGTCCAGGACTACTGGAAACGGGAGGATACGTATGCACGAGTTCAGGAAGTGCGAAAAGATGGAAAAGCGTTCTTTTTCGTCGACGGGCCGCCGTACACCACCGGCCACATCCATCTCGGCACCGCCTGGAACAAGATCATAAAAGACGCTATCCTCCGCTACCACAGGATGCGGGGCGCTAATATTATCGAGCGGGCCGGCTACGACATGCACGGCCTCCCCATCGAGGTGAAGGTAGAGCACCAGCTCGGGTTCACCTCCAAAAAAGACATCGAGGATTACGGAATCGCCGCGTTCATCGAACAATGCCGGACGTTCGCCGTGACGCATATGGAGATCATGAGCGACCAGTTCCGGAAACTGGGTGTCTGGCTCGACTTCGACAACCCCTACCAGACGATCAAGGAGGAGTACATTGAGTCCGCGTGGTGGACGATCCAGCGGGCCGAAGAGCGCGGGCTCCTCGAGCGCGGCCACCGGGTCGTGAACTGGTGCCCCCGGTGCGAGACGGCGATCGCCGACTCAGAGGTGGAGTACTGGGACGAGACCGATCCCTCCATCTTCGTCAAGTTTCCGATCGCCGGGCGCGAGAACGAGTATCTGGTGATCTGGACGACCACGCCCTGGACGCTTCCCGCAAACGTGGCGGTAGCGGTCAACCCCGCGTTCACCTACGCGCGGGTGCGGGCGATGAAGGACGGCAACGAAGAGATCCTCTGGATCGCCGACGAACTCGTCGAGTCCGTCCTGAAGATGGGGCGCTACCAGGACTATACCGTCCTCGAGAGAGTTAACGGCAGCGACCTCGTCGGAACGGAGTACGAATCACCGCTCGCCGGCCAGGTCCCCCACCAGGCGGAGATCCGGCACCGGATTGTTAAAGCCGATTACGTCGCGCTCGAGAACACCGGTCTCGTCCACATCGCTCCCGGGCACGGGTGGGACGACTACCTGATCGGCATCCAGGAGGGGCTCGAGGCCTTCTGCCCGGTCGACGCCGGCGGGTGCTTCACCCAGGAGGCAGGGGCGTTTGCGGACATGTATGTCCGGGACGCAAACGATCTCGTCATCGATGCGCTCG
>PGYH01000165.1 GCA_002839575.1 Methanomicrobiales archaeon HGW-Methanomicrobiales-6
GGTCCGCACCCATGCCGGCGACGTCGCCGACGTTGTCACCGACGTTGTCGGCGATGACGGCAGGGTTGCGGGGGTCGTCCTCGGGGATGCCTGCCTCGACCTTACCGACGAGGTCGGCACCGACGTCCGCGGCCTTGGTGAAGATACCGCCGCCGACACGGGCGAAGAGGGCGATCGAACTTGCACCGAGGCCGAAGCCGGTCACGATGGTGAGAACTTCAGCCTGGGGAAGCTCCGTTACGGTGCTGATGGCCATATAGGCGATCGTGAGCCCGAGAAGCCCGAGCCCGACCACGGCCATGCCCATGACCGAACCGCTCGCAAACGAGACTTTGAACGCATCCGCGATCCCACGCCGCGCGGCGTTCGTCGTCCGGACGTTTGCGGCCGTGGCGGTGAACATGCCGATGTAGCCGGCAGTCGCCGAGAGCGCAGCACCGAGCACGAAACAGGCCGCGGTGAGGGGGTTAATCCAGACGCCGAGGACGACGGCAAGTACGACGACGAATATTGCTATGGCACGATACTGTCTGTTCAGGTAGACCATTGCCCCCGTGTGGATGGCGGCAGCGATCTTCTGCATCGGTTCAGTACCCGTCCCCTCCCGCCGGATACTCATGAATGAGTATCCTGCGAACAGGAGAGCAAGGATGGCACCTATGGGTGCCAGATACACAAGATCCATCTCTTTGCATTCCTCCGATTGAGTACCATATACAGAGGAATTCAACATTTTTAAATATGTGGAAAAGATCCGGGATATCTGACGGAAAATCAACTGAAATCCATCACTTCCGGTTGGAGTGTCTGAAGATCGACGATGAACGCTCGCGCGGGCGTGGGGTGGATGTTCATCTGTTTCTGAAACGCGGTCTGAGCCTGCCAGGTGCCGGTGTTCACCCCGAGGACGCCCCGGTAGCGGGTGACACCGCAGATGTGGACGTGCCCCGTGAGGAGGATCTCGGGGAGCGGGTCGATGACGAGCCGGTCGTTCTTCATCGCGGCGATGGGGGTGCGCATGCCGTAGGGAGAGGCAAGCAGCCGGCGTTTGAGCATCTCCTCCATGATCTCGCCGGGCCGTTCGTAACTCGCGCCCGGGATGAGCCCGATCATATCGTCGATCGACCGGCCGTGGTACATCAGGACCCGGACGCCCTGGAGGTTTAAGAGGCAGGGGTTCTCGACGAGGGTGCAGTTTGACGGGAACTTTGCGGTGAATTCCGGCGGGATCGCCGGCTGCGGCTCGGCCATCCTGACGACGTCGTGGTTCCCCGGGGCGGCGACGATCCGGATCCGGGAGGGCAGGTCACGGAGCATCTCTGCAAAGACGTCATACTGCTCGTAGATGTTCTTGATCGTCAGCTCGTTATCCTGTCCGGGGTAGATCCCGATACCGTCGACGAGGTCGCCCGCGATCAGGAGGTAGCCGGCGTCGGAGTCCTGGAGCCAGTCGGCGAACCGGTTCCATCCGTCTTCGAGGAAGGTGTCGCTCCCGACGTGCACGTCGGAGATCAGGACCGCCTTCCCTGGCCTGTCGCTCTTGAACGGGGCGTTGTTGATGGGGACGTCCGGACGAAAGAGCTGTTCGGCGAAGAAGAGCCCGCCGTCGTTTGAGAGTTTTCCTTTGACCCCGAGCACCTCGTCGGGGAGGATCCGCTCCGCTTCTGCGAACGAGTCGTCCCGCCCTTTGTTGAAGAGCACCCGGATGGCCCCGGTGGGGTCCTCCACCTCGACGAGCCGGTGCCCTTTGGCGGTCGTCCGCACGTCGGCCACCATCCCGATGACGCTGCACTCCTCATCGCGGTATCGGTGGGGGGACTTCGCCAGCGCCTCGATCGGCATCACGTTCATCCGGGCCCGGAGCATCGAGGAGAGGCAGTTGTAGCGGTCCCGGAAGTAGTGGACAGCGTCCTCGTGACCGCTGACGCTCCCTGTGGTCCCGGCGCTCCCCATAATCACCTCGAGTTCCGGGTCGACGAGGAACCGGGTACCGTCCCGGACCTTTTTCAAGCCCGGGATATGCTCCGCGGAGATGACAAGGGTGTCCCCCGGGACCCCCGCTGCTATCCGGTCGATGAGCGTCGGGTCGTTCTGCTCCCGGATGTAACTCACCACGTCAGGATGGACCTGATGCTTCAGCTCAAGGAACCGGCGTACGATCTCGGCGTTGGCGAGCATGGACTTCAACATATTCTCCCCCGGGCAATATGGGTTTATCTTTTTTCATGCTCCGGGGAAGTAGTTCGCACTACCCTCGTGTCTCACGTTGTCGACGGAATACAGGCCGATGCCGCCCCTGGGGAGGCAGTCTGCAGAACCCTTTCTCGCGCTCCATTCCCGGTCCGGGATATCCGGGGAATCTATGTATATGAAGGATATCAATCTCTTTAGAACAGATGTCGGATACCACCTGGCTGCAGCGTGCAGTATCGGCTATGCGAGCGTTCCGGGAGAGCGACCGCCCGATCATCTCGCTCGCCCGCGACCTCCTCTGGGTTGTCGCGGTCGTGGGGGGTATCGCCCTTGTTCTCTACCTCTTCGCCGGCACCTGGCCGGCGGTGGTCACGATCGAGTCGGAGAGCATGGTCCCGAACATGAACGTCGGCGCCGGTTCGGTGGGCTCGCGACCTGGGCCGAAGGGCAGCGGACGGGTCAATCGTCGTTCGGGAACTATGGCAACGTGATTGTCTACCGCCCGAACGGCGCCGATTCCGTCCATCCGATCATCCATCGGGCGATGACGTTCGTCGATACCGCCGCCGTAGAGGAGTCAGGGCTCGGGGCCTACTACGATGACCCGCACGGCGGCTACATCACCAAAGGGGATAACAACCCCTACACCGACCAACCGAACCTCCGGATCTCCGGCATCGGGGTGATCGAGCCGGTAAAGAAGGAGTGGATTGTGGGGAAAGCGCTCGTCGCGGTGCCGCTCATCGGCTACCTGCCCCTGCACCTTGTAGAGTTTGCCGTCGTCGTCATCGTCGTCATCCTCATCCACGACTTCGTCCTTGCGCGCCGAAAAGAGAAAGAAGAATAAATCCGGGATTACGAGATCTATTACGATGCCCTACTCGCTGCACAACCTGCTCGATGACACACTCGCCGGCCACCGGCTCACGGAGGAGGAGGCCGTCCGCCTCCTCTCAACGCGCGACCGGGACGCCCTCGCTATCGCCGCCGCCGCAGACGAACTCCGCGAGCGGAAAGTCGGCAACGTCGTCACCTACGTCCGGAACCAGAACATCCATGTCACCAACATCTGCAAGAACCTCTGCGGTTTCTGCGGGTTCGGACGGCGGGCGGACGATCCGGAGGCGTTCTGCGACGGAATGGATGCTATCCGGGAGAAGGCCCGGACGGCGGTGGCGCGGAATGTCACCGAGATCTGTCTCCTCTCGGGGGTGCACCCGGACTACACGCTCGACTCCTACGTCGACCTCATCTCCTCCGTCCGGGCGGCCGCTCCCGGGGTGGACATCCATACGGCAAGCCCTGAGGAGATCGCCTGGGCGGCGGAGCGAAGCGGCGTCCCGACCGCCACCGTCATCAAGCGGCTCCGCGAGGCGGGGCTCGGGACCCTGCAGGGAACAGCGGCAGAGATCCTGGTGGACGAGATTCGTCGCGTGATCTGCCCGAACAAATGCGACACGGCGACCTGGGTCCGGATCATCAAAGAAGCGCACACCCTCGGGGTCCGCTCGACGGCGACGATCATGTACGGCTCCTGCGAGAGCGAGGCGGACCGCGCCCGGCACCTCGCCATCCTCCGGGAGATCCAGGACGATACCAGCGGGTTCACCGAGTTCGTGCCCCTCTCCTTCATCCACGAGAAGACCGCCCTCTACCGGGCGGGGCTCGCTCCGGCGGGGGCGACGGGGCGAGAGGATATCCTGATGGCCGCGGTCGCCCGGCTCTTCCTCGACAACTTCGACCACATCCAGGTCTGCTGGGGGAAAGTGGGGACGAAGATGGCGGAGGCGGCGCTCCTCTCGGGCGCAGACGACTTCGGCGGGACGATGTTCTGCGACGACGTCAGCACGGATGCCGGCGGCGAAGGTGCCGACTACTTCGATCCGGCGGAGATGCAGCGTATCGCCGGGGATCTCGGCCGGACGCTCCGCCAGCGGACGACGACCTACGAGCTGGTGTGAGGGTGGATCACATCCTCCGGATACCGCCCGGTTGCCAATAGAGGCTGCCAAGTGTGGTCTCTGCCGGGGTAGAGATGTGGTCTCACGCGAAGTCTGGATGGATACTGACAGTTTCCTTCGCGGCTTCGCACCTTCGGTGCTCATGCTCCTTCCTTCCCCGGCAGTCGCGCTTTGCGCGGGTCAACAGTGTGTGGATAACCCCAGAGGAAGTGTGTGGATAACCCCAGAGGAGTTTGACCTCCGGGGTGTTCTACAGGGCCGTCACATCCGGTTCAGGGCCTCCCTCCCCGGCATCCCGATCTCGACGCGGCGTTGCACCGCCGGCAGGTTTGCCGCCTTCACCTCGGCATCCATCAGGTCGTCGAGGTTATCGAGGGGCGACTCTTCCGAGACACCGACGATCGCCGCGGGGACTCCGACGTTCGCCAGCGCCTCGATATCGAATCCTTCTGTCCCGATCATCCCCTCGTCGGTCACCCAGGCCATCAGGCTGGTGCTCCCGACCGGGATGACGTAGCCGTATGCGTCCTTGTAGCTGAGCCTTGTGCGCTGGTGGCACAGAATCTGTTGCGCCATGGCCGCCGGAATACTCCCGGGAACTGATAAGTGTATGCACCACCATCAGAAGCACCCGAAGGTTCTTGTCCTGACCGCGCCAGATCAACGTATCGTATCGGGGAGAGGTGAGGCACGTGACACCAGGACTGCGACGGTTACTCAAAGATGTGTTTGCCGGCCATCGGCTCACGGAGGAGGAGGCCATCCGTCTCCTCTCGACGCGCGACCGGGGCGTCTGGGAGATCGCTGCCGCCGCGGACGAACTCCGGGAACAGAAAGTCGGCGACATCGTCACCTACGTCCGCAACCAGAACATCAACGTCACCAACCTCTGCGTGAATGCCTGCGGGTTCTGCGGTTTCTCCCGGAAACCGGGCGACGCCGACATCTTCTTTTATGACGAGGCCATGGTACGGGAGAAGGCGCGGGCGGCGCGCGAGCGTAATGTGACCGAAATCTGCACGGTGAGCGGTCTCCACCCGGGATTCGACGCCCAATCCTACGTCGGTATCTACTCCTGGATACGGGACGAGGCTCCCGACGTACATATCCACGCAAGCAACCCGATGGAGGTTGCCTATGGCGCGAGAAAGAGCGGCATCTCCACCCGGGAAGTCCTGGAGATGATGAGAGATGCGGGTCTTTCCACCCTCTGCGGGACGGCGGCCGAGATCCTGGTCGACGACGTTCGGCGGGTGATCTGCCCGGACAAGGTCGATACCGCAACCTGGGGCCGGATTATCAAGGAGGCGCACGGCATCGGTATCCGGTCGACGGCGACGATTATGTACGGCCATTGCGAGAGCGAGGCGGACCGCGCCCGACATCTTGCGGTTCTCCGGGAGATCCAGGACGAGACCGGAGGGTTTACTGAGTTCGTCCCTCTCTCGTTCATTCACAAAAACACCCCGCTCTACCGCGCGGGGCTCGCCCGGCCCGGGGCGACCGGCAGGGAGGATCTCCTGATGTTTGCGGTCGCGCGCCTCTTCCTGGACAACTTTGACCACATCCAGGCCTCCTGGGTGAAGCTGGGAACGAAGATGGCGGGGATGGCGCTCCTCTCCGGTGCGGACGATCTCGGGGGAACACTCTTTGAGGAGAGCATCTCCCGGGAGGCGGGCGCCCGGGACACCGATTACCTGGATCCGGCCGATATGCAACGGATGACCGCGGATCTCGGCCGGACGCTTCGACAGCGGACAACGATCTATGATCTTCTCCCGGGGTGATCCCCGGGAAGGGCCGGATCGATCTGCCTGGCCCCCAAATATCTCTGGATAATTATAAATACCCGAAAATAGATTGTGGCTCCCCAACACCGGCCTGATACCGGCGATTGGGAGGAGAACGGTATATGTTAGGCGGTGGTCTTGTTGGCCTTGCAATTCTCTTCTTCGTACTGGCACTTATATTTGCCATACTCGGGGCACGGGGCGTTGCAGGGATGTCGATGTCGGTCGCGAAGTGGCTGGTTATCATTTTCATAGTCCTCGCGATAATATCGTTGCTGCTCTGACCCGGCGGGGGATGCGGGGCGTTCGGCTGGGACACCTTTTTCCCGGCGGATTTTCCCCGCATCGCAAGATCCGCTTCTCAATCCTCCGGCCTGAGGTACCTGACGATCGTATCCGCAACCTCCGCGGCCTTCTTCATCGCCTGCTCGTCGTTGCGGATATCTCCCGGCGCGTAGCCCTTCCCGCAGACGTAGCCGAGGTACGAGAACTCGTGGGTGTTTAAGAACCCCTCAATGGTCTCGAGGGAGCGCTCACACCCCCGGTCGGCGCAGACGGCGACGGCGACGGCTCTCCTCCCCGAAAGCCTCCGGTCGTGATAGAGGGAGTAAGTCCGGTCGATCAGGTTCTTCGTCTGACCGTTGATGTCGTAGTAGTAGGTCGGGGCGCCGAGAATCAGCACCTCGCAATCGACCATCTTCTCCGCCACACTGCTCCAGTCGTCATCCTCCGTTACGCACCACTTTGCGTCCTTGCAGGCTTCGCAACCTGTGCAGGGCTGAATATCCATATCGGCAAGCGAGAGAAACTCGGTCTCGATGCCCGCCTCCCGCACCCGGTCGAGGATGGTGGTGACCAGCAGCGCGGTGTTGCCGTTCTTGCGCATGCTTCCGGAGATACCGAGAACATTCATATCCTATGCTCGCGCCCCTCGTTCTTGATTCTTGTGATCCGGGCATCCAGATCCAGACTCCGGAAGAGAGCGAGGATCTCGGGGACCGGGTCGCCGGAACGGTGGAAGAGATGCGAAGGGCAGGCGCAGTCGCTACACCCGAACCCGGGGACGTATACCCCGCCGATAGCGCGGGCGAGGTCGCATTCGCAGTCCCGGTCTGTCGCGGCGGTGACGACGCTGGCGGGGAAAAAATGCGGGTCGAGGAGGAGGTAGTCGATGTGCCACCGGGGAGGGCGGTCGCG
>PGYH01000166.1 GCA_002839575.1 Methanomicrobiales archaeon HGW-Methanomicrobiales-6
GACTCTACATCGACGATCGGGACGGCGAGGTCCCGGAGCGCCGTTTTGTTGACGGTAGTCTGCACGAAGTCTGCCATGGGTTTTGCTCCTTTGCGGCACAACGCTCTCGGTCGTGCCTGATGCCTGCATGCTCCCGGGAATATGACAGACGATTATAGGGTATACCCGGGAGGGGATTAGTCTGACTTTATCGGGGAGGGCGGATTGGGCCTGGATTCGTGAATATAACCGTTACGGTCAGGCTTTTTGGGTCTGATGACCTATCATTCACCGGGAGGGTTACCAGGATGACCGGGGAAAAGACCACCCGAGAGCTCGTCTACGAGACGAACCGGGACGTGAAGTGGATTTGTAAAATGCTGCAGCGGATGGAGGCGCAGGATGAGGAGTTCGAGAGCCGGCTCCGGGCGCTGGAGGGGTGGCGCGCGGAGAAGGCCGGCGAGGAGAAGAGGGTTTCGACGATCAGCGCCGGCGCCGGCGGGGTCGTGGGCGGGGTGGTGGCGGTGATTGTGAGGGTGCTGGGCGGGGGGTGAAGGGAGGACGGCAGATGTCCTCGCAGACCTGTATCAAACCCGGATGCCCGGGTTCAATTCAGAAAGCCCTAAACCGCTCCCCATCATAGATTCTTCATGCGTTACATCGTCACCGGCGGGGCCGGCTTGGCTCAAACCTTGCAGACACCCTGGCACAAAACCACGACGTCGTCATCATCGACAACCTCGCCACCGGGCAGTAGGTGACGCCCAGCACGATCCCGGCAACCGCGACACCGCCGCTCTGCAGTTCCCATGCCGATTTTCCGCCGGGAATATTAATAACTCTCACTTAACCTCTTGCGTCAAAAAGAAAACCCGTATATGAGCCTACGCGAAAGAAAATTCACATCTGTTTCTGGAGCCAGATATCCATGCACATACCCATCGCCCAACCCTCCCTTGGAAGAGAGGAGAACGAAGCCGTCCTCGCTGTCCTTGCCTCCGGCATGATCGCCCAGGGCCCGGTCACCGCTGCCTTTGAAGATGAGTTCGCCGCCTGCTGCGGCGTCCCGCACGCCGTTGCCGTCTCGAACGGGACCGCCGCCCTCCACGCGGCGCTGCTCGCCGCCGGCGTCGGGCCGGGCGACGAGGTGATCGTCCCGGCCTTTACGTTCTTTGCGACCGCCTCCTCGGTCTCGATGTGCGGTGCGGTGCCTGTCTTTGCCGACGTCGAGCCGGCGACCGCCACGATCGACCCGGCCGACGTTCTCGCGAAGGTCACCCCGAAGGCGAAAGCCGTGATCGGCGTCCACCTCTATGGGCAGCCCTGCGACGCCGGGGCGATCCGGGATATCTGCGACGATAAGGGTCTCGTCTTCATCGAGGACGCGGCCCAGGCCCACGGGGCGGAGTACCGCGGGAAGCGGGCAGGGGCGCTCGGCGACCTCGCCTGTTTCTCCTTCTACGCGACGAAGAACCTGGCGACCGGGGAGGGCGGGATGGTGACGACGGCATCGGACGAGTACGATGCGCACCTCCGCCGGATCATCAACCACGGCCAGAGCGAGAAGTACCTCCATGCCGAACTCGGTTACAACTACCGCATGACCGATATCGCCGCCGCGCTCGGCCGGGTGCAGCTTGGAAAGCTCGACGGCTTCAACCGCCGCCGGCAGGAGAACGCTGCTTACTATAATACTCATATCACGGCGCCGGGGCTGGTGTTGCCGTCGGTCGCGCCCGGCCGGACCCACGTCTGGCACCAGTACTCCCTGCGGCTCACCGACGCGTTCCCCCTCTCGCGGGATGAGTTCATGGCCCGCCTCCGCGAGCGTGGGATTGGCTGCGCTGTCCACTACCCCGTCGCCCTCTCCCGGCAGCCCTACTACGCCGGGGCCGCGGTCTGCCCGGTCGCGGAATCACTCGCGGCCTCGGTCCTCTCGATCCCGGTCCACCCGAACGTCACCGACTCCGGCCGGGCTTACGTCTGCGAGACGATCAACGGGGTGATCTAAATGGACGCAGGCGTCATCGGCACCGGCGTCATGGGCAGGAATCACGTCCGGGTCTACTCCGAACTCAAAGAGGTCGGGACGACCTATGTCTACGACCTGAATACGAAGGCCGCCGAAGAGGTCGCCGCCGCCACGGGAGCGGAGGTCTGCCGCTCGATGGAGGAACTCCTCCGGAAGGCTGACTGCGTCTCGGCCTGTGTCCCGACCCCCTACCACTTCAAGACGGCGGGAGAGGTCATCGCCGCCGGGGTGCACACCCTCATCGAAAAGCCCCTCTGCCTCACGGTCCGTGAGTGCGAGCAGCTGATCGGGCAGATCCCGGAGGGGCTGACGGTCGGCGTCGGGCACATCGAGCGGTTCAACCCGGTCGTCACCGAGGTTGCGCGGGTCGTGCAAAACCCCCTCTATGTCTCCTTCCACCGGCACAACCCGGCCTCGGCACGGGTGAGCGGATCGACGGTCGTCGAGGACCTGATGATCCACGACATCGACGTCACCTTCAACGTCCTCTTCCCGGAGCGGGAGTATACCGTCCACGCGAGCGGGACCGGAGACGTCGCCGCGGCCCTCGCGGCCTTCGGGCGGACGCCGGTCTACCTCTCGGCCTCCCGGAAGTCCTCAAAGAAGGTCCGGTCGATCTACATCGAGGAGGAGGACCGGACGATCGAGGGCGACTTCATGACCCAGGAGGTCTACGTCTACAAAAAGCCTGAGATCTACGGGCAGGTGAACGGGCTCTACCGCCAGGAGAACATCATCGAGAAGCTCCTGGTGAACAAGATCGAGCCGCTGAAGATCGAGCTTGCGACGTTCGTCCGGGCGGCGCGTAGCGGGAAGCCCTTCACGGTCACGCCGGAGCAGGGGCTCTCAAACGTCCGGGTCTGCGAGGCGATCTCCCGGAGCCTTGCGGCATGAAGGTCCTCTCGGTCGTCGGGGCCCGGCCGCAGTTCGTCAAGTGCGCTCCGGTCTCGCGGGAGGTCCGGAAGGTGCACGAGGAGGTCCTCGTCCACACCGGCCAGCACTACGACTACCTCCTCTCGGAGGTCTTCTTTTGCGATCTCGGGATCCCGGCACCCGACCACCACCTCGAGGTCGGGTCGGGGAGTCACGGGGTCCAGACCGGCCGGATGCTCGCCGCGATCGAGGAGGTGATCGCGAAGGAGGAGCCGGAGATCGTCCTCGTCTACGGGGACACGAACTCGACTCTTGCCGGCGCACTCGCGGCGGCGAAGATGCACGTGCCGGTGGCGCACGTCGAGGCGGGGCTCCGGAGTTTCGACCGCCGGATGCCCGAGGAGGTGAACCGGGTGCTGACGGATCACTGTTCGGACCTCCTCTTCTGCCCGACGGCGACGGCGGTCGCGAACCTCGCGGCCGAGGGGGTCACCGCGGGCGTCCACCTCACCGGGGACGTGATGGTCGACGCGCTCCGAGAGAACCTTCCTCTCGCCAGGGAGCGGTCCACCGCCCTCGCGGACTTCGGCCTCTCGCCGAAGGGATACTACCTCGCCACGGTCCACCGTGCAGGGAACACCGACGATCCCGCGGCTCTCCGGGCGATCATGGAGGCGTTTTCGCGCCTCGATGGACCGGTGGTCTTCCCGGTCCATCCCCGGACGCAGAAGAAGCTCGCCGGGTACGGGATCGTGCCCGCGGCGAATGTCCGGGTGGTTGAACCGCTCCCTTACTTCGATATGCTCGCCCTTCTCTCCGGCGCCCGTGCGGTCCTGACCGACTCCGGCGGCGTGCAGAAGGAGGCGTACATCCTTGAGGTGCCGTGCGTCACCCTGCGGGAGAACACCGAGTGGGTCGAGACAATCGAGGACGGCTGGAACGTCCTCGTCGGCGCGGATGCCGACCGGATCGTTGCCGAGGCCGAGAGGGCCGGCGGCGCGCGCCGGCAGCATTCAGCCCGGTTCGGCGACGGGCATGCTGCCGCGCGGATCGCCGCGATCATCGCAGAATATGAACCCTGAATACGAAAAAGAGATGCAGACAATAGATGTGCCGGGTATCGAGCACGTCTACGGCTTCCAGCGAAACTCCCCCTTGTCGGGGTAAAGATTCAACCGGGGAAGTCGCCGCTCAAGGGCGAGGGGCTTGCGGAACTGCTCAGGATAGTCGCCGGGTGCGATGCAGTGACCCTCGCCATCCGGACGCCTTTTCTCGATGAGCGAGGATCAGGAAGTCGGGTGCGACCTCACCCCCAGGACAACTGCACGCACGGCCCGGAGTAGTTGACGCGGGATGGAGAGTTATTCAGACCTGGATGCCTGCCCGGACGAGCGCCTCCTTGATGGAGACGAGTTCCTTTCTCATCTCTGCAAATTCGTCATCAAGGTGCTTTTTGGTATCACTCCGGAGCCCGAAAATCTCTTCTTTTGTTTCTTTGCCGACCTGAAGGGTTTCTTTGCCGACCTGAAGGGTTTCTTTGCCGACCTGAAGGGTTTCTTTGCCGACCT
>PGYH01000167.1 GCA_002839575.1 Methanomicrobiales archaeon HGW-Methanomicrobiales-6
CCCGCCGGCAGACCGCCGATCTAGTGCTCCAACGCACTCGATAACCCCATATAAGGGTGGTGATGCCACCAGGCGATCCACCTCACGAGACGCAAGAAACTGCACGTTCAAACGAAGGCGGCCCGATGCATTAGAGACACTCCTCCATGTAGAGGGCAATCTTTGCGTATGCCTCCGCACCGTTGAACCGTGCGAGCGTATTCTCTCCATCGGTGAGGATGACGACCGGCTCCGCGTCTTCCATCGAAAAGATCACTTCATATATGTCTACCTCGTCGATGACGAGCCCTCGTGCGAGGTCCGATGCTGCATGGAGCTGCAGCCGCTCCTTCGTCAGTTCATCCGGCGTCTCCCGGAAGTAGTAGTAAAAGACCTGGTAAGCGTTGAGCAGGTCGGAGGAGAACAACGCTCCCCGGGTCTCCGCATCAAGCGTATCCAGCATCTTCGCGAGAAGTTCGTCGTCGTCATCGCTTGCCTCAAAGAGCCTGTCGGCAAGTTCCGCCAGTTCCAAATAATCGACCATACCCGGTTCCCACCATACCGCCCTGCCCGAATTTCGGCCCGCAGAGCCGGAACGGTGCGGGCGGTGCATGAATAACTATATCGGTCTCGCCGGAAAAAAGAATAGGTGTGCGTGAGGAAGATCTGGATTGGGCCGTATATCGCGGGATTCCCGAAACCGGCAGCATTACGGTCGAAGACCTGGTAGCAGTCACTGGAATTGAACCCGGTGCGGTCACGGCGTCGCTTGAGCGTCTCGAACGCTATCTTCTTATCCGGCAGGCCGGGGAGACGGTGCGTCTCCTTTCCATCCAGGAGTCGCTGATCGAGTGCCAGTGCCGGCACACCAACGATGACCTGCCCTTCGTCATAGAAAATGGCGTCATCAGGGCAAAGGGGAGAGGTGAGTAAGGCTATGCCCGAAGTAGCCGTGCTCCGGATAGGTCACCGGCCCGAACGCGACCAGCGGGTGACGACCCATGTCGGGCTCGCGGCGCGGGCGCTCGGTGCCCGGGGGATGTACCTCGCCGCGGACGATCCCGGGGTGGCTGCGAGCATAACGGACGTGGCCTCCCGCTGGGGAGGCGACTTTTTCGTGGAGAACAACGTGCAGTGGCGGCGATGCATCCAGGACTGGAAGGCCGCCGGCGGCAAGGTCGCCCACCTCACGATGTACGGGCTCCGGATGACCGACGTTATTGACAAGATCTGCGGAGAGGAGCGGGTGCTCGTCGTGGTGGGGGCGGAGAAGGTCCCGGGCGATATCTACGGTCTTGCCGACTACAACGTCTCGGTGACCACCCAGCCCCACTCCGAGATCTCGAGCCTCGCCCTCTTCCTCGACCACCTCTTCGAGGGGAAGGAGCTCAACCGGGAGTACCCGGACGCGAAGATCCGGATCGAGCCGGCGAAGGCGGGAAAGAAGACGGTGGAGCGGTGACGGGCCGGGTTCTGGTTGCGGGATTCGCCACGCGGCACGTGGCGCAGTCGGCCCGCCGGGCCGGCTACACGGTCTATGCCGTCGATCACTTCTGCGACCAGGATCTCGGGTGGTACACGGAGGAGTGCCTGTCGTTCGATGAACTTGCCGAACTCCCGGAGAAGATCGCCGAACTCGCCGCCCGCCATCCGGTCGATGCGCTGGTCGTCGCCTCGGGTGCCGAGGCCATCGGGACGACGATCCCGCTCTACGGCACGCCGCCCACAAAAGTGGAGCGGTTCCTCGACAAACTGGAGATCCAGCGGTTCTTCGAGAGGCTGGAGGTGCCGGTCCCGCCGCTTGCGGCGAGCGATCAGTTTCCGGTGATGGTCAAGCCGCGCCGGGGAGCGGGAGGATGGAGGAACGCGGTCGTGAGAGCGGAGGAGGAACTTCGCCGATGGAAGGAGGCCTGGCCGGACCTGCCCTACATCGCACAGAACCTCGTCGACGGGGTTCCGTCGAGCGTCTCCTGCGTCGCCGACGGGCGGCGTGCACGGGCCGTCGCGGTCAACCGGCAGCTCCTGCGGGGCGAGGGGGAATCCGCGCACGGGTTTGCCGGATCGGTCACCCCGTTCTCCCACCCCCTTGCCGGGGAGATGGTCGCGGTGGCAGAGCGAATTGCTGCCGCAAGCGGGTGCGTGGGCTCGGTCGGGATCGATTTTGTGGTGGGCGAGAAGCCCTGGGCGATCGAGATCAACCCCCGGTTCCAGGCCACCCTGGATACCGTCGAGATGGCGATCGAACAGAGCGTCTTTGCCATGCACATGGACGCCTGCCGCGGGGTGATCCCGGCGGCGATGCCTGCGGCCCGGCGGGTCGCGATCCGGCGGATCCTCTTTGCAGAGCGGGATATGCGGCTTGACGCCGACCTCTCAGCGCTTGCCCCCCGGATCGCCGACATTCCCTGGCCCGGAACCGAGTTCGAGGAGGGGCACGCCGTCGTGAGCGTCTACGGCTGTGCCGAGACAGAGGCGGCGGCGTATGCCGACCTCGAGAGGAACACCGCGGCGGTCCGGAAACTCATCGGGGAATGAGCGAGACGGACCCCCCCTGCCGCGGGATGCTGCCCGTCCCCCGGGAGACGGGAAAAGGAAATTAAAGATTGAAAGCAGAGTATGGTGAACATCGATGCTGGAGCATATACTCTTTATACAATTATCCTTATGGGAGAGATTTGAGCATGGTATCCGTCACTGAATTATTAAATGATCCGGCAATCAATGCCTACGTCCTGCGCATGATTGGGGAGGAGGGAATCGAGCTTCTCAGACGGTTCCCGGAAGGAGGAGAGCACAGTGACGAGGAACTTGCCGAGATGACCGGGGTCAACCTCAACACCGTTCGCCACACCCTCTACACGCTCTACGAGAGGCGCCTCGCCGAGTACCGGCGGCTGAAGAACACCGAGACCGGCTGGCTTACCTATCTCTGGCACCTCCGGCTGGACCGCATCTATGACGTGCTTGAGGAGGAGGTCCGGGACGTGCTCGAGCACCTCGACGCCCGGCTCACCTACGAGGAGAAGAACGACTTTTATATGTGCAGAAACTGCAGCGTCGTCTACACCTTCGCGGATGCGGCCAACTGGAACTTCGAGTGCCCGAACTGCGAGGAGATGCTCGAGCACTTCGACAACGAACTCATCGCCAACGCTCTCAGGAAGCGGGTCGATAAGATCAAGGAGAGCCTCGGGAGTGCGTGAAGAGGACTGCATACGTCTTCTCCGGCGCGCCGGGTGCTCCGAGGGAGTCATCGCCCACTGCCGGGCGGTGCGTGACCTTGCGCTCACCTATGGCTCCGACCCTCTGGTCGACCGCGATCTGGTCGAGGCCGGGGCCCTCCTCCACGACATCGGGCGGGGGGTGACCCATGACCTCCGCCACGCCGAAGCGGGCGGCGCGATATGCCGGTCGTTCGGCGTTGACGAAGCCATCGCCGCCATCGTCGAGCGGCACATCGGCGCCGGGCTGACGGCCGACGAATGTTCGTTGCTGGGCCTTGTGCCGCGCGACTGCGTGCCGAGGACGCTTGAGGAGAAGATCGTTGCTCACGCGGACAACCTGGTGAAGGGGACTCGCGTAATCACGCTCGAGGAGCGGCTGCAGCGTTCAATCGCCCTCCCGCGGAGGCAGAGGGAGCGGATCTGCCGGCTCGCACAGGAAGTAGAACTCTTCAGATAACCAGCTGTTTTACCTGCGGGAGCGCACGCAGGCGTTCGTAGACCGAGGCAGGGACCCGCGGCTCGTCCACGATCATCACGAGTTTAGGCTCCTCTGCGAGGTACGGGTCGGTGACGAAGATCTGCCGGATGGAGAGGTCGTGATCGACGAGGACCTGGACCGCCGCGCCGACGATCCCCTTCTGGTGCGCATCTTTCGGGTAGAGTGTGATGACCGAGAGGCCGAGGGCTTCTGCGACCAGAGAGAGGTCGGGCGCGGCGCGCATCCGGAGAAAGACCTCCCGCAGTTCGCGGTTCTCGAGGATGCGGCGGGCTGTGGCGTCGACGACTCTCCGATCGGTCTCGATCGCCCTGCCGATGTGCGTAGCCGGGATCTCGATGCCGTTGCAGACGATGCGCCCCTCTTCGTTGATGCCGAACCCGTTCTCCAGCAGGAACCGGACGACGCGGCTCTGGGACGGCGAATCGGCGAACTCCCGTGAGATGTCAGCCCACATGCGGAATCGTTGGAACCGGGCGCATATATACGCATCGAAGGCGATCAGGGGGCGCCGGAGCACGGGTATGTCCAGAACGGAACTTCCTCGTAGAACCCGAGGCTCTTTCGTCCGCGAACGCCCCGGGTTGCGGCAGAGCAAGATATTTTATGTTGCAATGCGTTGTATTAAGAGGAACAGGGCGAGGGTTGCCAAGCCAGGTCAAAGGCGCCAGGTTGAGGGCCTGGTCTCGTAGGAGTTCGTGAGTTCGAATCTCAC
>PGYH01000168.1 GCA_002839575.1 Methanomicrobiales archaeon HGW-Methanomicrobiales-6
GGTAGGCGAGGAGGGCGTTTGCCGCACCGGGGTTCTGGAAGAGGCCGTGCATGTAGGTCCCGAAGACCAGGCCGTCGGGGGTTGCGGCCCCCTCCCCGGCGAACGCCTCGGGCAGCCCTCCACGCTCCGTCTCGCCCATATGGATCTCGTAGCCGTCCACCTCCCCCATCGCCGGGAGGATGGGGCCGGGGCCGGTCGCCCGGCGCCGGACCTGCACCGTCGTCTTACGGTAGCCGGAAAACGCCGTGACGACGTCGAGGAGCCCGAACCCCGGGTACTCTGCAGGGTTCTCCGACTCGATGCCGGCATCAACGATCCGGCTCCCGAGCATCTGGTAGCCGCCGCAGATCCCGATGATCGGGATCCTGCGCTCCCGGGCGAGCCGGAGTTCCTCCCCCACTCCGTGGCGGTTCAGCACGGCGAGGTCTTCCACGGTGTTCTTCGTTCCGGGCAGGATGATGCAGTCGTAGCCGGAAAGCGATGCGCCGGGCAGGACGTAGTCCACCGCGGCGTGCTGCTCGAGGAGTTCGAAATCGGTGAAGTTCGATATCCGGGGGAGCCGGAGGACGGCGATCCTGACCGGCGTTCCGGTATTCCGGTCTCTCTTGTCGCCGATCGAGAGCGAGTCCTCGCTTGGGAGAGGGATGTCGGCGAAAGGCACCACCCCGAGCACCGGGACGCCCGTGAGTTCCTCGAGTTTTGCGACGCCCGAGGCGAAGAGTTCCGGATCTCCCCGGAACTTGTTGACGATGACGCCGGCGACGAGGGGCCGGATGTCCTCCGGGAGGAGGGCGAGCGTCCCGTAGACCTGGGCGAAGACCCCGCCCCGCTCGATATCGGCGACCAGGACGATGGGGAGACGGAGCGAGCGGGCGAGCCGTATGTTCGCGATGTCGCGGTCGTAGAGGTTCACCTCCGCGGCTCCCCCGGCACCTTCGACCACCACGTTCCCGAAGCGTCTTTGCAGCCGTTCGAACGCGGAGACGGCCTCATCAAGAAGCGTATCGGTCTCTCTGTAGTAGTCCCGGATCTGCACATCCTTATATGGGCGCCCGAGCAGCACCACCTGCGAGACCGAATCCCCCTTGGGTTTAAGGAGGACCGGGTTCATATCGGCCTCCGGTTCGACCCCGGCCGCGAAGGCCTGGACTGCCTGGGCGATCCCGATCTCGCTCCCGTCGGCCGTGACATAGGAGTTGAGGCTCATGTTCTGGGATTTGAACGGCGCAACCGGGATTCCGCGCCGGTAGAGCGCACGGCAGAGCGCCGAGACGGTCACGCTCTTGCCCACGTGGGATGCAGTTCCGAGCACAATAAGAGACATTGCTGGCAGGAGAGTTGGGCACGACGGATTATTAAGGGCGGGGTTTCATGGTGTTGTATGGAGTTCTCCCCTGCCGCCCGTCTCCTCCTGGAACGCCGGTACCTCCTCCCCGGTGAAGCGCCGGACGGCCTCTTCTCCCGGGTCGCCGACGCCGTGGGCGGCCCGGCGAAGTCACGCGAGTTCTTCTCGCTCCTCTCGGACCTCCTCTTCCTCCCCAACTCCCCTACCCTGATGAACGCGGGCACCCCCGCCGGGCAGCTCTCGGCCTGCTTCGTCCTCCCCGTCGAGGATTCCCTTGAGGGGATCTTTCGAAGCCTCGGCCACATGGCGCTCATCCACCAGTCCGGGGGAGGGACCGGGTTCTCGTTCTCCCGCCTTCGGCCACGCGGCGACGCCGTCAACGGGGTCGTGGGCGCCGCAACCGGACCGGTCTCGTTCATGCGGGTCTTCGATGCGGCGACCGGGGCGGTCAGGCAGGGCGGCCGGCGGCGGGGGGCGAACATGGCGGTGCTCGCGGCCTCCCACCCCGACATCGAGGAGTTCGTCGCCTGCAAGCAGGCAGGAGGTTTTCCGAACTTCAACATCTCCGTCGGCATCGACGCCCGGTTCTTTCGGTGCCTGGAGAGGGGGGAGGAGTACGACCTCATCAACCCCCGCGACGGCACGGTCTCGCGGAGCATCGACGCCCGGGCGCTCTGGCGTCTCATCGCCGCATCCGCCCGCATCTCGGGTGAGCCGGGCGTACTCTTCCTCGACGAGATCAACCGGAGGAACACCACCCCGCACCTCGGCCCCATCGAGGCGACCAACCCCTGCGGCGAGCAGCCGCTCTACCCCTACGAGAGCTGCAACCTCGGAAGCGTCAACCTCGCCCGGTGCATCAGACAGCACGACCTCGACGAAGACCTGCTCGCCGCAACGGTCCGGTGCGGCGTCGACTTCCTTGATGCGGTTGTCGATGTCAACCGCTTCCCGCTCCTGGAGATCCGGGAGAAGACCCTTGCAACCCGAAAGATCGGCCTCGGGGTCATGGGGTTTAGCGAAGCGCTCATACGCCTCGGAATTCCCTACGAATCAGGGGAAGCGCTCAGGTTCGCCGGGAGCCTGATGGAGCGTATTCAGGAGACGGCCCGGGAGCGCTCAGAGGAGCTCGGGAGGGAGTCGGGGTCGTTTCCGGCGATCGAAGGGTCGGTCTTCTCGGGGGATATGCGTAACGCCACCGTCACCACCATCGCCCCCACGGGCTCGATCCATCTCATTGCCGGGACGACGAGCGGCATCGAGCCGGTCTTCTCGTTTGCCTACGACCGGACGATCGATGGGCAGCCGGTCAGCATCGTGAGCGATCTCATCAGTGAGTTCCTGCCGAAGACCGCCGGCGGGAAGGACGTGGCGGAGCACGTCCGGCGGCACGGGACGGTCGAGGGCCTCCCGCTGGATGATCACACCCGGGTTCTCTTCAAGACGGCTATCGAGATCGCACCGGAGCACCACGTGCGGATGCAGGCCGCGTTCCAGAAGCACGTGGACAACGCCGTCTCAAAGACCGTGAACCTGCCGGAGCGTGCAACCGTCGATGAGATCGCCTGTATCTTCTCCCTCGCCCACGACCTCGGGTGCAAGGGCACCACCGTCTACCGCTACCGGAGCAGGCCGGACCAGATACTCTCCCTGGGGTGCGATGTCTGTCGTATTGACGAATAGCATGCCAAATAATATATAACGAGAGCTGAAAGGTACATGCAATGAACGGTGGGATATGTCCGACTTGCGGACTGCCATCCGACTTGCGGACTGCCAAAGGAACTGTGTATCTGTGAAGAAGTTGCCAAGGAACAGCAGAGAATCAGCGTAAAAATCAATAGGCGTCGGTATGGAAAGGAAGTCACAGTCATCGAGGGCCTCGACCCGTACGACATCGACCTCGAAGACCTCTCGAAATTCCTGAAAGCGAAACTGGCCTGTGGCGGCACGGTCAAGGACTCCTCGATCGAGCTGCAGGGCAACCATCGCGAGCGGGTGAAAGACCTGCTCGCCCAGAAAGGATACAACATGGAAAATATCAGTTGACCGCGTTGTCCTCTATAGAGGACCCGGACACCTTTTTTTACCGAAGATGACTGCACGGGGAGCACAAGCTCTCTCTCGCGGAGGGCTGCACCATACTCGGTGCGGTGCTGTGTTGCATAATCCCTATGATGCTTGTCCTCCTGCCAGAGCCAGCATTCTATTATAGCAGTTCACCTTCATCCGGATTTCACGAAACATGCCCTCCTGAGATGTCGCCTGTACTCCTTCCCCGAAGATCCGTTTGAAGCCGGAGAAGAACCCTTCGGCCTTCCACCGCATACCATACGTGACTACCCGCGACCACATCGGATATCCGCCCCATCGGTTTCGGTCCCGAACACATTCAGCGCGATAGGGCGACCCGGTCGAATGCGTCGCGGCATCAACCCGAGTCTTGATGCCGGAGGCGATCCTCCGCTGTTCGAGGGTGTTGAAGAGTTCGTTTCGGTCGTAGGCGCCATCGGCGAGCACCCGGTACACCGGATGTTCCTCGCTCCCGTGCTGCTGGGTTTGGTCGAGGAGCGGGATGAACATCTGGTCATCCTGTATGGATTCATCGGTGATCTCCAGGCCGAGAGCCTGGTTGGTCTCGACGTCGATCATGGCGTGCAGTTTGATCCAACCGCGGCTGACCCGCCACTTCTCGCGCATCCACTCCCCCCGGTTCGTGACCTTGATCCCGGTGCTATCCGCGGCGACGATGATATCCTCACCGAGGAGCTCGGGAACAACCGGTAACGAGAGATCGAGACGCTGGATCCGGCGGAAGAGCGTGGTATAATCGGCTGCTTTGAGGCCGGGAATGAATGCTGCGAGTCTCCGGACAAATCCTTCCATCTGGCGGTAGGGCATCTGCAGGAAGGTGTGAATCCCGGCCATCCACGCAATGAATGACTCAGGATACTGAAACGGCCGACCACGCTTGCCGGCGTTCATCTGAGAGAGATGCTCATCCCACCGATCAATGAAGTCCAAAGAAAGGTAAAACTCGCCGCGCTTGACCAGGAGTGCATTATATATACTCCAGTCGCGACTGTCTGGGTACGGGCGTCCCCAACGTTCGGTTCTTGGCATGGAGGGACGGAAGGGACGTCCGGCATCTTTTCTGTGTGGGTCGAAGAACCAGAGTTATGCAACACAGCACGGTGCGGCAGACATTATAATCAGCAGACAGGTACAATATTGGGAGTGGACGGCTTATGGTAATGAGATGTTCGTTTGCACTCGATCCCGACCTGATGGAGCAGATCGACCAGTTTGCCAGGGAGCACGCGTTCGACCGGAACGAGGCGATTCTCGAACTGATCGAGGCCGGCCTTGCCTGTAAGGACGGAGGGACGGTGACGGTGCGGCAGCAGCGCTCGTTTGAAGAGTTGAACCACCTCCAGCAAGAACTCAAGGACGTCAAAGAGGTTCTTACCGAGCTCCGCAACGAAGTCCGGCTGGTCCACCACACGATCGAGACCGACTGGAATAAAGAGGCGAAGGGCGTTCCGTTCCAGACGAAACACCCCTGGGAGTTCTGGCGGAAGTGATCCGCTAACTGATGATATTTGCGATGCTCCGGAATCCCTCGCCGGAGCAGTCATCACAGACGACGGCTTCGACCTTTGCCATATCGACGCTGGGCGCATCGCGGCACCGGCTGCAGTAGGCCCGTGCCGGTGACGGGAGTTCTCTTCCTTTGACCACGACAAGAGCGGAGTGGACGCAGAGCCTGCACAGGTCGATGGGAACGGACTCGTTTTGCGTACACTGCACCCGGCCCCGGACAACCGGGAGGCGGCGGGGCTCATTCATAAGCTTCGACCCGGTAGCCTGCACGGCCGAGAATCCCGGTGACCTCGCTCCGCCAGACGAGGTCGTCGTCGGTTCCGAGCGGTACCACTGACTCCTCCCAGCATCGGCGGAGAACTGCGTCTTCAGTATCGAGGCTCCTCCTCCCCTTCACCTTCCCGGCCTCCCGGCCGTCGGGGGCGAAGATCCGCATGGCACAGCAGACGTAGGACCGGCAGATCAGCGGGCGACTGTCGTGGATGGTGCAGATATACTTCCCCTCTTCTCCCGGGAGGCCTCGCAGAAATGGACACCAGGAAGGGTGCGCATCGTTTTCGGCGGTGTCCCTGAAGGCATCGAGGAATCGCTCCTCGACCCGGGCGCGAAATGTCCCGCCGACGACCTTCTGCCGGCAGAGATAATCCCGGCTGGTGAGCCTTTTTTCGATCTCGATGAGTTGGCCGCCTGCGTTCATGCAGCACTTCCCGCAGAGCGTACATTCAAACGCTGTCATCGTCTCTGTAGATTCTTCTCGCAACGATGAATAAAGGTTCGGGAACGGGGCGCTGCATCACCCCAATAGGGTTAAATCGATATGCATACAATGGAGTGGCATGAAGGTGTGTATAATGTGCGGAGGGGAGGGCACACGGCTCCGCCCCCTCACATTCGGGCGTCCTAAACCCTGTATTCCGATCGTCAACAAACCCTCGATCCAGCACCTGGTCTCACACCTGGCGAACCTCGGGTTCAACGACGTGGTGATCACGCTCGGCTACATGAGCGAGGCCATCGAAGCGGCCCTCGGGGACGGGTCGCTTTTCGGGGTCAACGTCACCTATGTCCATGAAAAGACGAAACTCGGGACGGCGGGCAGCGTCAAGAACGCCCAGAAATACCTTGAGGAACAGCCGTTCCTTGTCGTCGGCGGCGATCATGTAGTGGGCTTAAATCTGCTTGAGTTCTACCGCGAACATCTTGCAAACGACTCGATCACCACCATCGGGCTCATAAGCATCGACGATCCCACCGAGTACGGGATCGCCGAGATCGACGCGAACTACCAGATCAAACGGTTCAAGGAGAAACCGAGTCCCGGAGAGATCTTTTCAAATCTCGCGAGCACCGGTATGTACGTCTGCGACCCCGATGTATTCGACCATATCCCGACCGGCGAGAAGTTCGATTTCGCCCGGAACCTCTTCCCCGAACTGATGGAGGAGGGCTATCCCCTGAAGGCCTGGCTTGCCCGCGGCAACTGGTCCGATGTGGGGAGCCCGAGGTCGCTACGGGAAGCGGAACGGTGGAAACTGCAGGATATCGGGTTCACCAACATCTCCGGCGACCTCTACATCAAGGGCGCCCGTATCATGGGGCCAGCGCAGATAGGAAGCTGCGTCTCGGTTGCGGCGAACTCCCGGGTGATCGGGCCGGTATCGATCGGCGCCGGGACGATCATCGAGGAGAGCGTTGTCATCGGGCCGTATACGAGCATCGGAGAGGGGTGCATCATCAAGAACAGCGCGAAGATCTTCTCCTCGTCCATCTACAACCGGGTGGTGATCGGGAGTGACACCACCGTCAGCGGGAGCATCATCGACAACGATACGCTCATCGGCAGCGGGTGCAACGTCGAGCACGACACGGTCATCGGGCCGCACGTGGTGCTGAAAAACAATGTGGTCGTCCATTCCGGGACCCGGCTCTGGCCGGAGGTGATCGTTCCGGAGGGGACGGTGGTCAAAGAGCACGTCTTAAACGAGGACTACGATACCCGGACCGAAGGGTCGTAGCGGGTTATTCCACCTTATTTCACAGATCCGGGGTTCAAGGGGTGCAAGAAAGCCCCCGGCTTTAGCCGTGGAGAGCGTCAGGGGTCCTGGCACGTGAGGGGCAAGTGGATGCCGGCATGGTTGCACGCGAAGACTGTGTGATTGCTGCCCTTGCGTCTTCCTTTCGCGTCCTTCGCGTGAGACGGATCGCCGATACCGCCCGCACGAAGCGGCAACCCGGGGTGTGTGGGATTATCTGGACGTTCTGGAGCACTAACCGTGCCGCACGAGCCGGTGCGTCAGTGCGACGAGGGGATGGCGGGCGTAATCGAGCACCTTGATGTCGTCGAGCGTGCTGAGGTTCAGTGTCCGTGCCGTCCGCTCCATACCGAGCTCGATGTTCTCCCGGACCTCGATGATGTAGGCGTCGAGGTTCGTGATCCCGAGCCGTTTTGCCGCGATCGCCCGGTGG
>PGYH01000169.1 GCA_002839575.1 Methanomicrobiales archaeon HGW-Methanomicrobiales-6
CCCCGGTGCCGCGCTACGGCTACCGGGTCGGCGTCCCGTTCGGCGGGTTCTGGAAGGAGGTGCTCAACAGCGATGCGGTCGAGTACGGTGGGAGCGGTGTCGGGAACCTCGGCGGGGTGGAGGCGGAGCGGGTTTTGGTGCACGGCCGGCCGTGGTCCCTCCCCCTCACCCTGCCCCCGTTCGGCGCTGTCATCTTTGCTCCCGAGGGGGCATGAGGATGGACCGCGCCGTCTGCGTTCACGGCCACTTCTACCAGCCTTCAAGGGAGAACCCCTGGCTCGGCGATGTTGGGTTCCAGCGCTCCGCCGCGCCGCACCACGACTGGAACGAGCGGGTGACCGCGGAGTGTTATCGCCCGAACACCGCCGCACGCATCCTTGACGTGGACGGCATGATCGAAGAGATCGTGAACACCTATGGAAGGATCAGTTTCACGGCCGCCCCGACGCTTCTTGCGTGGCTCGAGCGGCACTGTCCGGAGGTCTACGGAGCGATCGTCGAGGCCGACCGGGAGGGGCGGGAGCGCTACGCCGGCCACGGGCCGGCGATCGCCTGCTGCTACAACCATCTCATCATGCCGCTTGCGAACAGCAGGGACAAAAGGACTCAGGTCGCCTGGGGGGTCCGCGACTTCGCGGCAAGGTTTGGCCGGGAGCCCGAAGGGATTTGGCTCCCGGAGACGGCGGTCGATATCGAGTCCCTGGACCTGATGGCGGAGGCTGGGATCCGGTTCACGGTCCTCGCCCCCCACCAGGCCGCAAACGTGCGGCCGATCGGGGCGGAGGACTGGACGGACGTCTCCAGCGGCGGGGTCGATACGACGATGCCCTACCTCTGCCGCCTCCCCTCCGGGCGGAGCATCGCAGTCTTCTTCTACAACGGGACGATTTCCCGCGACGTTGCGTTCGGCGACCTGCTCTCCGACGGGCGGCGGTTTGCCGGGCGGCTGCTCGGTGCATTCTCATGGGAACGAGAGCGCCCGGAACTCGTGCATATCGCGACCGATGGGGAGACCTACGGCCATCACCGTGAGTTTGGGGAGATGGCGCTCGCGTACTGCCTCGAGACCCTCGAGGCGCATAGCGACGTCCGTCTCACGGTCTACGGCGAATACCTCGCCGCCCACCCGCCCACGCACGAGGCCGCCGTCTGCGAGAGGACGTCCTGGAGCTGCACCCACGGTGTCGGGCGCTGGCAGGGGGAGTGCGGGTGTCACAGCGGGGCACACCCCGGATGGTCGCAGGAGTGGCGCGGGCCGCTCCGGGAGGCGGTCGTCATGGTTCAGGACGCTCTCGCCCCCCGGGTGGCGGAAGCGTTCGGGGCACTCGTCCCCGACCCCGCGGAGGCACGGCACGACGCCGTTGCCCTCGTCCTCGGTTGGTGGTCAGATGAGGCCGTTGCGGGGTTCCTTGCACGGCACGCGCCCGGCGGTCTCTCTCCCGATGAACGGCAGCGGATCTTAGCGCTCCTTGAGATCGAGCGGCAGGCGATGCTGATGCAGACGAGCTGCGGCTGGTTCTTCGATGACATCACGGAGCCGGGGAGCGTTCAGGTGATGCAGCACGCGGGCCGCGCAATGGAACTTGCCCGGGAAAGCCTCGGCATCGACCTCGAGCCGGCGTTCACCGCCACCCTCCGGCGCGCTCCGGTGAACGACCCGCGGTACGCGACCGGCGCTGCGGTCTACGAAGCCCTGGCCAGGTCGGCGGCGGTCGATCTTTCCCGGATCGGGGCAGGGACGGCTCTATACGCCCTCTTCGGCCTCGAACCCCCTGCGGCCGCATCGGGGATGTACGCCGTCCACGAAGACTGGCGTTACCGGTCGGACGCCGACGGCCTGCGCCGTATCCTCGGGACCGTCCGGGTGCGGTCCCGGGCGACGGGCGAGGAGGCGCACCTCGATGCGGCTGCATTCTTTGCCGGGATGGACCGGGTTGTCTTTTCCGTGCGCGAGCCCGGCGGCGAGGAGGCGCTCCGGGTGGCGTGGGAGGGGATGGCGGGCTCCGATCCGGCGGGGGCGATATTCGCGGCCTTCACCCGGGTCTACACCGCGCCCGACCTCTCCGATGAGGAGCGGTGGGCGATCGCCCGCGAGATCGCGCCCGGGATGGGGGAGGCCGTCTGCACGATCTACCGCGGCGCGGCGGCGCTGATCGCCGCGCTCGACGACCTCGGGCTCCCGGCGCCGGGAGCAGCCGTTCATCTTCTGGCGCATGCCTGCACCGGGCGGCTGCTCGCGATGCTCGGAGAGGGGTGCCCCGACCCGGACCGATTCTTCGCGCTCGCGGAGGCGATGAGGGCCCGGAACCTTGCGCCCGACCTCGCGGCCCTCGGGGAGGCGGCAAGCAGGCGGATAGCATCCGCCGCCGGGACGGCGGCAGCCCGATCCTGCGACCCGGCTCCGCTCGAAGAGATCGTCCGCACCGTCAGGTGTGCGAAAGTATTTCCGTTGACGCTCACCCTATGGGAGAGCCAGAACCTCTGCATCGGGATGCGCGGGCGTTATTCTGGAATGCGGGAGCGTGCTGGCCGGGGTGATAAGGATGCACAACGGTGGGCGGATGCCTTCAGGAGAGCGGCGGCATGCCTCGGCGTGAGGACGGCGTAAGGAGGGGCGGAGCATGAACCGGCGGGCCAGCGGAGTTCTCCTGCATATCACGTCCCTGCCGTCTGCTTACGGTATCGGCGACCTCGGGCCGGCGGCGCACCGGTTCGTGGACCTTCTTAGCCAGGCAGGGCAGCGCTTCTGGCAGATCCTCCCTCTCAACCCGACATGCCCGGTGTTCAGCAACTCGCCCTACCAGGGCACATCGGCGTTTGCCGGCAACACCTGGCTTATCAGCCCCGAACAGATGGTCGCAGACGGCTTCCTCGCTCCGGAGGATATCGCGGACCCGCCAGGCTTCCCGGAGGACCGGGTCGACTACCAGGCGGTCCTGGACTACAAGAACGGCATCTTTGATAAGGCGTTTGCGCGGTTCAAGGAGCACGGGCCCGACTTCCGCTATAAGGACTTCGCGGCCGACAACGTCTCGTGGCTCGACGACTACGCTATATTCGTGGCCCTCAAGGAGGAGTTCGCGGGGAGGGTCTGGGGAGACTGGCCGGCCGGGGTCCGGGACCGGCGTGAGGAGGCGCTCAGGAAGTACGGCACCGAACTTGCCGACCGGATCTTCCGCGAAAAGTTCCTCCAGTACGTCTTCGACCACCAGTGGGGGGTGCTCAAGAACCACTGCCGCATGCGGCATCTCCAGATCATCGGGGACATCCCCATATACCTCACCTACGACAGCGTCGATCTCTGGGCAAACCCGGGGCTCTTCAAACTTGACGAGCAGAAGAAACCGGCCGCGGTCTCAGGCGTTCCCCCGGATATGTTCAGCGAGACCGGGCAGCTCTGGGGGAACCCGGTCTACAACTGGGATGCACACCGGGAGCAGGGATTCGCGTGGTGGGAGAGCCGGATCGACCGCACCCTCGCCCTCGTCGACCGGCTGCGCCTCGACCACTTCCGGGGGTTCGTGCAGTTCTGGGAGGTTCCTGCCGGGGAAGAGACCGCACAGAACGGACGCTGGGTCGATGCTCCCGGCTGGGACCTCTTCTCCCTGCTTGCGCGAAGCAGGTCATGCCTCCCCATCATCGCCGAAGACCTTGGTCACATCACCTCCGACGTCCACGAGATGATGGGCCACTTCGGCTTCCCGGGGATGAAGATCCTGACCTTCGGGTTCGCCGGCGACGTCGCAAAAAACCCTCATGCGCCCCACAACATCACGAAAAACTGTGTCGCCTACACGGGGACGCACGACAACAACACCGTCCGGGGATGGTTCGAGCACGAGACCTCCGAGGAGCAGAAGAACCTCCTGTTCCGCTACATCGGGGGATCGGTGAGCGCCGACGAGACGCACCGGATCCTCATACGCCTCGCTATGCTCTCCCCGGCAAACACCGTCATCATCCCGATGCAGGACATCCTCGCCCTCGGGGAGGAGGCTCGGATGAACCGGCCGGGCACCATGGAGGGGAACTGGGAGTGGCGGCTCCGGCCGGAGCAGGCAGGGGAGGAAGGCATACGGGAGTTTGCCGAAGTGACGGGGATTTATGGGAGGTGGTGAAGGAGGCGGGTTTTCAACTTCCTTAGGTCGCTTCGCCCGGGGTGGAGACTGGAGGAACGGCTGGAGATGTAAAATGGCCCAATACAGTGGACCGTGGGAGTATCGCCATAGGGGGAGGCGGCTCGCGGGGAGGGGGGAGCATCCCCCCTCCCCTG
>PGYH01000002.1 GCA_002839575.1 Methanomicrobiales archaeon HGW-Methanomicrobiales-6
TCAGGACCAGGATGAAGACGGCCATGGCGTAGGCGACGATCTCGGCGGAGAAGAGCAGGAAGTTGAAGATGCCGTGCAGCACCATCCCGAGAGCGAGCCCCCGCAGGACGATTCCTGAACGCTCTTCGGGAGCCGCGAATTTAGCCCTGCCGAGGGCGTAGCCCCAGACACCGGCGAAGAGCGCGTGCCCCGGGACCGAGAAGATCGCGCGGACGGCGATCGTGCCGAGGGCAAGCGCCGGCGACGTCAGGTATGCCGTAAAGACGTAAAGAACGTTCTCGAGCGATGCAAGTCCGAGCGCAGCGGCGGCGGCGTAGACGATGCCGTCCATCGGTTCGTTGAACTCGGTGTTATGGTAGGCGAACCGGCGCACGACCGCAAACTTGCCGTACTCCTCGACGATGGGCGCGACAACGGCACCCATGATCAGCGGAGATGCGATGAAGAGGCCGAAGAACCCCTCGACGAAGGCGACGGGAAACGTGATGAGGACGCCGAGGAGGAAGATCTTCACAATCAGAGCCGCCGGTTCGGGCTCATATTTATCCCTGCGGTAGAAGTACCACGCCCAGAACACCCCCGGCGCCAGCGCCAGAGCAAGGATTACCAGCGGCTCAACGACCATGCTTATCGGGGTTCATGGTTTCGGAGAGGAAGAGTCTTTCCGTCACGTGGCGTTTGCAGAGTAGTACCTCCTGCGAGAGAGGAGGGACACAAGGTCACGGCTTTCAAGCGTTGGAAGGAACGACTGTCCGATAGAAGCGACTGTTCGCAGGATGTGATGGCCCGCAGGGTGCGACGTTCCAATGGATTGCGATGGGCCGAAGGGCCGGAGTTTGAGCACCGTCTGGTGCGAAGTGCAACTGCCTTACGGGCAGGAGTTTGAGACCGGAGGTGCGACCGAAGCAGGAGAACCGTTAGGTGCGATTAACGGATCTTGAGTACGGAAGGCGCGAATCAGGACCCCCCACCTCCCGCGCTTCGCGCTCCTCACTCGCACCTTCGGTGCTCAAACTCTTTCCCCAAAGGGGAAGTCGTTCCGCCCCCCAGGGGGGCGGGCAGTGCGTGGCGATAGCCCCCACGCCCCATTGTATCAGGTATTATCACGAGCATGCCATCTCATCTGTTGCATCCAGGCAGTCGCCTGTGCCCGGCGCTGACTATCCAACTCTTCAGCTGCCCGTTCCAAAAAAAAGGTTATTCGGGGAGGAGACGGCACTCCGGGGCGAGCCCCTCGAGCACCAGCAGCCCGTAGTACCGGAAGAACGTGACGAACGGCACCGCGATCAGGAGCGCGACCGGGATCGCGATGATGAGGTAGGGGATGAGGAGCGCGAGGAGCAGCGTGAAGTTTCCTGCCTGGATTGCGGCGAGGAGGACGATCCCGATGAGCACGAACGGTATCGCGATGATCAGCAGTGCGAGGATGACGATTACCGCCTGCACAATCGCGGCGATGAGGCCCAGAATGAGCCTGGTGACGATGTAAACGACGATTTGCCAGAACTGGCCGGACATCACCCCGAAAAGCCGTCGCCAGCCCTCGATGACCCCGCAGTCCTCGTGGATCATGATCGGGACGACGAAGTCGGTGGTCAGGAGGAAGACGATCCCGAAGAGGAGGGCTGCGACCAGGATGATCGGAATGAACGCAAGGATCATGAGCGGCGCGGCAACGCCGATACCGGGTCCTCCCAAACCGACGAGCATGAAGATGAGCGCCATCATGGCGAGGACCAGGATCAGCGCGAGGACTGCCTCGAAGAGGAAGAGCCGCACCCCTTTTCCAAGCCTCTCTCCGAAGAAGGGCCTGATATGGATGTCCCCCGTCCGCAGCATGTCGACGAAGACGAACTGCAGCACCGTGCCGATGATCCACCAGATGAGAGCGATCGCAAGCATGACGACGATGAACGCTATAATGAGCGGCGCGATCTCGGGAAGGGACTCCGCGACGCCGGGGGGGAGGTCGCCCTCTCCGAAGGTATACCCGGAGGTGTTCGGGAAACTTACACCCCCTCCCACGAAGAGCGCAATCAGGGCCAGGCGGAGCCAGAAGCCCCACCTGATCGGCCAGAGCAGGCTTTTGGTGCGCTGGAAGGCACCATCAAGCCTGCTGAATGCATACATATCTTCAGCCATGTTACTCACAAGATGATCTCCGTCTCATTAAAACCTTCTTTCGCCGAATCGGTTTCAGGTCCCCGGCCGGGCGCCGTACGCTCACGGGTTTTTGGGGAAACCGATTTTTCAACACCTTAATGTAGTCCGTTCACCAGACTATAGAACGAATGATCCCTCTCATGCTTGACCTGACGGGCAGGAGGGTGCTTATCTTCGGCGGAGGCGACGTTGGTGCCCGAAAGGCTGCATACTTTGAGCATGAGGCGGAGGTGACGGTGATCAGCCGTTCGTTCTCGCCGGACCTCGACGGTCTCGCGATCCGGCGGCAGGAAGCCGATCTCTCGGCTCTTTCGGACGAGTCGCTCCGTGACTTCCTCGCGGGTGCGTTCCTCGCGGTTGCCGCGACACCTGACCCGGATCTCAACGGCCGTATCGGAAGGCTGTGCGCCGGGGCGGGAATCCTCTTCAACAACGCTGCCGGCGAGCCCGGTGACGTTATTATCCCCTCGGTCGTCCGGGGCAGCCGCTTTCTCGTCGCGATCAGCACCCGCGGCAAGAGCCCTGCCGTATCCCGCTACCTCCGCATGAGGCTTGAGGCCGAGTACGCAGGCCTCGATCGGATGATCGACCTCCAGGATGAGATGCGCTCGATGCTCCGGGAGACCGAACCGGAGCAGGCAGAGCGGTCCCGCATCCTCTGGAGCATCCTCTCGGACGACGCTATCTGGGAGGCGCTGGCCTCCGACTACGGCCGGGCACGCGAACTGGCGATCGAGAGGTGCCTGCATGCCTGAACCGCTCATGATCCCCCTCGCGCTCGCGGGGATCAGCCACCACACCGCGGACATCGCCACACTCGAGGCGTTTCGGTTTCCCGACGAGGCGGCGTTCCTCCGCGAAGCCCGGGAGCGGTTCCGGGGCGCGCTGCTGCTCCAGACCTGCAACCGCATCGAGGTTCTGGTCCAGGGCGACGCACGGAGCCTCGACGGATTCCTGCAGGAGCAGGGCAGATGCGGCTTTACGGTCATCGAGGGCGAGGCTGTGCCCCGCCACCTCCTGGAACTGGCCGCAGGCGTCGACTCCCTGATCGTCGGCGAGGACCAGATCCTCGGGCAACTCAAACAGGCGCTCGCGGCCACGGAGGAGGCCGGGACCTGCTGCAGCGCTATCGGGCTCTGTATCAAGAAGGCTGTGCACGCGGGAGTCCGTGTCCGGCGCCAGACGCAGATCAACCGGGGAGCGGTCTCGGTCGGCTCCGCGGCCGTGACGCTTGCGGAGAACCTCCTCGGCACCCTGCGCGACCGGCATATCCTGGTCGTCGGGAGCGGAGAGATGGGTGTGCTGGTGGCGCAGGCACTCGCCGCCAGGGGTCTCACGGCCATCTACGTCGCCAACAGGACCTATGAGCGTGCGGTGATGCTTGCGGATAAGATCGGGGGGCGAGCGGTCAATTTCAAGGACCTCTACCGCTACATCACGCTCTCCGACGTCGTCATCTCCTGCACCGCCGCGCCGCACCCGGTCATCAGGACAGAGGATATCCGGGCGGTGATGGAGGAACGGCTCTGGCCGCTCGACCCGCATCCCCGCCATCTGGTCCTCATCGATATCGCCCAGCCCCGCGACGTTGAGGACGGGGTGCGGTCGATTGAAGGCGTGCACCTCTTCACCATCGACGACCTCAGAAACGTCAACGACGCGGCCATGGAGTCCCGGAGGCACGAGGCGGACCGGGCACGAGGGATCATCGACGAGGAGGCCGAACACTTCGTCCGGCTCCTCCGCCGGACGGCAGCCGACGAGACGCTCGCTCTCCTCTACACCTGGGCGGAGTCAATACGGGCGCGTGAACGCGACCGGGCGCTCGCACGCCTGGGGCAGAAGGACGACCGCACGGCGGAGGTCGTCGATGACCTGACGCGGGCGCTCACCAAAAAGCTCCTCTCAGACGTGACGACGGCCATCCGTGTGAGCGCGGAGTGCGGCGATATAACAACGGCAGAGGCCCTGATGAGGGCGATTACCCGGGGAGAATCATGTTTCCAGAACGAAGAATGAGACGGATGCGGCGGCGGCTAGTCCAGCCGCTCCTCCGCGAAACCGAACTTCGAAAGACCGACTTTATCGCGCCGGTCTTCGTGGACGAATCGATCAGCGCACCGCTTCCGGTCGCCTCGATGCCGGGGCAGTTCCGGTATCCGGTGGACGGCGTCGCCGACTATTGCCGGTCTCTCTCCGACGCCGGCATCCGGGCGGTGATCCTCTTCGGGGTCCCGGCCGCAAAAGACAGCGCGGCGACCGAAGCTTACGCGGCGGACGGCGTCGTCCAGCGGGCCGTCCGGAACATCAAGGAGCGGTTGCCGGAGATGGTGGTCATCACCGACGTCTGCGCCTGCGAGTACACCGACCACGGCCACTGCGGCATAATCGGGGAGACCGCCGACGGCCCCGACCTCCTAAACGACCCCTCGCTTGAACTGATGGCGCAGATAGCCGTCTCCCACGCACGGAGCGGCGCCGATATCGTCGCGCCGTCGTGCATGCTCGACGGGATGGTGCGGGCGATCCGGCAGGCTCTCGACGCCGCCGGGTTTACGGATATCCCGATCATGTCCTACTCCTCGAAGTTCGCGAGCGCCCTCTACGGGCCGTTCCGCGACGCTGCCGGCTCGGGATTCAGTTTCGGCGACCGGACGACCTACCAGATCTGTCCGGGGAACGCCCGTGAGGCGGTGATGGAGTCGGAGCTCGACGTGGCCGAAGGGGCGGATATCCTGATGGTCAAGCCCGCGGGGGCTTACCTCGACATCCTCGCGACCGTCGCGGAGTTCGGGCTGCCGGTCGCGGCCTACCAGGTCAGCGGGGAGTACGCGATGATCAAGGCCGCCGCAGAACGCGGGTGGCTGGACGAGCGTGCCGTCGCCCTCGAGACCCTCACCGCCATCAAGCGCGCCGGGGCCGACCTGATCATCACCTACTTTGCAGAAGACGCGGCGAGGTGGCTCGATGAAGAGCAGTGACCTTTTTAGTCGCGCACAAACCCTGATGCCGGGCGGCGTCAGCAGCCCCGTCCGGGCGATCAAGCCGTATCCGTTCTATGTGGAGCGCGCCGCGGGATCACACCTTACGACCGTCGACGGGACCGATCTCATCGACTGCTGCCTCGGCTACGGCCCCCTCATCCTCGGGCACGCCCACCCCGCGGTCCGGGAGGCGATTGAGCGCCAGCTCGAGAAGGGGTGGCTCTACGGCACGCCGACGCCGCTCGAGCTCGACCTTGCGGGAGTCATCACCGCGGACCATCCCGCGGTTGATATGGTCCGTTTCGTCTCGTCGGGCTCTGAAGCGACGATGGCCGCGATCCGGCTCGCCCGCGGCTACACGGGTAAGCAGGACATCATCAAGATCGAGGGCGGGTTCCACGGCGCCCACGACGCGGTCCTCGTCAAGGCCGGGTCGGGGGCGACGACCCTCGGGGTGCCCGACTCCGCGGGCGTCCCTGCGAGCCTCGTGGCGCACACCCGGCAGGTTCCCTACAACGACCCCGAGGCGCTTGAGACGCTGCTTGCCGAAGACGACGACGTCGCTGCGTTCATCCTCGAACCGGTCATGGGGAACGTCGGCCCGGTCCTCCCCGATGACGGCTACCTCGCCGACGTCCGGGAGATCACCGCCGCCTACGACGTCCTCCTCATCCTCGACGAGGTGATCACCGGCTACCGGGCCGGGATCGGCGGCGCGGAGGTGCTCTACGGGGTGAAGCCGGATCTCGCCACGTTCGGCAAGATCATCGGCGGCGGCCTCCCCATCGGGGCGTTCGGGGGGCGGCGCGATATCATGGAACTGGTCGCCCCCGCCGGCCCCGTCTACCAGGCGGGCACGTTCAGCGGCAACCCGGCAAGCCTCGCGGCGGGGTACGCGGCGCTTCGCCACCTGCACGAGCACCCGGAGATCTACCGGCGGCTCGACGAGGCCACGCGGGCGATCGGGGAGGCCGCCGCGGATGCGGGCAAGGGGACATTCGTCAGGATAGGATCGCTCTTCAAGCACTTCTTCCGCAGCGAGCCGCCGCGAGACTACCGCGAGGTCAAGGAGTGCGACACAGAGGCATTCTCGCGGTTCTGGAAGGCGATGCTCGAGACCGGGATCTTCCTCCCGCCGTCGCAGTTCGAGACGAACTTCCTCTCGGCGGCGCATACGACACAGGATATCGAACAGATAGCGGATGCATACAGATCATGTCTCTTCGCATAGGCACACGGGGAAGCGCTCTCGCGCTTGCACAGACGAACAGGGTTGTCGGCATCCTCGCCGACCGGGGTATCGAGGCGGAGGTCGTCACGGTCACGACCGAGGGCGACACCGCGACCGGCGTCCCGCTCCATGCCATCGGGGGGCAGGGAGTCTTCGTCCGGGCGCTCGACGACGCCATCCTCCGCGGCGAGATCGATGCGGCGGTGCACAGCATGAAAGACATCCCCGCGGCCCGCCCGGCGGGGCTCGCCTGCTCTGCGGTGCTCGAGCGGGACTCGCCGGCCGACTTCCTGGTGCACGAGTGCCCCCTCGATGCGGTCTCCGTCATCGGGTCGTCGAGCACCCGGCGCCGTGCCCAGCTCCTCCGCGACGCCCCGGCGCTTGAGGTGAAGCAGCTCCGCGGGAACGTCGACACCCGGGTACGGAAACTCCGCGAGGGGCAGTACGACGCCATCGTGCTCGCGGAGGCGGGCCTCGAGCGCCTCGGGCTCACGCTGCCGGGGGAAGCCCTCCCCACCGACCGGTTCGTCCCGTCCCCGAACCAGGGGACCATCGCAGTCGTCTGCCGGGACGACCCGGCCGTCGCCGGCGCCTTCGCGCCGCTCGACCACGCGCCGACCCGCCTCGACGTCGAGATCGAGCGTGCCGTCATGGAGGAGGTCGGCGGCGGGTGCTTCACCCCGCAGGGGATCTACTGCCGGGACGGGGACCTGATAGCCGAGGTGCTTGCGCTCGACGGTTCAAGGTGGGAGCGGATCGAGCGGCACGTCGCGACCCTCGACGAGGCGCGGGAGTGGGGGCGGGCGCTGCGTGTGCAGGCGGCCGGACTGATCCGGGAGGCCTATGCGGCACTGGGGATAAAACCATGACCGGAAAAGCGTATCTTGTGGGGTCCGGCCCGGGTGGACTTGGCCTCATGACGATGAAGGCCCGCGAGGTGATCGACGGAGCGGACGTGATCCTCTACGACCAGCTCCCGGGCGAGGAGATCCTCGCGACGCTCCCGCGGGACGCCGAACTCATCGACTGCGGGAAGTACGGCGGGAGCCACACCCTCGAACAGGACGAGATCGAGGCGCTGATGGTCGAGCGGGTCAGGGCAGGGAAGACCGTCGTGCGCCTGAAAGGCGGCGACCCCTTCCTCTTCGGCCGCGGCGGGGAGGAGGTCGAGACCCTCCGGGAGCACGGCATCTCCGTCGAGGTGGTGCCGGGGGGGACGAGCGCCATCGCCGTCCCGGAGATGGTCGGCATCCCGGTTACCCACCGGCGATACGCGTCGCAGGCGACCTTCATCACCGGCCACGAAGACCCCACGAAGCCAGAGTCCGCCCTCGACTGGGAAGTACTCGCCCGTCTGAAGGGGACCCTCGTCATCCTGATGGGGGTAAAGAACCTCCCCGCCATTGCGGCGGCCCTCACCGCGAACGGCAAGGACCCCGCGACCCCGGTCGCGATCATCGAGCGGGGTCTCCGGCCCGACCAGCGTGTGACGGTCGGGACGCTCGCCGATATCGCCGATAAAGCCCGCGCCGCCGGCGTCCGGCCCCCGGCGGTGATCGTGATAGGGGGGGTGGTGGAGTTGTATGAGGGGTGAAGGGGGGTATTTCTACCTCTCTATACGAGCATATCCATTTTCAGCGTGCTATTTTGCGTCTGTGCGTTTGTGACCACGTATTTGCACAAATCTCAAGTAACGCATCATTCGGGTAAATGTGCCTGGACGCGGCTTTCCAGTGGATATCGCCACGCGGGGAGGGGCTGACGGGGAGGGGGGCTTGTCCCCCTCCCCTGTCTCTACCTTATACTCGGACACCTGTAACCCCCACCCCACCCGCGCTTCGCGCTCCTCCTCCGCACCTGCGGTGCTCATGCTCCGGCCCTACAGCCCGTCGCACCCCACTCCAGGGGGCGGGGGCAGTCATGGTGATACCCCCACGAAAGCCGTGTCTGGGGTCTGTTTGATAGAAAAATATGCGCATCTAAAGGGTGCGTAACGTAAGCGTTCGCACACGTGAAGAACCACCCGCCTCACAGTGCAGGCCAATCTCCCTGACCGCACCACCCCCTGACTCCCGGAATACTCTTTTCTCCCCACGCGCGTATTCTCATACGAGGATAACCATGCGGAGTGAGACGGTTAAGAAAGGCTACCAGCGTGCTCCGAACCGGGCGCTGCTCAGGTCGCTCGGCATCACCGACCGCGAGATGGACCAGCCCTTCATCGGGATAGCAAACGCCTACAACAACATCGTCCCCGGGCACCTCCACCTCCGGTCGATCTCGCAGAAGGTGCAGGAGGGCGTCGCGGCCGCGGGCGGCACACCGTTCGAGTTTGGGACCATCGGCATCTGCGACGGGATCGCGATGGGCCACGAAGGAATGCGCTACTCCCTCCCCTCGCGGGAGAACATCGCCGACGCCGTCGAGTTGATGGTCGAGGCGCACCGGTTCGACGGCCTGGTCTGCGTCTGTACCTGCGACAAGATCGTCCCCGGCATGCTGATGGCGGCGGTGCGTTGCAACATCCCGGCGATCGTCGTCACCGGCGGCCCCATGCTCCCCGGCTACGCGGCGGGCCGCGAACTCTCCCTCATCGACGTCTTTGAGGGCGTGGGCCGCGTCGCCGCCGGCACGATGAGCGAGGAGGAACTCGGGGAACTCGAGTGCGCGGCGATGCCCGGATGCGGGAGCTGCCAGGGGCTCTATACCGCAAACACGATGGCGTGCGTGACCGAGGCGCTGGGCCTCTCCCTCCCGGGGTGCGCGGCCATCCCTGCGGTCGACGCTGCAAAACTCCGAATAGCCCGTGAGAGCGGGGAACAGGTCGTCGGGCTCGTCCGGGAAGGCGTCCGCCCGCGGGACATCGTCACCCCAAAAAGCCTCGCGAACGCTGTCCGGGTGGACATGGCGCTCGGGGGGTCGTCGAACACCGTGCTCCACCTGATGGCCGTCGCCCGGGAGGCGGACATCCCCCTCGACCTCGAGACCTTCAACACCGTCGCCGAGAAGACGCCGCACATCTGCCACATGCAGCCCGGGGGACCGCACTCCATGCTCGCCCTCCACCGGGCAGGAGGCATCCCCGCGGTCCTCGCGATGCTCGAGCGTTACCTCGACGACTCCCCGACGGTCTCGGGCCGCTCGATCCTCGAGATCGCGAAAAGCGCACGGGTCGCCGACCCGGACATTATCAAGACGGCCGACGCCCCGGTCAGCCCCGCCGGCGGCCTGAAGATCGTGCAGGGAACGCTCGCCCCCGACGGCGCCGTTGTCAAGTGCGCCGCCGTCCCGGAGGCGATGTGGCGGCACCAGGGGCCGGCACGGGTCTTCGACGGTGAAGACGCCGCGATGGAGGCGATCATCCACCGCGAGATCGCGGAGGGCGACGTCGTCGTGATCCGCTACGAGGGGCCGCGGGGAGGACCCGGAATGCCCGAGATGCTCTCGCCGACATCCGCGCTGATGGGGCTCGGCTACGCCCGGGTCGCCCTGGTGACGGACGGTCGCTTCTCGGGCGGCACCCGAGGCCCCTGCATCGGGCATATCGCGCCCGAGGCCGCGGTCGGCGGGCCGATCGCCCTCGTGGAGGACGGCGACGAGATCGCGATCGACCTCTACGAAAAACGCCTCGACCTCTCTGTCGAGCCGGAAGTCCTGGATGAACGGCGCCGGGCCTGGAAACCGCCGGCGCGCCAGCTTACCGGCGTGCTTGCCCGGTATGCACGGACCGTCGAGCAGGCGAACCTCGGCGCCGTCCAGAGGTAACCTTCCTTTTTTGGCGGGGAGCGCATACCCTTCGCCGGCACCGTTGTCCCGGTAAACAATCTGTTATCATTAACACAAATCCCTGGTTATATGGGTTTATTGCAACGCGTGGTGCATTCGGTACCCCGAACACCCGATTTGGGCGTTGATGCACAGGGATGATCCGATGCGTCAGGTCCCATTGCGGGCTGGAACGCTGTTCCTTTTCCCTGCTCATCTTGCCGCAATCTCAAGCCATACATATTTTTAAGCAGCCGGGCATAATCCCCTTTTCAGGCGCACCCGTCCGGGACGGTCGCCCATATCAGCCTTACGGAGTATACGGATGATAGAGAAATTTCTTGATGGCAACAAGCGCTTCCTGGAGGAAGATTTCGCAAAAGATCCAGAGCATTACGCTCCGCTGGTGTCGGCCCAGCACCCGGAGGTCCTCTGGGTAGGATGCTCCGACTCAAGAGTAAACCCCGAGCGCATCACCGGCGCGAAAGCCGGGGAAATCTTCGTGCAGCGCAACATCGGCAACATTGTTCCGATTCACGACTGGAACTTCGCGACCGTGCTCGAATATGCGGTCAACCACCTCAAGGTCGGGGATATCGTCATCTGCGGGCACTCGGACTGCGGTGCCATAAAGGCGCTGGACCATGAGAGCAAGGATGCGTATGTCCCGCTCTGGCTGAATAACGCGATGGAGGCAAAACGCCGGGTCGATGCGAGAATCCCTGCGCCGAAGAACCCCGAAGAAGAGAAGAACCGGCTGCGTCTCATCGAGACCGAGAACGTCGCCCTGCAGCTCGAGCACCTCCGCACCTACCCGCCGGTCAGGGCCGCGGAAAAAGAAGGGCGGGTCAAACTTCATGGCCTGTACTTCGACCTTGCAACCGGCGAGCTGACGAAGATATTCTAGGACTCTTCAAGGGCATAATCAATCTCTTCTTTTATCAGGTTGAGCGAAACCCTCCCGATCGACGTAAGCCTGCCGTTGATCAGGATGATCGGGATAGGAGGATGGCGTTCCTCGATGATCTCCCTGATATAGTCGGGCACCTCCTCGTCGATCAGCGTCGTCTTCACCTCAACCTTCTCGCCGTACCCGGCGAGAAGTTCGTCACGCAGGGCGCTGATAGCGTCCATCAGGCTATTCGAGGGGTAGCAGGTCTCGAGGCCGCAGGATCTCGTCTCGTCGCAGGGAAACGGGCCGCATTCGGATTCCGCAAACCCGACAATCTCAACAGTTACTTCTGCCATGCATCATCGGTGGGGGACGAATGCTATATTATTCTTCGTCTCGGGGAGCAAGCAGCGCACGCAAAGCCGCCCGGACGTCGTCTTCGACCCCGCCGATCGTTTCCACGTCCCGGACCCGGTCGAGGTCGCCGATCAGCACCGGGTCGGCGGGACGGATGCCCAGGTTCTCCATGAACATACCCACCACGCGCGTTACGCAGATGAACGGCTCGGTCCCCCGCCGTCCCGCGACAGCGACAAGCAGGCCCCGGGCGTGGACCTTCTTGCCCAGTACCTTCTCCCGGGCATGAAGCCACTGGCAGCGGTCCATCACCGCCTTGAGAGCCGCCGGGACGGTACCGGTGTAGACCGGGGTGCAGACGACGAGGACGGAAGCGGACTCAAGGGCGCGGATGATCGGGGGCATATCGTCCTCGACCGGGCAGTAGCCCTGGTCGTAGCAGACGTAGCAGCCGATGCACGGGCGGATCTCCATCTCCTGCAGGTAGAAGACCCGGGATGTGAGGCCGGCCCGTGTGGCCTCGTCGTCGCACCACGACGCAACCTTCGCGGAGTTGCCGAACCGGCGCGGGCTCCCCTGCAGGATGACGACGTCGGCCGTGCCGGTGCCCGGAAGCGGGCGGGTGAAGACGCGCGGCCGGGTGTAGAGATGGGGGCGGGACGCCACATCGTGCGCGAGCCGGGCGAAGACGATCTCCGCCGCCTTCCGGGTGTCGAAGAGGGAGCTCTCGGGTGCACTCTCGTAGGTGTTGATCGCGTAGGTGTAGACCGTCTCGGTCCCGCGGAGAACCTCGACGGTATACCGGATCATGCCCGGGTAGATGTCTCCCAGGTCGTCCTGGACAAGCCTGAGGGTAAACGTCCCTTCCGGCGTCTCGATGGTCCGGGTATTCTCTGCCGCGCTCCTGCTCATCGTGTGTCATCTCACGCCCGGCCGCCTTCAATATTTCGGGTTGATGAGGGCCCGCCGTACAACAAGGAGGATCTGACGCGGCTGGAGCGGGAGAACCAGGCGCTCCGGGGAGAGCTTGCTGGCATCCAGCGGCAGATCACAATGATGAACGCGATGCAGGCCGATGTGGGCGCTACCCCCGAGGCCCTGCAGCGGCTGGTGGATGCAAGGATCCGGGCGATGAAGAGCAGCGGGGAGATTTAACCCTGAGGGCAAGAGAAACTTATTTTATGTACGCCGGGATATTATATCGTATCAGGAGGGAAAGAAGATGGCAAAACCGATAGAACTTGGGCTTGTCCTGGAGGGGGAAGACGCCCGGCGGTTCCAGCGCTATTTGGACCACCCCACAGACACCGATGACGGCCGCGAGTTGATCCGCGAAGCCGCCATCCTTGCCCGCGAGATGCGACTTTGAATATGAAGATACCCCTCAGTAATCTATCTTTTTCTCTTCTCAATGAGGACATTGACATTTCAGCATTCCGATGCGGAGAACCTGATCTGACTGAGTTCCTGATCGAAGATGCGCTCGAAAACCAGGCTGCCCGGCTGTCGGTCACGCGAATCGTGCTGCATGAAGGGCAAGTCGTCGGGTTTTTCACGCTCACCAACGACTGCATCATCAGGAAAAGTGTCAGTGACGACGACGGCGAAGAATGGTATCCATACCCGCACTATCCGGCGCTGAAGATCGCGCGACTGGCAACGCACCAGGAGTTTGAGGGCCGGGGTATCGGACGAGCAATGTTGTTGAAGACGGTGGCCATCGCCATGCGGCTCTCGCAGTATGTGGGGTGCCGCATGATCACGGTTGATGCAAAACCGAAGTCTGAGGGATTTTATCTGAAATACGGCTTTCAAAAGGCTCTAACAAATAAGAAGAAGGATACGATTCCTCTCTATCGTGACTTCTATCGATCTTACCAGGAAGCCGAGAAGGGTATGAGCCTGCCTCTGACGGTTTTCGATGACAGATCGCGGTGAAGAGCGTGCTACAGGTGGGTATCGACACTCGCCCCCGGAGGCGCCGTAGCGGTTTGTGGACGAGCGGATTAAGGCGTTGATGAGTGGAAGAGAAGAGCGGTAACCTTTCAGGCTGCCCAGGCGAGTTTTTTCTCAAGTCTCCTTTTATACGCCTTCCGGCACCGATCAGAGCAGAATTGCCCTTTTCCTGCTGATCTCTTCATCCGCTTACGCTGGATGATGCCCCCGCAGTTATCGCACCGTGGAAGATCATCTATGGGGGAAGATGTTCTGGAAGAGTTCTCGATTTGCGATTTGTAGAGAGCTAAGGCCGCTGGAAGATCGGCGGCGGAGATCCGAGGTATGGAGGAACCAAACATATCGAGGTGTTCTCTGACATTGATCCACCCGTCGGGTGCAATTTCCTTGAAGTTCCCTCTACTGTAGTTATATCGGTATTTCTGACGTTTTAGCTGCGCGGCATACCTGCACTCAGGAGAGCAGTATTTTTGCCCTGCTGCAATGTTGTAATATGCATCAACGGTGCGGCGTACGGATCGGTAATGAGGATCGCCCGGAAGCAACCAACTGTGGCAGTGCTGGCAGGCCGGTTCGAAGACGGAGTAAACATAAGGTTTGCCGGTTCCCTTATCGACTCGTTCAGGATCAAGCCGATGACATACCATTGAGTGCGTCCCCGTCTCGAAGGGGAACGGGAGATGCCAAAGGTTCACCGTGGGGAAGAGGTCCGTAATCCCAAGATGCCTGTCTTCATCGCCCGGGAGGCGATACCCTTTGATAGGATATTTTTTTACGAGTGGTTGTTGTTGCCCTCTTCTCGAATATTCGACACGAAGATAGTATCGAACCTCACTCGGTCCGATCAGAACCTCATCACCTATTGTTTCCCGGAAGCTTGGTCCGCCTCGCTCTTCCACTATCCAAAAATCGGAAATGGACCTTGGTGTTGGCAATTCTCCCCTCATGCAGGGGCGATACCAATAGAATGCCCTCTCTGAGAGGAAGATGTGTTCCCCATCTGGAGAAAAGAATATTCTATCTTGCATTGCGATTTTACAATTCATATCCCGCCGTGATTTGCGTTTTGTCCGAGATAATTCTTTAACGCCTCCAACCATCCTGACGTTATATGTCTTCTATTCTATATAATGGTATACAAAGGAAAAGAGGTGAAAAGAACTGCCATCAGTAGTGATCTACGCAGACGGCACCCGCCACGTTCAGACATCGGTGATGGTTCCAAAGGAACTTCACTCCTTCGCTAAGCGTGAAGGGATCTCGTTCAGTGCTGCACTGAGGCGGGCGCTTGAACACGAGAGAGAAGATCGCGAGAGGGGATGTAATGCGCCAACATCCTACCCCTCCCGCCAGACCCAACCTACCCCCGCGACGGAGGCAAACCGGTGACTAACTCTCTGTCTTCTGGAGTCATGAGCGTTGCCCCGGCCACCCGGGAGCGCCCCCGTATCGTCACCCCCGAGGCGATCGAAATCTTCGAGACCCGCAACCCTGCGCTCAAGGGGATCGGCTCGATCATGGTGGATCTGGGGATCTGGGTCGTAGAGAACAGCGAGAAAACAGCGAGCAAGGATTCGGAGCGCGCCCCGGCGAAGGCACGCTCAAAGGACACTCAGCATCAGCAGGGAGCAATGAATGTCGATAACTATTGTATCTCCGAGGCAGTATAAAACGCCATCGATAATTGGGGAATTATTCATCGATGACCTGCCGCCCGAGTGCCATACTGACGGGACGCTTTGCGGGTCATATGGCACGACGAACGCCCCCTGCCCGCTACGTCGCGGCCGCGGGTGCTGGCTTTTGCGGGCAGGTTTCATACGCCTGCAACCGACGGCGCGGGGGCGGCCGCGTGATTGATGACGACTCCCTCGCGCGCGACGGGTTCAAGATCGAGCGGACCCCGAAGGGGGCAGCGCCGGCACCAAGACCGGCCCCGGCACCCGGACGGAGTGATCCTTATGTGGAGACGTTCAACGCGCTGCAGTTCCTCGCCCCGGCGGGAGGCGTCTTCGAGGTGCGAGCCCTGGGAGACCGGACCGCGAGCGGATACTTCGACGCGGATCACCTGGAGCAGGCGGCGAAGGCGATCGAGGCCCTCGACGCAGCCGGGACATATAGCGGGATCTACGTGACCCTGAACCCGGTTAACCCCGCCCTGCTCTCCCGGCGGTCGAACCGGATCGAGACCCGGTTGGGACTGAAAGAGGCGACGACGGCCGACGCGGACATTATCCGGAGACTGTGGTTCCCGGTGGACATCGACCCCGCCCGCCCGAGCGGGATCGGTTCCTCCGACGCGGAACACGCGGCCGCCCTGGAGGTTGCCGGGAATGTGGCCGGGTTCCTCTCCGAGTTCTTCGGGTTCCCTGCTCCGGTCCGTGGCGACTCCGGGAACGGTGGCCACCTCCTGTACCGGATCGACCTGCCGAACGACGACGAGAGCCGGAGCCTCATCGAGCGGTGCCTTAAGGGCCTGGGTGCGGCGTTTGATAGATCCCCGACGGAGGACCGGCCGGGAGTGGAGATCGACCAAACGCCCTTCAACGCGGCCCGGATCTGGAAACTCTACGGCACCGTAGCACGGAAGGGTGACAATACATCGGAGCGGCCGCACCGGAGAGCCCGTATCATCGAGGCGCCGGAGGTGATCGAGGTAGTGCCCCGGGAGACCCTGGAGCGACTCGCGGCCCTGGCGCCGGAGGAGGAGCCCCGGCAGGCACCCCGCCCCGGGTCCGGCGGGAGTGGTCCCGACCTCGACGAGTGGCTGAGGGAGCACGGCGCAAGCCTGCCGCCCTACCATGCGAAGAGCAGGTCCGGGTGCCGGTCGTTCTACATCTTCGACGTGTGCCCGTGGGACCCATCGCACCGGGACAGGAGCGCGTTTATGGGGCAATTCAACCACGGCCCCCTGTTCGCCGGGTGCAAGCACAACGGGTGCAGCGGGAACGGGTGGCCGGAGTTGCGCGCCCTCGTGGAGCCGAAGCGCCCGAAGGCCGCTACACCTCACAAAGAAGCCCGGGCAAGTGCACCGGCTCCGGAGGCCACGGTGAAAGAGAGCGCCCCGAATCTCGAAGAACTGTACGACGTCTCCCGGTCCGGTCTGATTACGATCAGGTTTGCCCGGCTCGCGGCGCTCATTCACAAAGAGTTCTGCACGATCTCGTTCAACGATGTTCTTTACGTCTATCAGGACGGCGTGTATTCTGCCGACAAAGGCCGGGTTGCTGCCCGTATCAAAGAGATTCTAGAGGCGATCGGATATGAAGGCGCGATCTCCGTGGTCCGCCGGGAGGTTATCGGGTATCTTCTGGCAGAGGACCCGCAGAGTAAATACCCCTTCAACAATCAGCCCTGGCATCTCCCGGTAAAGAACGGCGTGGTCCGTGTAAACCCGGGCGCCGGGCAGATCGATCTCTTGCCGCACTCGCCGAAGTACCGCTTCAGTTATCAGTTGCCGGTGACCTACGACTCAGCGGCGGACAGCGCGTTTATCCGGCAGGTTCTTGAGCAGTGGGTCGAGCCCGAGGACGCACAGTACCTCTTGCAGGTCCCGGTGGTCGCGATCCTCCAGGCATGGGGGCGCGTGCAGAAGCAGCTCTACCTCTTTGAAGGCGCACACGACGGCGGCAAAACGACGTACTGCGAGTTCCTGTATGGGTTCTTCGGACCGGGCGGATACAGTCAGGTGGACCTGCTCCGGCTCTCTGAAGACCGCTTCGCCCTGGCCGACCTCGAGCACAAGCTGGCAAACATCCACGACGAGATGCGATCGGTTGCGCTCCGATCGGTCGGTCAGGTCAAGAACCTGACGGGCGGGTTACACCACCGGATCGAGCGGAAGCACGAGAACGCATATCACGCGATTCTGCCGGCAGTGCATGTCTTTACCTGCAACAAACCGCCGAAGATCAAGGAAGTGGACGACGACGCGTTCTGGTCACGCTTTGTCTATGTCAGTTTCCCGAACCAGTTCCCCCGGGACGATGGATGGAAAGATACCCTCTTCACCGAAGGGAATTACTCCGCGTTCCTGAATCTCGCGCTCGAGACCGTGATTGCAGCGATGCAAGACCGGAGCGCCTTAAAGCGGATGTCTGCCGACGAGGTTAAGCAGCGGTGGACAGAGGCCGCCGACGAGACGATCAAATTCGTGTGGATGCACTTCGATCGCGACGCGGCCGCGACTGTACCGAAGGATGATGTCTATACGGCATACCTCCGGCACTGCCAAGAGAATGGGATCTCACCGCGTGCGAAGAACGTACTCTCCTCCGACCTGGCAAGGATGGGGATCGCCGGCACGCGGCCGCGCGGTGGAATGTCTCGCATACAGTCCTATGCCGGTATCCGGTGGAAGGGATCTTCTCCTGTTGGTCAGGGCGGTCAGGGTATTTTAAATCTTATAGCACGTGAGGAAAAAAAGGTACAAAGTACTGATCCCATATGCACTAATAAGGTAGACAATAACCCTGACCACTCTGACCGGGACGATTCTTCTAACCCCTCGGAGCAGGAAGGGGAACTTGCTGCCTGGCTCGAAGGCCTCCGCCTGCCACGGAACTTCACGGTAGCGTCTCACCGACATAACCCCGCCCGGGCAACCGGAAGGTGTTCGGCCGGCAGGTGCACCATGCCCCCGGTATGGGAGGATGAACACGGCAACTGGCCACTCTGCGAACAACATTACCGGCTGATCCAGCGGAAGCGGTCCCTCGCGGGGGTGCAGATATGACCCCCTCGTGTAGGGATGACGCCGATCGATACCTCCGGTCCCGGTTCGCTGGCCCGGATGGATCCCTGCTTCTCTGGGAGTGTTTCGTCGAACAGTGCCCCGAGATGGATCTCGTAGCCGACGCGCTCGACGAGCTCGCCGGGTTCCACGACCACTACCGGCAGCCCCGGCAGGCGGTGAAGTATCGAGCGGAGGCGGCCGCCCTGAGAGAACGCATAGCGAAGGAGACGGTATAATGGCGCGACAGTGTAGCATCTGCACCCACCCGCGCCGGGACGAGATCGATCAAGCGATCGTTTCAGGCGAAAAATACCGGAGCATATCGCAGAGATTCGACATTTCCGAAGCCGCGATCGGCCGCCATAAGAAACACATATCGGCGGCAATTGTCGATGCAGAGCGACAGAAGGCCGTCTCCGGCACCGCAAAGATGCTTAAGGAACTGTCCCGCGGGTTCGATTCGCTCGCCCGTGCCGCGGACAAAGCCGAAGCGGACGGCGATTACCGGACGATGGCGCAACTCTGGAAGACCGCCGCCGACCTGGCAACCCCGCTTCTCAAGATCGCCGGGGATCTCCCGGGCGACGGGACGACGATCAACATCTATCAATCCCCACAGTGGTTGAAGATCCAGGCGGTCATCTTCCGCGAACTTCAGCCGTATCCAGACATCCGGGTCCGGCTCGCAGAGGCGCTAAAGGAGGTCGAAGACTCGTGACCACCGCCCCTCTTCGACACCTCATAGACCCCGTGACCTTCGCCCGGGAACAACTCGACTTCGAGCCGGACCCCTGGCAGGTCGAGGTCCTCCTCTCCCCGGCAAACCGCCTGCTCCTCAACTGCAGCCGGCAGGCCGGGAAGTCTACCACCACCGCGATCGTAGCGCTCCACACGGCGCACTTCCGGCCCGGCAGCCTCGTACTCCTCGTGAGCCCGTCGCTCCGGCAGTCAAGTGAACTGTTCAAGAAAGTAACCGGGTTCCTGGATCCCCTGGACGACCGCCCCCGGCTGACGGAAGACAACAAGCTCTCGTTTGCGCTGGAGAACGGATCGAGAGTGGTCTCCCTCCCCGGCACCGAAGCCACGATCCGCGGATTCAGTGCGCCCGACCTCGTGATTGAGGACGAGGCCGCCCGGGTCCCCGACGCGCTGTACTATTCCATCCGGCCGATGCTTGCCGTCAGCGGCGGGCGGCTGATCCTGATGAGTACCCCGTTCGGCAAGCGCGGGCATTTCTTCGAGGCATGGACCGAAGGCGGCGAAGACTGGCAGCGGATCAAGATCCCCGCGACCCGGTGCCCGCGGATAACTCCGGAGTTCCTGGAGCAGGAACGACGGGCGATCGGGGATTGGTGGTTTGCACAAGAGTATATGTGCGAGTTCCGGCAGGCGACGGATAGCGTATTCCGCTACGACGACGTGATGGGCGCGGTCTCCGAGGACGTGCCCCCGCTCTTCGCCCCGCCGACGACGAGGACCGCCGCCGGACTCGACGACGATGTTTTCCCGCTCTTTGACGAGGCAACCGAATGACGAGATATTTTGTAGGCCTGGATTTGGGACAGGCGGCCGACTACACCGCGATCAGCGCGATCGAGGTTCGCCCGACGCCATACCCCGTACAGCACGAAGACCGCGACCCCGAGACCCGACGCCTTCGGACATTCGAGACGGTGGTCGAGAGCATCCCGCTCACGCACCATGTCCGGCACCTGGAACGGCTCCCGATCGGGACACCCTACCCCGAGCAGGTCGCCCGCGTGAAGGAGATTATGGCACGTCTCCCGCCCGGTACAGACCTGATCGTCGATAACACCGGGGTGGGGCGGGCGGTGACCGACATGCTCTTTCTGGAAGGGCTGACGCCCGTCTGTGTCACCATCACAGGCGGGGATACCGTGAACCGGGACGGCCCATACTTCCGGGTCCCGAAGCGTGACATTGTGGGGGAACTGGCGGTATCGCTGCAAAACAAGCGGCTCAAGATCGCGGCAGCACTCCCGGACGCGGAAACCCTGATCAATGAGCTCCTGGCGTTCAAGGTCAAGGTGAACCTGAAAACCGCCCATGACAGTTACGAGGCATGGCGGGAAGGCGACCACGACGACCTCGTGCTCTCCGTAGGAATGGCAGTATGGGCGGCGACGTGGTATTACAGCCAGCAGACCGGCGATGACATCGTAGTGATCGACGAGCCAGTCTCGATATCGCCCGTATGACCACCCGCACCGGCCCGGGTCACGGCCGGCAACAATGCAGAGCAAAATGGCACGAAAACCCCCGATGGCAATAACCACCGATCAAGAGTTCCTCTCGATCCTCGTCTCGCAGAACGAGGAGATCATCGCTTTACTGAAGCGAATCGCACCGACCGACGAACAGACACCCGCCGACGACGGCAGCGTAAAACTCACAGGACTGTGAAAGCATGGCAGAGTTCAAGAACGACCTTCAGAAACTGGTTGAATCGACCACCGACAGCAGCGGCTTCATGCGGATCCGCATCATCTCACCTGGATGGGGGAGCAGCGGCTACTACTCGCCCGAAGTCCTCAAGGCAGCCGCCCCGCTCTACAAGCAGGGGACGCATTGCTACTGGAACCACCCGAGCCGGACAGAAGAGCGGGACCGGCCGGAGCGGGACCTCCGCGACCTCGCCGGCGTCCTCGCGGAAGACGCACAGTGGAGCAACTCGCCCGAACCCGGGCTCTATGCACGGGCGCAGGTCTTCGCCCCGTATCGCGCCGCGATCAAGGAGATGGCGCCGCACATCGGTATCTCTCACTACGCGGGCGGTGAGTCGAAGCAGGGTGAAGCAGAGGGCCGGCGGGGCGACATCATCACCCAGATCACCTATGTCCGGTCCGTGGACTTCGTGACCGTCGCCGGCAGGGGCGGCGCGATCCTTGAGAGTGCCCGGGCCGAGGTCGCCGAGCGTGTCGCCCGTTCCGGAATGCAGCGCAACGCGGCGATCGCCCTCTACGAAGGGTTCAAGGATCTCGGACTCAGCGACCGGGAAGCCGCCGCCGCTGCACTCGGCCGCGACCACCCGGCGAAAAACCTGTCGGAAGGCGTCTTCATCGCCGACCTCGACGAGGCCGGCCGGGAGATGTACGGCGGGTTCCGGAGCATGGGACTCTCGGAAGCGGAAGCCCGGGCGGCCGCGATCAGGCGCGACGGTCCGACCTTCGCGATGCAGGAGACCCGCGACCTTGACGAGCAGGAGAAGCGGCTGTATGACGGGTTCCGGAAAATGGGACTCGGAGAGAGCGCCGCCATGGCGGCCGTCAGGGGGCGGTCACTGTGAACCAGGTAAACGAGTTCCTCGAACCTCACATCCAGCCGTTCAAAGACGAGATCGCACGGCTGCAGCAGACCGCCCGCGACCTGGAGGCGGAGATCAAGGCGCTTCCCCGGGAGCGGCGGCAGATCGAGGAGAACGCAGGGGACGCCCTGCTCGATGCCCGGTTCGCCGGCGACACGACAGCAGAGCGAAAGGTCGCCAAAACGCTGGAGGATCTCCGGATCCGGCAGGCGTTGTTAGAGCAGCAGATCGCAGCCTGTCAGCTCCGCATCGAGAAGAAGCGCCTGGAGCGCGATCAGGCGATCATCAAAATCTGTCAGGAGGAGGCCACCGCCCGCCGGAAGCAGGCAGAGGAACACTGGAAACATACCGAAGAGCTGCTCCGGCAGATCAACGAGTATGAAGAGTGCGACTACTTCCTGAAACGCCCCGAGTCAGAAGTCGGCGGACCGCCCGTCCGTATCGGGATCACCGAGCGGACGAACCGCCTTGCACGGGACTTTGAGATAAAGGCGGAAGAAGTGCGCAGAAACGCCCGTTACATGGAGCAGGTGATCGAGCGCAAGCGGCGAGAAATTGCCCGGGCGCACAGTGAGTCAATCGACGACGACGACGAGGAGGAGTGAAGCATGAAAGACGTATCCAACCCCAAGGGGACGAGCGTGACGCCGCACTAAAGGGATCGCTATGATGCATCCCAGTAACCGTGAGGTTATCGAAAAGCCCGGGTTGACAATCGTTCGCTACAACCCCGTCCCGCCGGACGTCCGTGAGCATTATCCCTGGCAGGGTGTGCCCGCGGGCGGAGATGACTAACACACCCTTTTTTACCATGATCCCGCTCAACCCCGCCGACTACGAACCGATCAAACCCGCCCGCAGCGGGAAGCCGTGGTCGCCGCTCCGGTGCTTCTACTGTGGCGCTCCGGCGACCTACCGGGAGACCTTCGCGAGCCGGGACCGCGAACATCGGTGCCAGACGCGCGGGGTATGTGACGCGTGTTACCAGGCGGCCCGGGAGGGGCGGCACGACGGGATCATCTACAAGCAGCGGCGGAGACAGCGCCCGCCGGTCGAAGCCGCGCCCTCACACCGCGCCTAAATCAGGCGATCTCATCTCGCCATGACTTCTTACACCTACGGCAGAAGAGAGGCCGGGAAATCGACGATATGAAGGCGCACAGAAGAGGTTATTCGACCTTCTCAACAACAACGCGGTGCTTATCCTCTTCGATCCTCACCACGACCTCTTCCCCGGTCGCGAACGGGAACCTATCATCGCCGGCAACGTCTGCCGGGATAGATACGAATCGAGTTCGTGCAGAACTGAGCTTCACGATCTTACCTTTTCCTTCCTTCGACATAGTTACTAAATTAGTTAGCAATCTATTTATACTCTCAGTTCCAATTTACTATTATAGTAACTAAAAGAGTAAACAGGTGAGAGAGAGTATGTTCAAGCCCGTTGGAAAAATCCAGAAGGACCACGCCGCCCTTCGCGTGGTCATGGACGGCTGGCGTCTCGGAACGCTCGTGATCGCTGCCGGCGACATTTCGAAGCTCCTAAGTGGCGACGAGGTGACTGTCAACTTTGTGCAGGAACGCCCCGGCCGTGAGGTCTTCATCGGCTACGCTGGCACCGCCCGGATCTCCCGGAGCGGCCGGGCGGTGAACGTCCGGATCGAGAGCAGGCTCATGTCGGCCCCACTCGCGGCGGTGCAGAAGGTGCTCTCCGGGCAGCAGCTCGCCGCCAGGCTCTCCGCCCCGGCCCCGGTCATCGACGCGGACCGGGAGCAGGCGAAGCCGATCGACGCCGACCTCGTGAGGTCGTTTGTATGATCCCCGTCGAGGACGTGCAAGCCCTGCGCGCGGAGGCGAAGGCGCTTCGCGCGGAAGTCCGGGAGGTCGTGGCCATCCTGGAGAACTGGAACGCAGACCGCCGACCGTAACCACGCGGGCGGGAGGGTGCGAGCCCCTCCCGGCGGCATGTCAAGGGGGAAACCAACAGGTGATTGAGACTATGAAGGAGACTACAACCAACAACGACGCACAGAACAGCGAATGCACGACCTCAACCCCGTGCCCGAGGTGTCACCGGCCGATGGATGCCCCTCCGGGCGCGACGATAAACTACTGTCCCGAGTGCGGGACCCCGATCACGCCCGATCCGGTCCGGGAGCGGATCGTCGATCTGATGCTGAAGGGGATCCGGGACGACATGAGAGAAGCCGTTGTGCGCCTGGAGCGCGAGCAGCCGGAACGGTACGCCGGGCTCGCGGCGATCATCTCCGGCACGGCATAACCCTACCCTCTTTTCGATCGCGACCTTCCGGCAAATTTGCCGGGACGTTGCGCGGTGCCGTGGCGGAGGGGCGTGCCCCTGCCGGCAGGTGAAGGCGCAAACCTCTTCCATGTTTGGAACAATAGAGTATGGGAATATGGGTGAATATCCCTCAAAATGCGAAGGCGTAATCTATTCGTTTTGAGGCCCCGAATCGCCATTATCTCCATGCTACTATTTTATTAAGGAATCTGATCCACATGGTATGGTAATTCATGAAGGCGGTTCTGGGTCTTGAAGACGGAACATTTGTTGTAGGGGATGGTTTTGGCGTTGAGGGGACATGTTCCGGCGAACTCGTCTTCACGACGCAGATGACCGGTTACATGGAGGCATTGACTGACCCCAGTTATGCCGGACAGATTTTGATGTTTACGTATCCCCTCATCGGGAACTATGGTGTAGATCAGCAAAATTTCGAGAGTCCAATGGTTCATGCGCAGGGCTGCGTTGCGCGTGAGATCGCCGCGGTGCCCGCCGCACGACCCTCGGTTGCAGACTATTTTGAAGAGAACGGCCTTTTTGGGATATCGGGAGTCGATACCCGCAGCCTGACGATAAAAACCCGGACGGTCGGCACGCTCAGGGCATCGCTCATCGTCGGCAGCGACGACGCCGAAGAAGCGGTCAGGCGCGCCCGGGCCGTCTCCCCGATCGGTGAAGTCGACCTCATCGGGAGCGTCTCCTGCGCTGAGCCCTACCAGGTCGCCGGGACCGGAAAGCGGATCGCCGTCATCGATCTCGGGGTGAAACGGCACATTCTCGAGAGCCTCGCCCACCGGGGCGCGGATATCCACGTCTTCCCGCACACCGCCGCACCGGACGAGGTGATGGCGGCAAAGCCCGACGCACTCTTCATCAGCAACGGTCCCGGCGACCCGAAGAGGGCGACGCACGCCATCCGGTGCGTCCGGGATCTGGCCGGCGAGGTGCCGGTCATCGGGATCTGCATGGGCATCCAGGTCGCCGCCCTCGCGCTCGGCGCCGAGACCTACAAGATGAAGTTCGGACACCGGGGGACGAACCAGCCGGTCCGCTACAAGGACGGGAGCATCTACATCACGACGCAGAATCACGGGTTCGCGGTGGACGAAGAGACCCTGCCCGAAGGCTGCATGGTCTCGTACCGGAACGTGAACGACGGCACGGTCGAGGGGTTCGAGAACCGCGATCTTGCCGTCACCTGCGTCCAGTTCCACCCGGAGGCGCACGGCGGCCCCCGGGATACGGAGATGCACTTCTTTGACCGCATATACAGGGAGATTCCATAATGCCGAAGAAATCTCATATCAAGAAAGTTCTCATCATCGGTTCCGGCCCCATCCAGATCGGGCAGGCGGCCGAGTTCGACTTCTCGGGGTCGCAGGCCTGCCGCGCGCTCCGGGAGGAGGGCGTCGAGGTCGTTCTCGTCAACTCGAACCCCGCGACGATCCAGACCGACCCTGATACGGCGGACGTCATCTACATCGAGCCATTGAAGGCCGAACTCATCGCGAAGATCATCGCAAAAGAGAAGCCTGACGGGATCCTGAGCGGCATGGGCGGCCAGACCGGCCTCAACATGACCGCGGAACTCGCGGAGATGGGTGCTCTCGACGGCGTCGAGATCCTCGGGACGCCGCTCGAAGCGATCTACCGGGGCGAAGACCGGGAACAGTTCCGCGACCTGATGAACGCCATCGGCGAACCCGTCCCCCGGAGCATGATCCTCGAGAACATGAACCAGATCGACGAGGCGATCCGCGAGGTCGGTCTCCCGGCGATCCTCCGGCCGGCATACACCCTGGGCGGCTCCGGCGGCGGCGTGGCGCACACGCCTGAAGAGATGCGGCGGATCATCGAGATCGGGCTCGCCCGCTCCCGTATCCACCAGGTTCTGGTGGAGGAGAGCGTCGCCGGGTGGAAGGAGATCGAGTTCGAGGTGATGCGGGACGCGGCCGATACCTGCATCATCGTCTGCGGCATGGAGAATGTCGACCCGATGGGCATCCACACCGGCGAGAGCGTCGTCGTCGCGCCCATCCTCACCCTGCGGGACGACGAGTTCCAGACGCTCCGGACAGCCGCGATAAAGATCATCCGGGCGCTCGACGTCCAGGGTGGCTGCAACATCCAGTTCGCCTACCGCGATGGCGACTACCGGATCATCGAGGTGAACCCCCGGGTCTCGCGGTCGTCCGCGCTCGCCTCCAAGGCGACTGGCTACCCGATCGCCCGGGTTGCGGCAAAGATCGCGATCGGGCTCCGGCTCGACGAGATCATGAACACCGTGACCGGCGTCACCCCGGCATCCTTCGAGCCTGCAATCGACTACGTGGTGGTGAAGGTGCCGCGGTGGCCGTTTGACAAGTTCAAGTCGGCGGACCGGACGCTCACGACGGCGATGAAGAGCACCGGCGAGGTCATGGCGATCGGGCGGACGGTCGAGGAGGCGTTCAAGAAAGCGCTCCGGTCGCTCGATAACGACATGCAGCGGCACACGAGCCCAAGTGAGATCCGGATGATCCTTACGTCCCCGACGGACGAGCGGTTCGGGTGCCTCTTCGATGCCTTCCGCGAGGGGTTCACGGTCAGGGAGGTTGCCGAACTCACGGCGATCACGCCGTTCTTCCTTGAAAAGATCAAGAACATCGTCGACCTCGAGCGGAAACTCGAGACCGATTTCGAACCGGAGGACGTCAGGGCCGCCCGGCGCTACGGTTTCTCGGACGAAGACCTCCTGGCGCTGACGAAGAAGACCGGCGCCGAGATCGAGGCGCTCTCCGGGACGCCGACCTACAAGATGGTGGACACCTGCGCCGCCGAGTTCCCGGCGACGACGCCCTACTTCTACTCCACCTGGGAGGGGGGGTGCGAGCTCTCCCGGGACGGCGCGAAGAAGGTGCTGATCCTCGGTTCCGGGCCGATCCGGATCGGCCAGGGGATCGAGTTCGATTACTGCACCGTCCACGCGGTGATGGCGCTGCGCGAGGAAGAGGGGATCGAGGTCCATATCGTCAACAACAACCCCGAGACGGTCTCGACCGATGCCGACACCTCCGATAGGCTCTTCTTTGAGCCGATGCAGCTTGAGGACGTCGTGAACATCCTCAAGAAGGACGACTATTACGGCGTCATGGTTCAGTTCGGCGGCCAGAACTCGGTGAACCTGGCCGTGCCGCTGGAAGCGGAGATCAAACGCCTCGATCTCCCGACGAAGATCCTCGGCACGTCGCCCGACGCCATGGACGCGGCGGAAGACCGCGACCGGTTCAGCCAGTTGCTCACCCGGCTTGGTATCCCGAGCCCGGCGAACAGTTCCGCCTACTCCGAGGAGGAGGCGCGGGAGATGGCCGGGGAGATCGGCTACCCGGTGCTGGTCAGGCCGTCCTACGTCCTCGGGGGCCGGGCGATGGAACTCGTCCACGACGAGGCCGAACTCGAGAGTTACATCAAGGAGGCCGTCCGGGTGAGCCGGAAGCACCCGGTGCTGATCGACTCCTTCCTCCAGAACGCCGTCGAGATCGATGTCGACGCGGTCTCTGACGGGACGGACGTCCTGATCGGCGGCATCATGGAGCACATCGAGTGGGCGGGCGTCCACTCCGGCGACTCGGCCTGCGTCATACCGCCGCAGTCCCTCACGCCCTCGGTGATCGCGCGGGTGCGGGACTACACGAAGAAGATCGCTCTCGGCCTTGGGGTCGTCGGCCTGATCAACATCCAGTATGCCGTCAGGAATGACGTGCTCTACGTCCTGGAGGCGAACCCGCGTGCGAGCCGGACGGTGCCGTTCGTCGCGAAGGCGACGGGCATCGCGCTCGCGAAGATCGCGGCGAAGGTGATGGTGGGGCGGAAACTCGCCGATATGGGTATCACCGAGCCCGAGATCGAGCACGTCGCGGTCAAAGAGGTGCTCCTGCCCTTCAACAAACTCCCCGGCGTCGACACCGTCCTCGGGCCGGAGATGAAGAGCACCGGCGAGGTGATGGGGATCGATTACGACTTCGGCCGCGCCTACTACAAGGCGAGCACTGCTGCAGACAACACCCTGCCGACAAGCGGAAACGTCTTCATCTCGGTGACGGACGAGCAGAAGGAGGAACTCCTGCCGGTCGCCCGCAAACTCCGGGAACTCGGCCTCTCCCTCTACGGGACGAGCGGGACGGTCGACTTCCTCACCCAGAACGGTGTCGAGGCGAACCTTGTGCGGAAGGTCCAGGAAGGCTCCCCGAACGTCATCGATGCGATGCGTTCCGGCAGCATCCGGCTGATCATCAACACCCCGGCGGACAAGGCGTCCCGGCAGGACCACATCCAGATCATGCGGGCCGCCGTCGATTACGGCATACCCTACATCACCACCCTCCAGGCGGCGCGGGCGGCGGCAATGGCGATCGCCGCCATCCAGCGCGAGGAGATCACCCTCGAGCCGCTCGGGCACTACCACGGGCTGATGTAATGCGCCTCTCGCGCACTCTTTTTCTATCGAACTTCATAGCCTCTCGCCGGAAGCACGGGGAGACTTTGGAGAGGAACCGTGCATGGCTTCCCACCGGCTTCGCACCTCCGGTGCTCTAGCTCTGCTCCTTCGGAGCATCGCACTCGCACCTAACGGTGCTCATGCTCCTGCCCTTCGGCCAGTCCCACTCCCCCTGTGGCGATAAACGATGCGTGCCCGAAGGGCAGGCGGAGTTCGAGCACCAAAGGTGCGAGTCTCCCACGGTCCACTGCACGGGGAGATGCTGGGAATGAACAGGGTTCCGGCTCGCTGCCGGGATACGGCTTTCCACCCAGTATCGTCATGGCTACACATCTCTTCACTAATGGAGACAGGGGAGTTCACCTCACGAACCCTTTCATAAATCCTCCTGCAAGGATGGCGGGGGAGAAGTGCTAGGGAAGAGTGGGGGCCGCCAGATAGCAAGCCAACAGGGTACGCGAAGCGTATAACGCGTGCTGAAAAAAAGAGGGGGTTATGCGTTCCCGAGCCAGACATCGACCGTGTCGCGGTTGGCATCGACCCACTTCTGTGCGGCCTCCTCTTCAGGCATGCCGCCCGCGATATCGGTCATGACCGACGCGATATCCTCGTTGGTCCACTCGAACCGCTCAAGGATGCCGTGGGCCTCCGGATCATCTTCCGCCAGGCCCTGCCGCGCGAGGGTCACGATATCCTCGGCCCCGCCGTAGACGCCCTTCGGGTCTTCGAGGAACTTGAGGTCGTAGCGGCCGAACTTCCAGTGCGGCGACCATCCGGTCACCACGACCCACTCCTCATTGTTGATGGCGGAACCCAGCTCCGCCGCCATGCCGCCGCTGCTGCTCGCAACCAGCTCGTAGTTGAGACCGTACTCATCGATGGCCTGTTCGGTCCGGGTCATGATGCCCGCACCGGGCTCGATGCCGATGATCCTGCCGTCGAACTGATCGGCGACGTCGTTCATCTCCTCGATCGAGTCGATGGTCACGTAAGTCGGGACGACAAGCCCGATACGTGCCGCACCGGGGATGTTTTCATTGACGTAATCGATCTGGTCGCCGTACTGCTCCCAGTAGTGCTCGTGGGTGTGGGGGAGCCATCCGGTCGTCGTGAAGTCGACGTCTCCGCTGGCGAGAGCCTGGAAGAGCGGTCCCGCATCCACTGCGACCATCTCGACATTATATCCTGCTTCTTCAAAGACCTGTTTCATTACATTGCTGCTCGCGATGGCGCAGTCCCAGGTGACGTACCCAATACTGACTTCCTTTGCCTCGGCCGGCTCCGTACCGGTGCAGCCGGCAGAGAAGAGGCAGAGCGTCAGAATTAAGCCCATCAGTGCGAGCAGGCTTCCAATCTTTCGAACCATAATATTTCACCTTGTAGATTTTTGTCCCGCCAGAAGGCAGGCAGATTACATTCATAACCCGGCTGTGTGGGGTTCCGGGTTCTCACGAACTGTCCGGGACGGCGATTTGCCGACAGACCGGACATAGAGCAGAGGTGGCGATACATGCCACTCCTGGCGTGTTTGCACCCCAGGGCAAAACGGCCAGATTTTGACCAGTCAACTTATGGCCCTAACCGTATATAGGTTTTGCGGGTCCGGTTTGAAGAACGGAGCCTTCTTGAAACTTAATTTTGAAGTGCGTATAGTCAGGAAATAATTCTCGATGCGCCGACGACGTCGCCGTTCTGCCGTTGTTTGATTTCCGGGAAACACGTGAAAAAGTGTGAGATCCGATCCGCCTTTCCCGGTCACTGCCTCTCGTTGCGCTGCGGCACGAGGTTCTGTGTGATCCGGTCGAGGATGATCGCGATGATCACGATGGCAAGCCCCGCCTCGAACCCCATGCCGATATCCACCCGCTGGATGCCCACGAGCACCTGATAGCCGAGCCCTCCGGCACCGATCATCGATGCGATGACGGTCATGGAGAGGGCGAGCATGATGCACTGGTTCACCCCGGCCATGATGGTGGGAAGCGCAACCGGGAGCTGCACCTTGAGAAGTTTCTGCTGGGCCGTGGAGCCGAAGGCGTCCGCGACCTCGATCAGTTCGATCGGCACCTGTCGAATTCCGAGGTTGGTGAGGCGCAACGCCGGCGGCATCGCGAAGACGACCGTTGCGATGGTGCCCGGCACGTTCCCGAGGCCGAAGAAGATCACGGCGGGGATGAGGTAGACGAACGAGGGCATCGTCTGCATGAAGTCGAGGACCGGCCGGAGCGCTGCATTGATCGTGTCGCTTCCTGCGGCTGCGATCCCGAGTGGGATCGATATCACGAGCGCGACGATCGTCGAGACGAGGACGAGCGCCAGGGTGAGCATGGCCAGGTTCCAGAGTTGCAGGTCCCAGATCAGCAACAGGCCGAGCGCGGTGAGCCCTGCCAGTTTGATGTCGCGCCGGGTGACAAACCAGACCAGCACGCTTACGAGGATGATCAGGATCGGTGCCGGTATGGCGAGCAGGAGATCCTGCAACCCGCCGATGAGGAACCCGAGCGCTGCGCTAATGGCGTCGAGCAGCCAGCCGAAGTACTGCTCGATCCAGTCAACGAGCGCTTCGATGGCGTCTCCAATTGGTAATTTAGGCAGTTGCATTGACATCCTCCCCCTTTCGTGCCAGAGCGGCGAGTATGGCGCCGCGCGATATGACACCCCTGAGCCTGCCGGTATCGTCCACCACCGCCACAGGGTAGGGGCTCTCGACGATCAGCGATATGATGTCGGAAAGCGATGCATCGGGAGCCACGATGGGAACGTCGGTGATGAGGATGTCAGCGAGCTGCTTGCCCTTCTTGACGGCCTCGGCGGCGGCGTCGAGCGTCACCCGCCCACGAAGCATGCGCTGGCGCGTGATCACGAATATTCCCGGGATATCGTGCTCCTCCATGAGGTGCAGGGCAACCCTCGGGCCCGCGGTGCACTGGGCGACCGGCTCGGGGCGGCGCATCACCTCGCTTGCCGTGAGAACCCTCGTGAGGTCGACGTCGGCGACAAACTTCTCGACGTAGGCGTTCTCGGGGTTTGTCAGGATCTCCTCCGGTGTGCCGACCTGCACGATCGCACCGTCCTTCATCAGGGCGATGCGGTCGCCGAGTTTCAGCGCCTCGTCGAGGTCGTGGGTGACGAAGATGATCGTCTTGCCGAGCCGTTGCTGGAGGTCCAGAAGTTCGTCCTGCATGTCTCTGCGGATAAGGGGATCGAGGGCGCTGAACGCCTCGTCCATCAGGAGGATGTCGGGGTCGCTGGTGAGCGCGCGGGCAAGCCCGACACGCTGCTTCATGCCGCCGGAGAGTTCGTCGGGCATGCTTCCCCCGTAACCGCCGAGCCCCACCATCTGGAGCACTTCTTCGGCCTTCGTGTGCCGTTCTTCCGCCGGAACGCCCTGGATCTCGAGGCCGAAGGCGACGTTGTCGAGAACCGTCTTATGCGGGAGGAGAGCGAAACTCTGAAAGATCATCCCGAGCTTGCTTCGCCGGGTCTCTCGGAGTTCTTCCTGGCCCATGCCGACGATGTCCTCGCCGTCAAGCAGTATTTCGCCCTCGGTTGGTTCGATAAGCCGGTTGATGCAGCGCAGGAGCGTTGATTTCCCGCTCCCGGACAGCCCCATCAGGACGAATGTTTCGCCCGGTATGACATCGAACGAGACGTCATCGAGGGCCAGCGTCGATCCGGTCTCCTCGTAGATTTCGTCCTTCGTGCGGCCTGAACTATGGAGTTCCAGTGCCCTTTCCCAATTCTGGCCGAATACCTTGGTCAGGTTCCTTACGCTGATTATTGGTTGCAGCGATGTTGTGTTCTCTATGGTTGTGTCCTCTATGGGTATCTTCTCAAAAATGGCGGACTCCTCCAGCTTCACGTATTCTATGTTATCCGCTTTAAATTTTCGGGTTCCTTAAAAATCCCATACTTTTGGACGCTTTTCATTTTTAAGTCATTTTAACGTTTTTTTAACGCTGGGTTGTATAGGTGTCCAGTATTCTGCGATTTATCTATATTGTGCCGATAATTTTCTCTATAGTGTCCATTCTTCCGGTTCCGGGATCTCCTCCCTGTCCCCGGTGACACCGGCCGCGCAGGCAGGCGCCGGGTTCGCGCGATCGCCGCGGCAGCGCCTCCGAGACCTCCGCGTCCTGGCCTCCGGCATAAAACCAGGGAATGATCGGGCCTCCTGCCGGTGCGTCCGTCCATACCATTTCTTTTATTGGATGAAAGGTCATATCATTGTAGATTACTCCAGCCTGCCGTGAGGCAGGGAGGAACGCGGAGATCAGTACCATGGAAAAGGGAAAAATCGTCCTAGCATTTTCGGGAGGTCTCGACACCTCCATCTGTATTCCCCTCCTGCGCGAGCATTACGGGTTCGACGAGATCGTCACCGTTGCAGTCGACGTGGGCCAGCCCGAGGAGGAGATAACCCGGGCAACTGAGAAAGGCCGGATGCTTGCGGACAACCACTACACCATCGATGCGAAGGAGAAGTTCGTAGCGGACTGCCTCTTCCCGTCGATCAAGGCGAACGGGTCGTATGAGGGGTACCCGATGGGCACGGCGCTTGCCCGCCCGCTGATCGCCGAAGAGATCGTAAAGATTGCACAGCAGGAAGGCGCGTCAATGATTGCGCACGGGTGCACCGGCAAAGGAAACGACCAGCTCCGGTTCGACTTCATCTTCAGGTCCGCAGGGTATGATATCATTGCACCGATGCGCGAGATGAACCTGACCCGCGAGTGGGAGATCTGCTACGCACAGGAGCACAACGTTCCGGTGACGGTGGCGAAGGACAAGCCCTACAGCATCGACGAGAACTGCTGGAGCCGGAGCATCGAGGGCGGCAAACTCGAAGACCCGGCCTTCCACCCGCCCGATGACATCTACGCCTGGACGGTGTCGCCAAAGGATGCGCCCGACACGATGGAGGAGATCCGTATCGAGTTCGAGAAGGGAATACCGGTCGCTCTCAACGGGCAGAGGCTGCCTGGCCTTGCCCTGATCCGGGAATTGAACCGGATCGCCGGAAGGAACGGTGTCGGCCGCAACGATATGGTCGAGGACCGAATCCTCGGGCTGAAGGCCCGCGAGATCTACGAGCACCCGGCTGCAACTGTCCTCCTTGCGGCGCACAGCGATCTCGAACGCCTCGTCCTGACCCGCTCGGAGCTTGCGTTCAAGCGCATTGTCGACGATAAGTGGTCCGAGCTCGCCTACATGGGGCTCGTGCACGAACCGCTCTTCCACGCGCTCAATGCATTCATCGACACGACTCAGGAGCGCGCGAGCGGCACCGTGGACGTCGGCCTCTATAAGGGCAGCGTGAAGGTGCTTGGACGGAGCTCGGACGAAGCGCTCTACTCCGACGACCTTGTCTCCTTCGACTCAACGACGCTCGACCAGAACCACGCCGTCGGGTTCTCGAATTACTTCGGCCTGCAGGCACGCCTGCTTAAAAACCTCAAGAAATGTTGAAGGAGGTGCCTACAGCACCTTCTTCCCGGCTTCTTTTCCCGGCGTACACTCGAAGACGTCGGTGATCTTGATGACGATGAGCGATTTCGCCGGGTACTGGTGGCCCTTCGTCCTCACCTGGTCGCGGAACTTCTCGTAATCGGGGCCGGACGTCTTGATCTCCGTGTCGCCCTTCACCTGGAAGCAGCGCTTGGTATCCTGGTCGTAGAAGTAGAGGGCCACAACAGGGTTCTCTTTGAGGTTATCCAGCGTTTTTGCCATGTAATTGTCCATGATCCAGACGGTGTCGTCTGCGACGAGCTGTATCGATGCCATCGGTGCCACGTTCGGGACGCCGCTCTTTGACGCCGTGGCCATTGGCATGACTTTGGTTTTGGTAAATATCTCCTTAATCTCACCTGAAAGCGCAACCATACGGTTCACCTCTCCCTGGAAGCGGAACGGGCGCGACGAAGCGCCGCAACCAGTCCGGTAATGTGGTTATCCGTGCTATCGATATATAAGCGCTCTGCTGGAACCGGCAGGGCCGGGCGTTTTGCGATGACTGCTCCCGGCATGTAACCGCATGCCTTAACCATCAAACCGCTGTCTGAATAGCCATAAACGACTCAGGAAGCCGGCATCCCGCTCCTTGACCGCAAGGACAACTTCTTGCGGGGTTCCGCCGGTTCTCCGGGTTCTGAGTACCGTATGGCTGCATGGAAAGATATAAAGTGGGAGACGAGGAAAAGACTACTATGTGTGCCCGCTTTTTGGAGCGCTTTTTCAAACCTACACCGCATATCGTCGAAAGCCCGCCTCCGCCATCGCTCTCCCACGGGCCGGGCACGGGTGTTCCCGAGTACCGGGTGAAGCCCTACTTTATCGTGGCGTCTGTTGAGATGGGCAATACCACGACAAAGTGCATCCTGACCGGCACGAATCTCGAAACCGGCAGGTCCTATGTCATCAACAAGACCGTGACCATGAGCCGGGATGTCCGGCAGCCATTACCGGGCGAAACCATCTTCGGAAAAACCCTGGACGGTACGGAGTTGACGCGGGAGTCGGTTACGGAACTGGTGCGCGACACCCTGATTCAGTGCCATAATGACGCTCACCTGAGCATCAAGGATGACCTGGACTTCGTCGTCAGGAGCACCGGTGTCGTGGCGGCGATGGACTCTCCCGACCAGGTAGGAGACTTCGTTATTGCCCTTGCAAACGGCTGCCTCGCCGCGGGGGTTCCCCCGCGAAAGATGACGCCGCCGATGTCGATCGACAACCTCCCCCCAAAACTCCGGCAGTTCTCGTTTGCCGACCGTCTGGTCTTCGTCGGTGCGGTGGCCGGCGTCGTGCCGCCGGTCGGGTGTACGGGTGTCGAGATGGTGGCAAACGAGATGGAAGGCGAACTTGCGATGGCAGGCATCAAGGAGGGCGCTAAATGGACGGCGGTCGACTTCCGGAACCCCTGCATATCCATCGACTTCGGGACGACGCTCGACGGCCGGATCACGAGCGACGTCGCCCGCGATAACCCGAACCCGTTCGCCCAGACGGTCGGGAACTTCTGCGGGCTTGCAGGTGCCATACCGGATGCGATCGTCCGCGGCACCGGGCTCGTAAAGGGCCGGACGGGGACGGCTCTCGACCTCTTCGGCGACCACAGCATCAAGGGCACGTTCGGGGGCAGGAAGCGTTCCGTCGTCGAGGAGTACGTCGACCGGTGCCACGAGCACATCGATATCCGGATCGTCCCGCCCGACCGGACAAGGTTCGGGCGGGTCCCGGTCTGCGCGGAGGTGGCCGACAGGTCGGGCGTTGCCCTCATCGGGTGCGACTCGGGCGTCAACGGCAGCGAGATGCCGGATCTCGAGGCGATCGGGCGCGAGATTCACGAGAAGCACGGCATGGGCATGCTGACCGAGGTCGTCGACCTGGTCTGCGCGAGGATGGCGCTCCGGCTCATTGATGTCGCCGTCGAGAGAGGGATGGTCCCGCCGAACTCGTCGATCGGGTTCACCGGGCGGGCGGCGATCTCGGGGAGGAAGCCCGAGTATATCCTCAAGGGCGTAACGGAACGGAACCTCTACGACACCCCGAACGACCATCTGGTCTTTGTCGACGACGGCCTTGCCCGGGGGGCGGCACTGATGGGCAGGTGCATGAATTCTCTCGGGAAACCGAAGGCTCCGCTCGGCGGGGTGCGGGGAGGGCCATGTATTATGTCTCGCCGGATCAAAATAGGAAAGTAGGATCTGGTAATCATGGCTGAAGAAGAACTCTACGATATGCTCGTCCCTCCGGGCGTGCCCCGGAAGATGATCTACGACGTCGTCGAGAAGTACGACGTGGAAGTGGTGCGGCGACCACAGAAGATGTCGTTTGCGAACATGGACGGGGACACAAGAGAACTGATTGCGTTCCGCGGCAAGAGAGAGGTCGTCGAAGAGGTGCAGAAATACCTCTTTGAGTTGCTCAAAGAGTTCGTCGCGGAATAGACACTCTTTTTTCCTTATTCGTGCGCCGGGGATTGCCGGTGTGGGGCATGGCTCCGGGTTGAGCGGTGTAAGCCGGGGCGGTGGTATGAGAGGAAGTTGCCGCACGGGGGCTGCTTGAGGGCATTCCGGGGCCTTCCTGGCAGGAAATCCCAGCTGCAGATTCCTACCAGATATCGCCACGGCAAGCGGGAACAGGGAGGGGGGAGTCTGATCCCGGTCAGTCAAAGAGCCCATCCACGGATTTCAGATCAACTAAAAAACTCCCAAACCTTCAGTACTCAGATTGCACTCCCAGGGAACACCGTTCCTCGGTACTTGCATTCGTCGCACCTGAAGGTGCTCAAACTCCGGAATTAACAGGAAGTTATAAAGAGCCAGATTAACCGGACCGTAGTGGCTATCGCCGAGAGGGGGGAGGGGTTTCAGGGGAGGG